>JAOADN010000080.1 GCA_026417295.1 Paracoccaceae bacterium
GTCGATGACCAGGCCCGGCAGCCCGTCGGCCTCGGCATGGACGAGCCGGTAGAAGGGCGCATCGTAAAGCCGCTCGCGCAGCGCCAGCGCCCGCCCCAGGCGCGCCGCGATCCAGGCGCGGTCGATCGCCGCCCCGGGGTCGAGGTCCATCACCCGCGCGACGATCCGCGAGGCCGGGTTCACCGTCACCCGCGCCAGCGGCCGGCGCTCGGCATCCTCGAGCCGCGCGAAGCAGCCCGCCGGCAGCGCCGCGGTGCGCCGGTCCATCACCAGCTCGTCGGCATAGACCCAGGGAAAGCCGTGCCGGATCGCGCGCGCCTCGGCCTTCGGCCGCAGCCGCACCACCGGGTCCCGTCCCGTCGCGTCAGGTTCGCCCGCCATCCGCCGCCTCCCCCCGCGCGGCCATAGCCGAGGCGGCGGCCGGACGGAAGGGCCGGCGCCGGCGGCCGCGCCCGGCCCGCCCGCCCCCGGACAAGGGCCGGGCTTGCCTTGCCCGCCCCGTCCCCTACCATTCCGCCCGTCCGCCGATTCCGCCCCGAGGGGCGTTGTTAGCGCTAACACACCGTGCTAGACGCGGCCCGATTCGCCCACGCCCCCCGCCACCGGAGGCCCGCCATGCCGCTTCACCCCGCGATCCGCGACGTCACCGACCAAATACGCCGCCGGTCCGAGGCCACGCGCCGCGATTATCTCGACCGCATCGCCGCCGCCGCCCGGGCCGGCACCGCGCGCGCCCATCTCTCCTGCGGCAACCAGGCCCATGCCTATGCGGCCATGGCCGCCGACAAGGCCGCGCTCGCCGAGGGCCGGGTGCCCAATCTCGGCATCGTCACGGCCTACAACGACATGCTCTCGGCCCACCAGCCCTACGAGGACTACCCCGCCCTGATCCGCGCCGCCGCCCGGCGCGCCGGCGCCACGGCCCAGGTGGCCGGCGGCGTCCCGGCGATGTGCGACGGCGTGACCCAGGGCCAGACGGGGATGGAGCTCAGCCTCTTCTCGCGCGACGTGATCGCGCTCGCGGCCGGCGTGGCCCTCAGCCACGACACCTTCGACGCCGCGCTCTACCTCGGGGTCTGCGACAAGATCGTGCCCGGCCTCGTCATGGCTGCGGCCACCTTCGGCCATGTCCCGGCGGTGTTCATCCCGGCCGGGCCGATGACCTCGGGCCTGCCCAACGACGAGAAGTCGAAGGTCAGGAACGCCTTCGCCAACGGCACCGCCACCCGGGCCGAGCTGATGGCGGCCGAGATGGCGGCCTATCACGGGCCGGGCACCTGCACCTTCTACGGCACCGCGAACACCAACCAGATGCTCATGGAATTCATGGGCCTGCACCTGCCGGGCGCTTCCTTCGTCAATCCCGGCACGCCCCTGCGCGAGGCGCTGACCGTCGCCGGCGTCGAACGCGCCGCCGCCATCACCGCGCTCGGCAACGATTACCGCCCGGCGGGCGAGATCCTCGACGAACGCGCCTTCGTCAACGGCATCGTCGGGCTGATGGCGACAGGCGGCTCGACCAATCTCGTCATCCACCTGCCGGCGATGGCGCGGGCGGCCGGGATCCTGCTCGAGATCGGGGATTTCCGCCGCATCTCCGATGCCGTGCCGCTGATGGCCAAGGTCTATCCCAACGGGCTTGCCGACGTGAACCACTTCCACGCCGCGGGCGGGCTCCAGTTCCTGATCGCCGAGCTGCTGGATGCGGGCCTGCTGCATGCCGATGCCCGCACCGTCGCCGGCGACGGGCTCGACCGCTACACGCAGGAACCGAAGCTGAGGGACGGCCGGCTGGTCTGGCAGGACGGGCCGCGCCAGACGCTCAACGACCGGATCCTCAGGCCCGCCTCCGATCCCTTCTCGCCCCATGGCGGGCTGAAGGAGCTGACGGGCAATCTCGGCACCGGGGTGATCAAGGTCTCGGCCGTGGCGCCCGACCGCCACGTCGTCGAGGCGCCCTGCCGCATCTTCCACGACCAGCAGGCGGTGAAGGACGCCTTCCGCCGCGGCGAATTCACCGCCGACTGCGTGGTCGTCGTGCGCTTCCAGGGCCCGCAGGCCAACGGCATGCCCGAGCTCCACTCGCTCACCCCCACCCTCTCGGTGCTCCAGGACCGCGGGCTGCGCGTCGCCCTCGTCACCGACGGGCGCATGTCGGGCGCCTCGGGCAAGGTGCCGGCGGCCATCCATGTCTGCCCCGAGGCGGCCTGCGGCGGCCCGCTCGCNCGGCTGCGCGACGGCGACGTGGTGCGCCTCGACGCGGTGGCGGGCACCCTTTCCACCACCGCCGACCTCGCCTCCCGCCCGCCGGTCGAGGCCGACCTCTCGGCGAATGGCCGCGGGATCGGCCGCGAGCTCTTCGAGGTCTTCCGCCGCGGGGTCGGGCCGGCCACCTCCGGCGCCGCCCTGGTCGTCTAGGCCGGCGCCGCCCTCCCGTCAGCAGGACCACCCCCCCCGGAAGGACCCCGCCCATGACCCCCGCCCAGCAGTCCGAAGCCGCCCTCGCCATCTGCCGCCTCGCCCCTGTCGTCCCCGTCCTCGTCGTCGAGGACGCGGCCGCCGCGGCGCCCCTTGCGCGCGCCCTCGTGGCCGGTGGGCTTCCGGCGCTCGAGGTGACGCTGCGCACCCCCGCGGCGCTCGAGGCGATCCGGGCCATGGCCGGGGTTCCGGGCGGGGTTGTCGGGGCCGGCACGCTTCTCACCCCGGCCGACGTGCGGGCCGCGAAGGCAGCCGGGGCACGCTTCGGCGTCTCGCCCGGCGCGACCGACCGGCTGATCGCGGCCTGCGAGGACGAAGGGCTGCCGCTCCTGCCGGGGGCGGCCACGGCCTCCGAGATCATGGCCCTGCTCGAGAAGGGCTACAGCGTGCAGAAGTTCTTTCCCGCCGAGGCGATCGGCGGGGCGAAGGCGCTTGGCGCCTATGCCTCGCCCCTGCCGCAGGTCCGCTTCTGCCCGACCGGCGGCATCGGGCCCGCGGGCGCCGCGGACTACCTCGCCCTCGGCAACGTGCTCTGCGTCGGCGGCAGCTGGGTCGCGCCGAAGGACAGGGTCGCCGCCGGCGACTGGGCGGGGATCGAGGCGCTGGCGCGCGCGGCCGCCGCCCTGCGGCGCTGACGGGGTCGCCCCGCGCCCGCCGCCTGCCCCTGCCGCCTGCCCCTGCCGCCTGCCCCCGCCGGCCGGCCCGCGCGCCCCGTCCCTCCGCCCCGTTCCTCAGCCGCCCTGCGCGCTGTCGCGCCCCATCCGCGCCGCACGCCCGCCCCGGCGCAGCGGGCGGTCCGGCGCGCCCAGGCCCTCGCGCATGATCCGCGTCATCGGATGGTCGGGCGCCGCCGCGCCGTAATGGCCCAGAAGGCTGCGCATCGCCTCGTGCTGGTCCGTGCCCGCCGCCAGGCCCAGCGCCCAGTCAAGGAAGATCGACCGGCATTCCGGCGCCGTGATCCCCTCGATCGCGTAGCTCTCGCGGACAAGCCCCTTGGGATCCGCCCGGCCAAGGTCCATGCGCCTACTCCCCGTTCCCGCCCGCCGACAGGGCCTCCGCGACGATCGCCGCCGCCGTGCCGGTCGCTTCGCGCAGCCGCGCGGCCAGACTATCAAGGTCCGCCGCCCCCGTCTCGCGCAAGAGGAAGGCCCGCCCGCCCTCGCCGATCGCGCCCATGTCGAGCGGCCGGTCGGTCAAGAGCCGCGCCCCCGCATGCAGCCGCCAGAGCAGGCGATAGGCCTCTTCCAGCGCCGCCACCTCTGCCTTCCCCACAAGGCCCGCGCGCAGCCCCGCGCGCAGCTGCGCCTCGACCCGTCGGGCCGGATCGGCCGCCCGCAGCGCCAGCGACTGCGCCAGAAGCTCGATGTCCATCAGCCGCCCCGGCCCGACCTTCGCCTCCCAGGCGCCGTCCGGCCCCCTGGCGGCGAAAAGCCGCGCCCGCATCGCCGCGGTGTCGGCCGCGACATGCGCGCCCGCCGCCTTGGCCGCCAGCACCTCGCGGCGCACCGCCTCGACCCGCGCGGCAAGCTCCGCCTCCCCGGCGACCGGTCGCGCCCGGGTCAGCGCCAGATGCTCCCAGGTCCATGCCTCGTCCAGCTGATAGGCGCGGAAGGCCTCCAGCGACACCGCCACCGGTCCCTGCCGGCCCGAGGGGCGCAGCCGCATGTCCACCGCATAGAGCCGCCCCTCGGGCAGCTGGGCGCTCAGCGCCGTGACCAGGGCCTGGGTCAGCCGCGCGTAATAGGTGCGCACCGGCAGCGGCCGCGGCCCCGCCGAGGCCTCTGCCCCCGCCGCGTCGTAGATGACGATGAGGTCGAGGTCGCTTGCCGCGTTCAGCCGCTCGGCCCCGAGCGAGCCCATGCCCAGCACCACCGCGCCCTGCCCCGGCGGCGGGCCGTGCCGCTGCGCGAACTCGCCCACGCAGACCGGCCACAGCGCGGCCACCGCCGCCCCGGCCAGATCGGCATATTCGCGCCCCGCCACCGGCGCATCGACCAGGCCGCGCAGGTGGTGGACGCCGACGCGGAAATGCCATTCCTTGACGAAGATGCGCGCCGCATCGAGCCGCCGCTCGTAGTCGCCCGGCGCCTCCAGCCGCCCCGCCAGCATTCCGGCCAGCCGCGCCCCGCCCGGCCAGGGGGTGAAGAAGTCGCCCCCGATCACCGCATCCAGCACCCCGGCATTGCGCGCCAGATAGTCCGACAGGGCCGGCGCCGTCGCCGCGATGTCGACGATCAGGTCGATGAGCTGGGGATTGGCCGCGAACAGCGAGAAGAGCTGCACCCCCGCCGGCAGGCGCGACAGGAAGGCGTCGAACTGGTTCAGCGCCTCGGCCGGGTTCGCCGCCCTGTCCAGCCCGGCCAGGATGTCGGGCAGGATGCGCTTGAACAGCGCCACCGCCCGCTCCGACCGCAGCGCCGGATAGGCGCGCCAGCCGTCGATGACGGCCTGAAACGCGGGCGGGACGGGTGCCGGCTCGGCCCCGCCGGCGGGGTTGAAGAATCCCTCCGTCAGCTCCTCGACCCGCATGAGCCGCTCGCGGATCTGCGCCAGGAAGGCGCCGGTATCGGCCGCCCCGCACATCCGCGCGATGCGGTCCAGCCCCTCGCCGGTCGTCGGCATCGTCTGGGTCTGGGCGTCGTTGACCATCTGCAGGCGGTGCTCGATCTCGCGATGGGCGCGGTAGTCCGCGGCCAGCCGGTCGGCCACGTCCACCGGAACCCAGCCCTTCGCCGCCAGCGCGCCCAGCGCGCCCACCGTGTCGCGCTGGCGCAGGTCCGGGTCGCGGCCCCCCGCGATCAGCTGCCGCGTCTGGGTGAAGAACTCGATCTCGCGGATCCCGCCGGGGCCCAGCTTCAGGTCGTGGCCGGGAACCGACAGGGGGCCGCCCAGCCCCTTGTGGTCGCGGATCCGCAGCCGCATGTCGTGCGCGTCGCGGATCGCCGCGAAGTCGAGGTGCCGGCGCCAGACGAAGGGGCGCAGGGCCGCCAGAAAGCGCTCTCCCGCCGCCATGTCGCCCGCGGCGACACGGGCCTTGATGTAGGCCGCCCGTTCCCAGGTGCGCCCCTGCGCCTCGTAATACTGCTCGGCCGCCCCCGCCGAGATGCAGACCGGCGTCACCGCGGCATCCGGCCGCAGCCGCAGGTCGGTGCGGAAGACATGGCCCGCCGCCGTGACATCCGAAAGGATCGCCGCCATCCGCCGGGTGGCACGGATGAAGGCCGCCCGCGCCTCGGCCAGGTCCGCGGGCGCGAAGCGGGTCTCGTCGAACAGGCAGATGAGGTCGATGTCCGAGGAATAGTTCAGCTCCCCCGCCCCCATCTTGCCCATCGCCAGCACGAACATGCCCGCCCCGCCGGCCAGGTCCGCCTCGGTCGCGCCGGGCAGGCGCCCGCGCCGGATCTCCTCGGCCAGCGCGGCCCGCAGCGCCAGCCCCACCGCGCGGTCGGCAAAGTCCGTCAGCGCCGCGGTCACCTCCTCCAGCGCGAAGACCCCGCCCAGGTCGGCCAGCGCCACCGTCAGGGCGACGCGCGCGCGCGCCTGCCGCAGCCCCGCCGGCACATCGGGCGGCGACAGCGCCCCGAGCCCGGCCACCGCATCGGCCAGCACGGTTTCCGGCCCGGCCGCCAGCCGCGCCCCGATCCACTCCGCCTCGCGCTCGATCAGCCCGGCCAGGAAGGGGCTGCATCCCGCCGCCCCGGCGGCAAGCTCGGCCAGCGGCCCGGCCAGGCCCGCCCGCCCGCGGACGAGGGCCGCCACCGCTTCGGCGCGCACGGCGTCGTGGGGGATCGGCATCCGGGTGATGCGCGCGGCGAAATCCCCGCGCGGGCCCTGCCGCCCCGAGGCCGGAGGGCCGGCGCCCATCACCGCACCCCGTAGAGTTCCGCCGCCCGCGCCTCGAAGGCGCGCACGACGCGCCGCATCGCCTCGTCGAAGACGACGCCGATGATCTTCTGCAGGATCGCGCTGCGGAACTCGAAATCGACGGCGAAGCTCACCTCGCAGCCGCCCTCCGGCCGGTCGGCCATCTGCCAGTGCGAATGCAGGTGGCGGAAGGGGCCGTCCAGATAGGTCGTCTCGATCCGGCGGCGCTCCGGCCACAGGGTGACGCGGCTGCCGAAGCTCTCGCGGAACACCTTGAACGAGATCACGAGATCGGCCTCCATCACCTCCGATCCGTCCGGGCCCGGCCGGCGCGAGCGGATGCGTGCCGCCGCCGTCCAGGGCAGGAACTCGGGATAGCGCGCGACATCGGCCACCAGGTCATAGATCTCGCGGGCCGTGTAGGGCAGGACGCGCGTCTCGCTGTGTCTCGGCATCTGGGGCGGCGGTCCGGGCGGCGGGGGGCGGTGACAGTCCGCGCCTTCGTCGCTAAAACGGCCGCCGACCGCAAGGGGACGCCATGCCGGACAGACCTTACGTGATCGACGAGATGATCTCGGCCAAGGCCATCGCCGCCCGTGTCGAGGCGCTCGCGCGCGAGATCACCGCCGCCTTCGCCGGCACCGACAAGCTCGTCGTCGTCGGGCTCCTGCGCGGCTCCTTCGTCTTCATCGCCGATCTCGTGCGCGAGATCGACCTGCCCGTCGAGGTCGACTTCCTCGAGGTCTCCTCCTACGGCGACGCGATGGAATCCTCGCGCGAGGTGCGCGTGCTCAAGGACCTGCGCGGCGACATCCACGGCCGCGACGTGCTGGTGGTCGAGGACATCGTCGATACCGGCTTCACCCTCTCGGCGGTGATGAAGATGCTGGCCACGCGCTCGCCCCGAAGGCTTGAGAGCTGCGCCCTGCTCGACAAGCCCTCGCGACGCGAGGCGGCGATCCGCGCCACCTGGACGGGATTCGAGATTCCCGACGAGTTCGTGGTGGGTTACGGCATCGACTTCGCGCAGCGCAACCGCAACCTCAGCCATATCGGGAAGGTCCGCTTCATCGATCTGCCGCCCCCCGCCGCGCGCGGCCCCGGCTCGGGCGGCGGCTGAGGGGGCGGCATTGCGCTGGCTCCTGCGCATGTCGCGATGGGCGCGCAACCCGCCCTCCGAGGGGCGCGTGCGCCTCGGCCTCGCCGTGATCGCGCTCTGCCTCGTGCTCGCCGGCGCCGAATGGATGGGCTGGCTGCCCGACTGGTTCGCCCTCAGCCCGCGCTCCCCCCGGCCGTGAGGCGCCCCTCGATCAGGTCGCGCCGCGCCGCGATCGCCGCCGACATCAGCCGCCGCACCCGGGCGATGCGCGGCACCCGCGCCAGGTCGGCATGCGAGGCCACCCAGATCCCGGCCAGGTCCGGCACCTCGATGCCGGGCACGGGTTCCAGCCGCGGATCGGTGTCGCCGACATAGGCCGGCAGCACCGCCCGCCCCATCCCCTGCGCGACCAGCTCGCGCAGCACCAGGAAACTGTCGGCCCGCGCCGTGACCGCCGCCTCGCCGGCCGCCTCCGCCAGCCAGCGCGCGACCGGCGCCGCCCCGGTCGCCCCGGCCAGGCCCAGCCAGGCCCCCCCGTCCACCGCGTCCCGCCGGCGGTAGACGCGGAAGCACAGCCGCGCCACCGCCTCGCCCTCCAGCCCCTCGGCCAGCGCCTTCGCGGCGCGCACCGCGATGTCGGCCTCGGTCCGCCCCAGGTCGAGATGCGCATTGGTCGAGATGACGTCGATCCGCAGGTCCGGCGCCACCGCCCGGAGCTCGGCAATGACCGGCGGCAGCACGACCTGCGCCAGGCTGTCGGTCGTGGTCACCGTCACCTCGCCCGAGACCGGCGCCAGGTTGCCCCGCAGCACGCGGTGCAGCGCCTGCACGGCGCTGTCCACCTCGCGCGCGGCCTGCACGATCGCCCTCCGGTCGGCGGGCACCGAATAGCCCCGCGCCGTCTTGTCGAAGACGACGATCCCCGTCGCCGCCTCGTAGGCCGCGATCCGGCGCAGCACGGTGGCGTGATTCACCCCCAGCGCCCGGGCCGCCCCGTTCACCGATCCGGCCTCGGCCACCGCCAGAAGGAAGCGCAGGTCGTCCCAGTTCTCGCGCGTCATCCGCCCGCCCCCGCGATCACGATTGCGTATCCCCGGGGCGCACCGCCCCGCCGCCCCGCCCCGCCATCCCGCGAACACAGGGCGAACAGGGCGCCCCCGGCCCGCCGCACGGGCCGGTCCGGGCCCCGCCTGTGCGATTTCCCACAGTAACGCTGCGACATTCGCGGATAGTCAACCGTTTTCCCACAGCTACCCTGTTTCCACCCAAGGGGATCGATGCAGAAGGGAGGATCGACATGCGCATCTTCGGGATCGGCCGCACCGGGCTCGCGGCGCTGGCGGCAACGGCGCTCGTCGCCGGGGCGGTTCTGGCGCAGGACGCACCCTTCGGCATGCAGATCGCCGCGCGCCAGGGCATGATGGCCTACCGCGCGCTCAACATCGGCGTGCTCGCCGCCATGGCCAAGGGCGAGGCGCCCTATGACGCGGCCGCCGCCCAGAAGGCGGCCGACAACCTGGCGGCGCAGGACGCGCTCGACCAGTCGATGCTCTGGCCGCCCGGGTCGGACAATTCCGCCAATCCCGAATCGACCGCCCTGGCGGCGATGTGGGCCGAGGGCTCGGGCATCATGGACAAGGCCAGCGCCTATGCCGATGCCGTCGCGGCCATGCAGGCCGCGGCCGGCAAGGATCTCGACAGCCTCAGGGCCGCGCTCGGGCCCCTCGGGGGCGCCTGCGGCGATTGCCACAAGGCCTTCCGCGTCGCACAGTAGGCACCGGTCCGGCCCGGCGGGACGGGCGGGCCCGCCGGTCCGCCCCTGCCCCATGCCGAAAGGACGCCATGCGCCGCCTGCTGTGGTCCCTCCTCGCCCTTGCCCTGGCCGGCCTCGCCGGCTTCTGGCTCGTCACCCGGCCGCAGGACCTTGCGGCCGACGCGATGGAGGGGATGACGGGCGACGCTTCACGCGGCGAGCAGGTGTTCTGGGCCGCCGGCTGCGCCTCCTGCCATGCCGCCGAGGGCGCGAAGGGTGACGACAGGCTCCGCCTCGGCGGCGGCCGCCGCTTTCCCACGCCCTTCGGCACCTTCGTCGCCCCGAACATCTCGCCCGATCCGGTCCACGGCATCGGCGCCTGGTCGGCCCGCGACCTCGCCCGCGCGATGACCCTCGGCGTCTCGCCCGACGGGCGCCACTACTACCCCGTCTTCCCCTACACGTCCTATGCCCGTGCCACGCTCCAGGACATCGCCGACCTGCGCGCCTTCCTGGCCACCCTGCCGCCGGTGGCCGCGCCCAGCCCGCCGCACGAGACGGGCTTCCCCTTCTCGATCCGCCGGACGCTCGGCGTCTGGAAGGCGCTCTATCTCGACCCGTCCTGGGTCGTCGCGGGGCCGCTCTCCCCGGACGAGACGCGCGGGCGCTATCTCGTCGAGGCGCTCGGCCATTGCGGCGAATGCCACACCCCGCGCGACGCCCTGGGCGGCCCGGACCGCGCGCGCTGGCTTGCCGGGGGGCCGGTCCCGGCCGGCCAGGGGCGCTTCCCCAACATCACGCCGGCCCGGCTGAAATGGACCGGGGCCGAGATCGCCGACTATCTCGAGACCGGCTTCACCCCGGACTTCGACTCCGCGGGGGGCCACATGGCGCTTGTCGTCGAGAACTTCGCCCGGCTTCCCGCGGCCGATCGCGCCGCCGTCGCGAGCTACCTCAAGAAGGTCCCGCCCGTTGAGTGAACGCCGGGAGGCAAGGCATTGATACTGATAGGACAATACGATTCGTCCTTCGTCCGGCGCGTGGCCGTGGCCCTGACCCTCTACGGGTTCGCCTTCGAACACCGCCCCTGGTCGGTCTTCGGCGACATGGATCTCATCCGTCCCTTCAATCCCCTCGTCCGGGTGCCGACCCTCGTGCTCGCGAACGGCGAGTCGATCATCGACAGCCATCTCATCATCGACCATATCGACGGGCTCGTGGACGACGATGCCGTGATGCTGCCCCGCGCGGGCGAGGCGCGGCGGCGCGCGCTCGGCACGGTGGCGCTGGCCACGGGCATGGCCGACCGCATGGTCAGCCTCTTCTACGAGCGCGCGCTGCACGACCAGACCTCGGAGCTTCTGGTGGCGCGCCGGACGGCCGAGATCGCGGGGGCGCTGCACGCGCTCGAGGCGCAGCGGCTGCGCGCCGCCGGGCCGTGGTGGCGCGGCGAGCGGATCGGGCACGACGACATCGCCGTGGCCTGCGCCCTGCGTCACCTCGCGGAATCGCTTCCCGACCTGTGGGATCCCGCCCGCCATCCCGCGCTCGCCGCCCATGCCGCCCGGGCCGAGGCGCTGCCCGTCTTCGCCGCGGTCAGCCAGCCCTTCGTCGCCCCGGCCTGACGGGCGCGCTCGCGCGCGCGCCC
>JAOADN010000081.1 GCA_026417295.1 Paracoccaceae bacterium
CCACAGAAGCGGCTGCGGGGGCCGCCCCCGACGCAGGCCCCGCACCGGCCCCGCGCGCGCCGTCCTTCGACACCGTGCGGGCCGAGGCCGACGGCTCCGTCCTCGTCGCCGGCCGGGCCGCGCCGGGCGCCGAGGTGGTCATCCTTTCCGACGGGCACGAAGTCGCGCGCGCCACGGCCGATGCTGGCGGCGCCTTCGCCGCCTTCCTCGCCCTCGGGCCGGGAACGGCGCCGCGCGTCCTGACGCTCGAGACGCCCGTGCCGGGGGGGGCGCCGGTCCCCTCGGAAGAGACGATCATCATCGCCCCGGTCGCCCCGACCGTGACGGCCGCCGCGCCCGAAGCCGCCCCCGAGGCCGCGCCGGAACCCGGGCCGGCCGCCGCCGCGCCGGAACCCGCGCCCGAAGCCGCCCCCGGACAGGCCGCTGCCGAGGCCGCGGCCGCCCCCGAACCCGCCGCCGCGCCGGAATCCGCGCCCGAAGCCGCCGCCGAACCCGCGCCGGCCGCCCAGCCCGAGGTCCTCGTCGCCGACGCGACCGGCGTGCGCAAGCTCCAGCCCGCCCCCTCGGCGACCGTCGTCATCGACACGATCAGCTATTCCGACCGGGGTGACGTGATGCTGGCCGGGCGCGGGTCGGGCGGTGCCTTCGTCAACCTCTATCTCGACAACGCGCCTGCCGCGACCGTCCTCGTCAATCCCGACGGGACCTGGACCGCGACGCTGGGCGGGATCGCCGCCGGCCTCTACCGCCTGCGCGCCGACGAGGTCGGGACCGACGGCAAGGTCATCTCGCGCTTCGAGACGCCCTTCCAGCGCGAGGCGCCCGAGGCGGTCGCCGCCGCCGCCGGACTGGCCCAGTCGCCGCCCGCGCCGGCCGCGCCCGCCGCCGCGGCCGGAACGCAGCCGGCGCCCGCCCCCGGACCGGCAACCGAAACAGCCACCGGATCCGCCACCGAACCGGCCCCGGCGCCCGAACCCGCCGCCCCGCCGGCGGTGGCTGCCGCCCCGGAGGCCCCGACCGTCCCGGCATCGCCCCCCGCAGCGCCAGCCGAATCGCCCGCGCTGCAGCAGGCCGCCGCCCCGACCGCCGAACCCGAGGCCGCGGCGCCCGCCATGGCCGCCGCCCCCGCCGTGGCCGCGCCTTCGCCCGAGGTGCCGCCCGCCCGGGCGACGACCGTCAAGGTCGTCACCGTCCAGCCCGGCTTCACGCTCTGGCGCATCGCACGCGAGAACTACGGCGAGGGGATCATCTGGGTCCGCGTCTACGAGGCCAACAAGGACCTGATCAAGGATCCCGACCTCATCTATCCCGGCCAGATCTTCACCGTGCCCCTGGCGCAGGAATAGGTCCCGCCGGCCGCCACGGCGGCCGCGGAAGGATCACGCCATCTCAATGCCCTGCGGTCGTGTCCTCATGTGCCGCATGAAGGCGGCAGCAGGCGCTGACCCGGGGATGGGCGGCGCAGCAGTCGTTCAGCAGGTAGCCGATGACGCGCCCGATCCCGTCATGGTCGGCCGCATAGATCACATTGCGCGAGGCCCGCCTTGCCCTGACAAGGCCCGCGCGCTCCAGCTCGGCCAGGTGGAACGACAGGCGCGATGGCGACAGGCCCAGCTCGCGGGCGATCGCCCCGGCGGCCAGGCCCTCCTCGCCCGCCGCCACCAGGCGGCGCACCAGGGCAAGGCGCACCTCGCTGGCCAGGGCCGAAAGGGCGGCAAGGGCTTCGGCGGCACGCATCGTTTCAACATTTCATGTAGCGTTGAATTATTCCCTTGATACCGCGCCCCGGCCGTGCGATCAACCGCCTTCGACCGAAGACGGGACTCAAGAGATGGCCGATGCCACCGCCGGCGCTGCTGTCGCCGGCACGAAGGCGGGCGCGACAGCCGGCACAGCCGGCGCCGCCGCCGCCACCACCACCGCCCCGGGCGCCGACCCGGCCGCCGCCCCGGGCGAGGGCCCCGGCGCCGGCCAGGCCCGCCCCCGGCGCAGCGCGCTCGACACGATCCGCCGCGTCCTGCCCTATCTCTGGCCCGAGGGCGAGGGCTGGGTGAAGCGGCGCGTCGTGTTCGCGCTTCTCGCGCTGCTCGCGGCCAAGGTGTTCTCGATCGTCACGCCCTTCCTCTACAAGTGGGCCGTCGATGCGCTGGCGCCGCGGCCCGACACGGCCGAGGGCTGGGTGGCGCTCGGGGCGGTGGGCCTGACCATCGCCTACGGCGTCGCGCGGCTGGGCAATGTGGGCTTCGGCGAGCTGCGCGACATCGTCTTCGTCCGGGTCGGGCAGCGGGCGCTGCGCAAGCTCGCGCTCGAGACCTTCACCCACATCCATGCCCTCTCGCTGCGCTTCCACATCACCCGCAAGACCGGCGGGCTCAGCCGGATCATCGAGCGGGGCGTGAAGGGCGTCGACTTCCTGCTGCGCTTCACGCTCTTCTCGATCGGGCCGCTCCTGCTCGAGCTCGTCCTCGTCACCGTCATCTTCGCGGCGGTCTTCGACATCTGGTATGCGGCCGTCGTCGTCGTCACCATCGCCATCTACGTGACCTTCACCTTCAAGGTCACCGAATGGCGCGTGAAGATCCGCAAGGAGATGAACGACCAGGACACCGACGCCAACCAGAAGGCCGTCGACAGCCTGCTCAACTTCGAGACGGTGAAGTATTTCGGCGCCGAACGGCGCGAGGCCGCCCGCTACGACCGCGCCATGGCCCGCTACGAGGGGGCCGCCGTCAGGACGGGCCAGTCCCTCGGCCTGCTCAACATCGGGCAGGCGGCGATCATCACCACCGGCCTCGTCATTGTCATGGTCATGGCCGCGCGCGGCGTCCTCGCGGGGAGGCTCACGGTGGGCGACTTCGTCATGGTCAATGCCTACATGATGCAGATCACGCTGCCGCTCGGCTTCCTCGGCACCGTCTACCGCGAGATCCGCCAGTCCCTCATCGACATGGGCGACATGTTCGACCTTCTCGCCCAGCCGGCCGAGATCGTCGATGCGCCCGGCGCCCGGCCCCTCGTCGTGACCGGGGGCGAGATCGTGCTCGACGACGTGCATTTCGCCTACGATCCGGCGCGCCCGATCCTGCGGGGCGTGTCGCTGCGTGTGGGCCCCGGCCAGACGGTCGCCGTGGTCGGGCCCTCGGGCTCGGGCAAGTCGACGATCGGGCGGCTTCTCTTCCGCTTCTACGACGTGACGGGCGGCGCGCTCCGGATCGACGGGCAGGACGTGCGCGCGGTCACCCAGCAGTCCCTGCACGACGCGATCGGCGTCGTCCCCCAGGACACCGTGCTGTTCAACGACACGGTCGAATACAACATCGCCTACGGCAACCCCGACGCCCCGCGCGAGAAGCTGATCGAGGCGGCAAAGGCCGCGCGGATCCACGACTTCATCATGCGCCTGCCCGAGGGCTACCAGACCCGGGTGGGAGAGCGCGGGCTGAAGCTCTCGGGCGGCGAGAAGCAGCGCGTCGGCATCGCCCGGACGCTGCTCAAGGACCCGCCCATCCTGCTGCTGGACGAGGCGACGAGCGCGCTCGACACCCAGACCGAGCGCGACATCCAGGACAGCCTGCGCGCGATGGGCCGGGGGCGCAGCGTGATCACCATCGCCCACCGCCTCTCGACCATCGCCGATGCCGACCTCATCGTCGTGCTCGAGGAGGGCCGGATCGTCGAACAGGGCACCCACGAGGCGCTGCTCGCCCTGGGCGGCCGCTACGCCGCCATGTGGAACCGCCAGTCCGCCGAGGAGGAGGAGCTTTCGCGCCTGCGCGCCATCCAGGCCGGCGAGGACGCCGCCGGGGCCGAGGCCCCGCGCCCCTTCCTGCAGCAGGTGCCCGCGCTGCGCTAGCGCCCCGCGGCCGGCGGTCCGCCCGCCCTTGGCAATTCCGCCCCCGCCCGTGTAAGAGGGGCCCAGACCGGGCTTGCCCGGAACGGGACGGGGCGGCGGCGTGACCAACAACGACAGCTTCATCGACGAGGTGAACGAGGAGCTTCGCCGCGACAGGCTCTTCGCCGCCTTCCGTCGCTACGGCTGGATCGGTGGGCTGCTCATCCTCTTCATCGTCGGCGGCGCGGCCTGGAACGAATGGCAGAAGGCGCAGGCCCGCGCCGCGGCCGAGGGCTTCGGCGACGCGCTGCTTGCGGCGCTCGCGGGCGACGGGGCAACGGGCGCCGCCGCGCTCGCTGCGGTGCCGGCTTCCGCACCGGGCCAGGCGGCGGTCCTGGCGCTGCTGCGGTCGGCCGAGGCGCTGGCCGCGCAGGACAGCGCGGCCGCGGCCGCGGCCCTTGCGCCGGTCGCCGCCGATGCCGCGCTCGCACCCGAATACCGCCACCTCGCGCTCTACAGGCTCGCCCTCATCGAGGGCGGGCTCACGGCCGAGGCGCGCACGGCCGCCCTGGCCGAGCTGACGGCGCCCGGCGCGCCCTACCGCACGCTCGGGATGGAACTCCAGGCGCTCGACCTCGTGGCCGCCGGCCGGCGGGACGAGGCGCTGGCCATGTTCACGGCGCTGGCCCAGGACGCGCAGGTCACGCAGGCCTTGCGCCAGCGCGTGGCGCAGATGATTGTTGCCCTGGGCGGCGAGGCGGCCGGGGGCTGAGGACCGCGCCCCCTGCGGGCCGGACGTGAGGACGGGACGGTGGGTCGATGCGGGCAGGAACGGCGGCACTTTGTCTGATGGCGCTCTGCGCGGCGGGCTGCGCGGAACGCGAGGTCCCGCTGGCGGGCGAGCGGCTCGACGTGCGCAGCCCGGTCGGCGGGCAGGACGGCGCGGCACCCCTCGATGCGGCCGGCCCCGATGCCGCCGCCGCCCCGGCGCCCGCGGCCCCCGATCCGGCGCTCGTCGCCGGCCCCCGCCGGGTCCCCGTCAGCCTGCCGGGGGCGCAGGCCAATGCCGAATGGACGCAGGCCGGCGGCGGCCCCGCCCATGCCGCGGGCAATCTCGCCCTCGGGCCCTCGCTGACGCGCGTCTGGACGGCGCCCGCCGGTGCCGGCGACAGCCGCCGGGCGCGCATCGCCGCCGACCCGGTCGTGGCCGCCGGGCGCGTCTACACCGTCGATTCCCAGGGCCGGGTGACGGCGACCTCGACCTCGGGCGCCACCCTCTGGCAGACCGACATCACGCCGGCGACCGAGAAGCCGGGAGAGAATACCGGCAACGGGCTCGCCTTCGGCCAGGGGCGCCTCTTCGTCACCACGGGCTTCGGCGAACTCGTGGCGCTCGACGCGGCCACGGGCGGGGTGGTCTGGCGCCAGCGCTTCGACACCGCGGTGGGCGGCGCCCCCGCCTATGCCGACGGCACCGTCTATGTCGTGGCGCGCGATGCCTCGGGGGCCGCGCTGCGGGCCGCGGACGGCAAGATCCTCTGGATCCTGCCCGGCACGCCCTCGAATGGCGGCGTGCCCGGCTCGGCCGCGCCCGCGGTCGAGGGCGGGCGGGTCTTCCTGCCCTATGCGGGGGGCGAGCTTCTCGCCGTCAACGCCGCCGACGGGCTGCCGGTCTGGACCGCCTATGTCGCGGGCCGGCGGCTGGGGCGGGCGGCAACCCGCGTCTCGGACCTGACGGGCGATCCGGTCGTGGCGGGCGGAACGGTCCTGGCCGGCAGCAGCGCGGGCCGGCTCGTCGCCTTCGATTCCGTGACGGGCACGCGCTTCTGGGCGGCGGACGAGGGGGCCTCGGACGGGATCGTGACGGCGGGCGGGGCGGTCTGGTTCGTCTCCGACGAGAACCAGCTCGTGCGGCTCGACGCGGCGACGGGCGAGGTCGTGTGGCGGATCGACATGCCCTTCTTCGAGAAGCAGAAGGACAGGAAGCGCGAGGCGATCTTCGTCCAGTACGGCCCCGTGCTCGCCGGCGGGCGGCTGATCACCGCCTCCTCGGACGGCGTGCTGCGCGCCTTCGACCCGGCCTCCGGGGCGCTGCTTGCGGCGGCAGAGATCCCCGGCGGCGCGGCCTCCTCTCCGGTCGTCGCCGGCGGCACGCTCTACGTCATGTCGCGCAACGGCCAGCTTCACGCTTTCCGCTGAACCGATCCGCCTGTAGGAAGGCGGCCCTTCCCGGACCGCCAGGGGACCAATGACCTTCTCGCTCGCCATCGTCGGCCGCCCGAATGTCGGCAAGTCGACGCTCTTCAACCGCCTGGTCGGCCGGCGCCTCGCGCTGGTCGACGACCGCCCCGGCGTGACGCGCGACCTGCGCGAGGGCGAGGCGCGCCTCGCCGACCTGCGCTTCACCGCGATCGACACGGCCGGGCTCGAGGAGGCGACAGACGACAGCCTGCCTGCGCGCATGCGCCGGCTGACCGAGCGCGCCGTCGGCATGGCCGACATCTGCCTCTTCGTCATCGACGGCCGCGCGGGGGTGACGGCCGCCGACCGCGTCTTCGCCGACATCCTGCGCCGCAGGGCCGCCCATGTCGTCCTGGCGGTGAACAAGGCCGAGGGCGCGGCCGGCGAGCAGGGGGCGCTCGAGGCCTGGGAGCTCGGCCTCGGCGAACCCGTCCGCATCAGCGCCGAACACGGCGAGGGGATGGACGACCTCTACCGCGCGCTGCGGCCGATCGCCGACGGGCTCGCCGCCCGCGACGGCGAGGCCGCGCCCGAGACGGATGTCGAGGTGACCGAAGGGTCGGGCGGGCAGGGCGAGCGGGTGCCGACACCGAAGCGCCCCCTCCAGATCGCGGTGATCGGCCGGCCCAATGCCGGCAAGTCCACGCTCGTCAACGCGATCCTCGGCGAGGAGCGCCTGCTCACCGGCCCCGAGGCGGGGATCACCCGCGACGCGATCTCGGTCTCGACGCTCTGGCGGGGCACCCCGGTGCGCATCTTCGACACGGCCGGGATGCGGCGGAAGTCGCGCATCAGCGACCGGCTCGAGAAGATGTCCGTGGCCGACGGGCTGCGCGCCGTGCGCTTCGCCGAGGTGGTCGTCGTGCTGCTCGATGCCGCCATCCCCTTCGAGACGCAGGACCTGCGCATCGCCGACCTCGCCGAGGCCGAGGGGCGGGCGGTCGTGGTGGCCGTGAACAAGTGGGATGCCGTGCCCGACCGGCAGGCCCGGCTGGCGGCGCTGAAGGCGGCGTTCGAGCGGCTCCTGCCGCAGCTGCGCGGCGCGCCGCTGGTGGCGATCTCGGGGCTGACCGGGCAGAACCTCGACCGGCTGCATCAGGCGGTGCTTGACGCCTATGCGGCCTGGAACATCCGGGTGACGACCGGGCGGCTGAACCAGTGGCTGGCGGCGATGACCGCGGCCCATCCGCCGCCGGCCCCGGGCGGCCGCCGCATCCGCCTGCGCTACATGACCCAGGTCAAGACCCGGCCCCCCGCCTTCGTCGTCATGACCACCCATGCCGACCAGATCCCCGAGGCCTATGCCCGCTATCTCGTCAACGGCCTGCGCGACGCCTTCGGACTGCAGGGCACGCCGATCCGGCTGACCTTCCGCGACCAGGGCGAGAAGAACCCCTACAGGGACCGGCGTCCGTCGGGACCCTCGGCGCTGGCCAAGCACCGGGCCGGCGGGCCGCCGGCACGCCGGCGGGGCGGGGACGGGGGCGGCTGAGCGGGGCGGGGGCGCCGGCGCGCGCCGGCGCGACGGGCCTTCGAAGGCCCGTCCATGCCGCTTCGAAGCGGCATGGGCGCCCCCCCGGCTTGCGACGCGCCGCCCTAGTCCGCCGCCAGCCGCAGCGCCTTCAGGCCATGGAAATGGTAGAGGTCGGCATATTCGGGCGGCGCCGCAAGGCGCAGCCCGGGCAGCCGCCGGAACAGGACCGGCAGCGCCACCCGCAGCTCCAGCCGCGCGAGCGGCGCGCCGACGCAGAAATGCAGCCCCGCCCCGAAGGACAGGTTCTGCCGCACCGGCCGGTCCGGGCGGAAGACCGCCGGCTCGTCCCAGACCGCCGGGTCGCGGTTGGCCGCCGCCAGCAGGCAGCCCACCTGGTCGCCGCGGCGGAAGAGGTGCCCGCCGATCTCGACATCCTCGTAGACCCAGCGCGTGAACAGGTGCAGCGGCGGGTCGAAGCGGAGGATCTCCTCGACCGTCGCCTCGACGGCCGCCGGGGCCAGGGCCCCGCCCGGCCCGCCATGCTCGAGCAGCGCCTTCACCCCGTTGCCCAGGCCATGCACCGTCGCCTCGTGCCCGGCATTGAGCAGGAGGATGCAGGTGCTGATCAGCTCGTCGGTCGTAAGCCGCTCGCCCGCCTCCTCCGCGGCGATGAGCTGCGTGATCAGGTCGTCCGCCGGCCGGGCCCGGCGCGCCTCCACATGGGCGCGCATGAAGGCGACGAAGGCTTCCGTCGCGGCCACGGCGGCCGCCTCCGTCTCGCGCGTCCGGCGCGCCTGGTACATGCCCACCATCGCGTTGGACCAGGCCAGCAGGTCGGGCGCGCGCTCCTCGGGCACGCCCAGAAGCCGCGCGATGACGATCACCGGCAGCTTCTGCGCGAAGGCCGGCAGCAGGTCGAAGCCGCCGGCCGGGATGTCGTCGACCAGCGCCTCAGACAGGGCAGCGATTCCCGGTTCCAGCGCCGCGATCCGGCGCGAGGTGAAGGCACGCAGCACCAGCGACCTCAGCCGCGTGTGGCGCGGCGGCTCGAGCTCCAGCATCGAATGCGCCTCGACCGCGTAGAAGGGCGCAAGGTGGTCCGGGATCCTCGGTGCCCGTCCGGGCGGGGCCTCGCGCCCGAACCGGCGGTCGCGCAGGATGGCGCCGACTGCCGCCGCCGAGACGGCGCAGACCAGCCCGTAATCCTCCCAGCGGAAGAGCGGCCCGCCCGCCCGCGCGGCCTCGTAGAAGGAATAGGGATCCTGCACGAAGGCCGGATCGACGGGCGACTGCGCCAGCGTCCTCATCGGCGGTCCTGCGCGATCAGCACGCCCAGCGCCACCACTGCCGCGCCCGCCGCCTGGGTCCAGTTCCAGGGCTCGCCCAGGGCGAAGAGGATGAGCATCACGTAGAAGGGCGCCGCGTTGAGGTGGAACGAGGCCATGCCGATGCCGAAGCGCGACACGCCCATGATCCAGAGAAGCTGGCTGATGCCGATGGCGCCGACGCCGTAGACGAGCAGCGCCCCGAACTCCGCCCGGCCGAGCGCCGCCCAGTCCGGGCCGGCGCCCCCGCCGAGATGCCAGGCAAGCGTCAGGCCCGCGCCGATCGCCGCCGCCCCGGCGATGGTCAGCGCCGCGCGGCCGATGTCGCTCTGGCCCGGCAGGGCGGTGACCGTCAGGCTCGAGCCCAGCGTGTAGCAGACGACCGCAGCGAAGGCCGCCAGCGCCCCGATGCCCAGCGTCACCGCCGTCAGCGCCCCCGCGGCCGAGGCCATGAGCCCCCCCGCCAGGGTCAGGACCAGCCCCGCCAGGACCGCCGCCGAGATGCGCCGCCGCCCGGCGACGACCTCGATCGCCAGGCCGACCACGGGCGAGGAGGCGCTGAAGACCGCCACCGTGACCGCGTCGGTCAGGTCCTGGGCGATGATCGTCAGGATCGAGGCCAGGCCGAGCGTGATCCAGCCGAGGGCGGCCCCGAGCAGCCAGGGCGCCCGCAGCATCCGCCGGCCCCCCTCGAAGGCCCACCACAGGGGCAGAAGCAGCCCCGCCGCCAGGACGTTGCGCATCAAGGACAGCCAGACCGCCGGCACATGCGGGATCAGCAGGTCGGCCGCCGGCAGCCCGGCCGCCCAGACCATCATCGAGGCCGCGCAGAGCGCGTTGGCCTGAAGGCGGCGGTCGGGCGTGGCGGTGCCTGCGGGGGGCATGGTCCACCCATAGCTGCACGACGGCGCGCGCCGCGCTTGCCCGTCGCCGACACCGGCTGGCGCGATCACGCCGCCTCAAGCGCCGCGACGATCGCGCCGAACTCCGCGGCCTTCAGGCTCGCCCCGCCGACCAGCGCCCCGTCGACCCCGGCGACGGCGAAGATCGCCGCCGCGTTCGACGGCTTGACCGATCCGCCGTAAAGCAGCCGCATCCCTGCGGCCCCGGCCCCGAAGCGCTGCGCCAGGGCCTGACGCAGGGCCCCGTGGACCTCGGCGATCTCCGCGAGCGTCGGGGTCAGTCCGGTGCCGATGGCCCAGACCGGCTCGTAGGCGATCACGGTGTTGGCCGCCGTCGCGCCGTCTGGCACCGAACCGGCGAGCTGCCCGGCGCAGACCTCCAGCGTGCGCCCCGCCCGGCGCTCCTCCAGCGTCTCGCCGAGGCAGACGATCGCCACCAGGCCCGCCCGGTGCGCCGCCATGGCCTTGGCCCGCACCGCGGCATCGGTCTCGCCATGGTCGCCGCGCCGCTCGGAATGGCCGACGATGACGTGGCTGGCCCCGGCATCGCGCAGCATCTCGGCCGCGATGTCGCCGGTATGGGCGCCGCCGGCCGCGGCATGGCAGTCCTGCCCGCCGATCAGGAGGGGCGCCCCGCCCCGCGCCGCGGCCATCTGCGCGATCAGCGTCGCAGGCGGGCAGAGCAGGACCTCGCAGGACGGCGCGGGATGGGCGGCGATCAGGGCCTTCACCTCGGCCAGGTCGGCGGCAAGGCCGTTCATCTTCCAGTTTCCTGCGGCAAGCTTGCGCATGGGGCGGGTGTCCTCGGTCGGTGGATTGCGCCGCGCACCATAGGCGAGGGATGCCCGGGGCGGAAGCCGTGCGCCGCGCCGCCGGACGGGCCTTCGAAGGCCCGTCCATGCCGCTTCGAAGCGGCATGGATGCGGCCGCGCGGCCGCATCCCCCGGCCGCCGCAACGGCTCCATGCGGGCCCGGCCCCTTCGGGCGGTGCGCGGGGGCGCCGGGGCAAGTGGGGGCGGGGCATGG
>JAOADN010000082.1 GCA_026417295.1 Paracoccaceae bacterium
TCGGAGATGTGTATAAGAGACAGCAGCCAGGGCTTCGCCGTCCTCGCCGTCTCGACGTCCGGGCCGGTCGGTATCGATGTCGAGCTGCCCACGCGCCGGATCGACCCGCTGGCCCTGGCCGGAACCGTGTTCGTCCAGGCCGAACGGGCCGTCATCGAGTCCCTGTCCGAGGACCGCAGGCTCCAGCGGTTCCTTGCATTCTGGACGGCCAAGGAGGCGCGGATGAAGCTGACCGGCCAGGGCATGGAGCTTGCACCGAAATCCATCGTGCTTGCGCTCGCGGACGGCGAGGCCGTCGGCTATGCCGCCCCCGCCCGGCCGGCGGCCCGCCTGGCCTATGCCGATGCCGGCCGGCCGGGGGCGGTCTGCGCCGTCGCGGTGCTTGCCGGAGACGGGCGCCCCTAGCCGCGCCCGGCCGCGAGTGCGGGGTCGAAGGCCAGGGCCGCCGCCCCGCAGAGCGAGGAATGGGTCCCCAGCGCGGCGGCGGCAAGGGCGATCCCTTCGAAACCGGGCTTGGCGTTCTGCCCGAAGGCGGCAAGGATCCCCGCTTCGAGCACCGGCAGGGCCTGGGCCAGGCCGCCGCCCAGGACGATCAGCGCCGGATCGAGGACATGGGCAAGGCTCGCCAGCCCGGTGCCGATGGCGGCCGCCTCGTCGGCGACGAGCCGCCGGGCCAGACCGTCGCCCTTCGCCGCCGCCGCCAGGACGGCCGCTGCGTCGATCCGGTCTGCGGCATGAAGGACCGAGCCGGGATCGCCGGCCGCCGCCTCGCGGGCACGAGCGGCAAGTGCCGTGCCCGAGGCGAAATCCTCGAAACAGGGCATGTGCCCGCCCGAGCGGCGCTCCCATCCGGCGGCGAAGAAGATGTGCCCGACATGCCCGGCAAGGCCCCGACGCCCCCGCAGCGGCCGCCCCCCGGCGATGATGCCGCCGCCGATGCCCGTGGACAGCGTGACATAGAGCAGGTCGTCCGTCCCCCTGCCGGCCCCGAAGCGCCACTCGCCGAGCGCCCCCGCGATGCCGTCGTTCTCGAGCGCCACGGGCGCGCCGAGCCGGCGTTCCAGTTCGTCGCGCAGGGGCAGGCCGTCGAAACCGTCGAGCGACTGCATCGTGCAGACGACCCCCGTCGCCGTGTCGAGCGGACCGGGGGCCGAGACGCCGATGACAGGGACCGCGTCGCTGCCGGCCGCCTGCCTGACGGCCGCGACCAGCGCCGCGATCTGCCCCAGGACGGCGTCGGGGCCGTCCTGCGCCGGCGTCGGCGCCTCGCGGTGCATGACGACGCGGCCGTCCTCGGCCACCAGGCCGGCGCGCACCCGGGTCCCGCCGAGGTCCACCGCGATGGCCCGCCGCGCCATCCCTCAGAGCCCGGCAAGCCAGCGCATGCGGGCCGGCAGGTCGTCGGCGCCGAAGGCGAGCGAGCCGAGGACGACGGTCTGCGCCCCCGCCGCCCGCATCCGCGGCACCGTGGACTCGCGGATGCCGCCGTCCGCGGCCAGGACGATGCGCCTGTCCCCGCCCCGGGCGTCGATCAGGCCGCGGGCGCTGGCCAGCCGCGCATAGGTGGTCTCGTCCGGCGACACGCCCTTGATGCCGATCCGCGTGCCGACCAGCGTCAGGACATCGGCCCGGTCAAGCCAGGGCGCGGCATCGGCGACGGGCGTGTCGAGCGTCAGGACAAGCCCCGCCGCAAGGCCCAGCCCGGCGATCCGGTCGAGGGCGCGGTCCACGGCGTCCGGCCCGTGTTCGGCATGGATGCTGATCAGGTCCGCCCCCGCCGCCGCGAACTGCGCGATCTGCGCCTCCAGGATGGCGCCGTCCACCATCAGGTGCACGTGCAGCGGTTTCGCTGTCAGCCGCCGCAGGACCGCGGCGAGATCGGGAAAGATCAGCAACTGGGGGGCGAAATGCCCGTCGCAGACATCGACATGCCACAGATCGGCATGGGCATCGACCCGGGCGACATCCTCGGCCAGCCGGCCAAGGTCGGCCGACCAGACCGAGACTTCCGCGATCAGGCGGTCGCGCGGCAGCCGGTCGATCCAGCCCGGGCCCGGCCGCCCGCCCTGCCCGCCCCCGCCCCGGCCCCTTGCGGCGTCCTGGGTGCCCTGCGCCCGCGCCCCTGTCATCCCCCGCCTCCCTCGCCGACCACTCCGTCCCGGCCTGCGGCCACGCGCGCGGCCCCGTGAAGGACGGCCTCCCAACCCAGCCGCGCCGGCCGCAGGTCAAGCGCGACGCCCATCTCGCGTGTCGTCGAATGGATCCCGACAAGCTGCCTCAGCCGCTCCAGGGGAAAGCCCGCCATGGCGCAGATCCCGCCCCCCAGCACGACGGCATCCGGCGAGAAGAGCGAGAAGGCGATCCCCACCGCGATGGCCTGGTCGGTGAGGAAGGCGTCGATCTCGGCGGCCAGCCGCGGATCGGCCGCCGCGCGGACGAAGACCTCCCCGATCGCCACGTCGTGACGCCCGGCAATGGCCTGCAGGACCCGGCCGGACACATAGGCCTCCAGACAGTCGGTGCGCAGGCCCGAAAGGGTGCGGCCCTCGCCCCTGAAGGGCATGTTCCCGATCTCGAGCGCAAAGCCCGAGCCGCGGAAGGGCCGGCCGTCCTGCAGGAAGGCGCCGCCGACCCCCGTGCCGAAGAACAGCCCGAGCAGGTTGCCGACGCCGCGGCCCGCCCCGGCCGCCCATTCCCCGACCAGCGTCAGGACCGCGTCGCGCTCGAGCATGACCGGAACCCCCGTCAAGGCGCGCAGTTCGCTCGCCACCCGCCGGCCGTTCAGCTCGGGCAGGTTGCCGGCGAAGCGGACGAGGTCGTGATCGGGGTCGAGGAAGCCCGGAACGGTGGCGACGATGGCATCGGGCGTGATCCCGAGCTCTGCCCCGACGCTGCCGGCAAGCCTCGCGAGGTTCGCCACCGGGTCGCCCCGGCGCAGCTCTGCCGTGGGCACCTGCCGCGTGCGTGGCAGGTGGACCCCGTCGCGGATCGCGCCGAACTTGACGCCGGTGCCGCCGATGTCGACGACGAGGATCGCCCCGCGCCCCGTCATGCCGGATCCCCGCCCAGGAACTGCGCCAGCGCGTCGCGGAAGCCGGCGGTGTAGCCCGCCGGGTCCACCGACTTCGAGGGGATGACGGCAAGGCGCGCCTGCGGGATCATCCCTGCCAGCGCCTCGGCATAGGCCAGGGGATGGACGATGTCCTCGCCATTGCCGATGACCAGCACGGGCTGGGAGAGGGTCTCGATCATCCCCGCGGGCACGCCCGGCCAGTCGTTGGGCAGGCGCGCCAGAAGCGCGGTCGTCGTCTCGGGGCGCGGGCGGGTGAAGTAGGACATGAGCGAGCGCGCATTGTCGGGCGAGGCCGCAGCGACGGCGCGACAGACGCTGCTCTCGCCGAAGAGGCGCGCGCCGCGTTCGGCGCCGTGGACTTCGAGGTGCCGCCCGGCCGCGACATAGCCCGCCTGGGTCCCGGGCGAGGGGCCGTCGACGAAGGCGGGCCGGGCGAGGATCAGCCGCCCGACCCGCCCGGGGTGATAGGCCGCAAGGCGCAGCGCGATGGCGGCGCCCAGGGATATGCCGCCGGCCGCCTCCAGGCGGGCGATGCCGAGATGGTCGAGAAGCGCCAGCATGTCGCGCGCGAATGTGGCGACGGACAGGTCCTCCGGGGGGCCGAGGTCGCTCTGCTCGTGGCCGCGGCAGGCCGGGACGATGCGGGTGACCGGCAGGTCGGGAAAGACGGCGAGCGGCTGGGCAAGCGTTGCCCCCAGCCCGTGCATCCACAGGACGGGCGGCCCCGCGCCGGCGATATCGTATTCCAGCCGCACACCGTCGGGCGTGGTGAAGTCGGCGCGGGTCATGCCGCCTCCGCACAGAGGGCGGCGAGGAACCGCCCGGCCCGCGCCGTGTCGCTGGCGGCAAAG
This sequence comes from Paracoccaceae bacterium, assembly GCA_026417295.1. GTDB lineage: Bacteria > Pseudomonadota > Alphaproteobacteria > Rhodobacterales > Rhodobacteraceae > JAOADN01. The sequence goes on from JAOADN010000082.1 coordinate 3,925, forward strand.
CCGTGACCGACCAGCGCGCCGGAAAAGCCCGCCCGCGACAGGGCGCCCGCAAAGGCCGGCAGGTCGATCGCCCCGTCCCCCGGCGCGACGACCCGGCCATCGGCGGCGATGTCCTTGGCATGGGCCAGCACGATGTCCGCCCCGAGAAGGCCGATGGCCCGGGCAAGGATCTCGCCCTGCCGGCCCAGTCCGCCGGTGCCGATCAGGTTCGCCGCGTCGAGGATGATGCCCAGATTGGGCGCGCGCACCTCGTCAAGCAGGCGCCGCGCGGCCGCTGCGTCGCACACCACGTTGCCGGGTTCGGGCTCGACCGCCAGCGTCAGGCCGTGGCCTGCCGCAACTTCGAGCGCCCGGTCGAGCTCTGCCCTGAGGTCGGCCCAGGCCTCGGGGGACGCATTTCCGGGATGGGCCGCCCACATGTCGGCGGGATCGCGCGATCCGGTGCAGAGGGTGACGACGGGCGCGCCGATCGCGGCTGCGGCCGCAAGCACCCGGGCAAGGCGCGGCCGCGCCGCGGCGCGCGCGGCCGGATCCGGATGGGCCATGTTGTAGGTCCCCGAGAGCGCGGCGAACGAAAGGCCGAGGCGCGCCGCCTCCGACCGGCCGCGCGCCAGCGCCCCCTCGTCCAGCGTCGCGGGCAGGCTGTCCATCCCGAAGCTCGTCAGGTTCATCTGCGCGCCGCGGAAGCCGTCCGCCGCGATCGCGGCCAGCACCTCCTCGATCCGGCCCGGGGGATAGGTCCGCGAGAAGACGGCCGGATACATCAGACCGGGCCCGACACGTCGGCCAGATCGACGGCCCGGCCCGTCTGCGCCGACCGGGCGATCGCCACCATCGCCCGGACCGAGGCCACCCCGTCCTCGATCGAGGCGCCGTTCATCGGGGCGCCCTTCAGCACCACGTCGGCGAAGCCCTCGATCTGGCGGCGGTAGAAATGCCCGTCCGCGCCCAGGACGCGGTGGCTTGCCGCGTCGGCCTCGCGGAAGACGTCCACTTCGCTGGACTTGTAGTACCAGGGGTTGAAGATCTTCGCGATGACCGAGCCGTGCTCGCCATAGACCTGGAACCCCTCGTGCCAGTCCATCCGCACCTGCAGCGTGAGGTCGAGATGGCCCAGCGCGCCGCTCTCGAAATCGACGTCGACGAACCAGCACATCGCCCCGTAGCGGTCCAGAAGCCGGGCCCGCACCGCGCGCAGCGGGCCGCCCAGATAGCGGGCGAGATCGACAAGGTGGCTGCCATGGGCCAGCATGTTGTAGCGGTGCCGGTCGGCCTTCGGGTCGCCGTCGGGGCGCAGCGCATTGCTTCCGGTCTGCGGCAGGGGCTGGATCGCGTCGGTCATCGTGTAGCGATGGGTCGAGTCGCAGTACCAGGCCTTCAGCGCCAGCATCTGGCCCATCTCGTCGCGGATGAAGTCATGCGCGGACTGGATGCCCGGATCGAAGCGCAGCATGTGCCCGATCTGCAGCACCCGGCCGGAGGCCCGGACATCGGCCCGAAGCGCCTCGACCTCCTCCACGGACAGTCCGACGGGCTTTTCGCAGAACACGTGCTTGCCGGCCGCCAGCGCCCGGCGCGAGGCCGGGACATGGAACGCATCCGAGGTGGCGATGACCACGGCCTCGACGCTGTCGTCGGCCAGCATCGCGTCATAGTCGGTATAGACCCTTGCCGCGCCGTAGAAGCTGCCGAACCGTGTGGCCAGCCCCTCGTCGCGGTCGCAGACCGCCGCCAGCCTGACGTTCCGCCCCTTCTGCACGGATTCGAGATGGGCGAACTGCGCGATCGGCCCGCAGCCGAGTATCCCGACCCCGAGCAGGGTCCCGTCCTTGCGTAGCGGCACCTTCCGCCCCCCCCTGCCTGCCTGCCTGCCCCTGTGCAAGCTTTGCCCCGCAGCCCCGGGCCAAGTCAACGACGGGGCGCGGGCCTGCCGGCGCTACGGGGCGCGGCCCGGCCCTAGGCCTCGGTATCGGCCGCCGTCAGGCGGAAGCTGCCGATCCTGAAGCGATCGACCAGCCAAAGGAGCAGCCGCTCGAAGGCCGAAAGGGCGTTGCGCCGTTCCATGATGCGGCGCGCCAGCGCCGGATCGTTGGTGATCAGCCCGTCGACGCCCATCGAGATCATCCGCGACATCGTCATCGGGTCGTCCACCGTCCAGACATGCACCTCCTTGCCGGCCGCATGGGCGCGCCCGACGAGACCGAGAGAGACCTGGCCCGTGTTGACGGCAAGGAAATCGACATCGAGCCGCGACAGGTCGCCGATCGCCTTGGCCGCCAGAAGCCCCGACGGCCAGTCCGGCCTGAGGGCACGGAACCGGGCGATCCCGGCCGGCTTCAGCGACATGACGGCGACGGACCCGGTCATCCCGGCCGCTTCGACGATGGCGGCGACGCGGCTTTCCAGCGCGCTGTCGTGGCCGTAGTATTTCAGCTCGATCATCACCTTCGCGCGCCCCCGGCAGGCCGCAAGCACCTGGCCCAGCGTCGGTGGCCGCTCGGCGGCGTATCCGGCGCCGAAGTGGCTGCCGATGTCGATCCCGGCAAGATCCGCCATCGTCGCGTCCCAGACCTTGAGCGGGTTGCGCGCCGCCTTCATGAAGTCGCTGTCATGGGCGACGACGACCTCGCCGTCGCGCGTCTCCTGGACGTCGATCTCGATCCAGTCGGCGCCGTCCTCGATGGCCTTCAGGACGGCCGCCATCGTGTTCTCTGGCCTGAGGGCCGAGGCGCCGCGATGGGCGATGACCAAGACCCTGTCCCGCGACCTGACCTGGCGCGCCAGGCGGGCCGCCGCAAGCAGGCCCGCCGCCAGCAGGCCCGCGGCCAGCGCGGCGATCACCCAGACGGGGACGGGTGTCGACGCGGCCGCCGGCCGGGGCAGCGACTTCACCCCGGCCTCCGTGGCCAGAAGCCAGGCCAGCGCCCCGTTCGAGACCGCCGACACGACGGCATTGGCCAGCATCCACAGGACCAGCGCCGCAAGAAGCAGCGCCGCGACGAGGCGCAGGTCGGCCCTGCGCCGCGCGGCAAGGAACCCCATGACGCCGCCCGTCGCCAGCGTCACGGCCCCGGCCATCGCGGCGCGAAGCGCAAGCCAGGCCAGCAGCATGCCCAGCACCTCGGCGCGGCGATCCCCGATCAGCGCGACGCTTGCGGCGAAGGCGGGGCCCACCGGGTGCCCCGACAGGACGAGCGGCAGGGCGGCGGCCCAGCCGGCGAGCTTCCATGCAAGGAGCGCGGCCATCGCGGCCAGCACCGCCCCAGCGATCCCCGCTGCGGCAAGGAAGGCGGGCGGGCGGTGCGTCAGGTAGAAGTTGATGTCGTGCCGGCGCAGCAGGACGAAGGCCGTGGCCCCGGCCAGGATCAGGAAGGGCAGGCCGAGGACTAGGACGCGCAGGATCAGCAGGGCCGCGAATTCCAGAAGGGCTGGCAGGCGCGGGATCAGGAAGGCGACAGAGGTCCTGACCGCCCCGGACGCCGACTGCTCGCCGCTGAAGATGACATGCATCATCACGGCGACATCGAGGACCAGCGCGACCGCAAGCAGGCTTGCGGCCACGAGGCCGCCAAGGAAGCCTGCCGGCGTAATCAGGAACCGGGCGATGTCCTGATCGGTCACGGCATCCCGCTTCGACCAGCGCAGCACCGCGTTCAGGAAGCCCGCCGTCAGGGGCAGAAGGATCGCCGTCGCGATGGCCACCATCGCCAGATGCACGGCCGTCAGGGGCACGAGCGCGCCGAGGGCCGTCCGGTGATGGTCGAGAACTGTGGCGAGCATGGCGGTCCTCCGGCGACGCCGGCGCCAGCGCACACGACGCTGCCCCGGAAGTCAATCGCCCAGGGGGACCCCGCCGCTGCGGGGCGCGCCGCCGTCCGGCTACTCCTCGCGGAAGGCGCGTTCGACCTGGTCCATGATCGGCTTGGCGAGATAGGCCATGACCGTCTGTTCCTGGGTCGCGATGTAGACCTCTGTCGGCATGCCCGGCAGAAGGACCAGATCGCCCAGCTTCGCCTTCTCGGCCTCGGTCAGGCCGATCTGCGCGGTGTAGAAGGCCTGGCCCGTGGCCTTGTCCACCGTGGTGGCGGGGGCGACCTGGGTCACCGTTCCGGCGAGTTCCGGCGTCGTGCGGTGGTTGAAGCCCGAGAAGCGCAGCCGCGTCGGCTGGCCGACGAAGACCTGGTCGACGCTGGTCGGCGGCAGCTGGACCTCGATCGTCAGGCGCGCATTCTGCGGAACGATCGTCGCCAGGACCTCGGCCGGGGTGATGACCCCGCCCACCGTGTTGACGTTCAGTTCGTTGATCGTGCCCGCGATCGGCGCCCGGATCTCGGTCCGGGCCAGCCGGTCGCCGACAACGGCGCGCCGGTCGTTCAGTTCGGCAAGGCGCGTCTCCAGCAGCCCCAGCTCCTTCTGGGCCTCGGTGCGGGCGGTCTCGTCGATGGTCAGGATGCTCACCTCGGTCTCGCCGATGCGCAGGCGCGCCCGGGCGATGGCGGCGTCGATCTCGCCCATGCGGCCGCGGATCTGGACGAGTTCGCGCTCCGAGGCATTGAGCCGGCTCTCCTCGACGAGGTTCTTCTGCGACAGGGCCAGCAGCCGTTCATGGGCGGCGGTGACCAGCGCCAGGTCGTCGGTCAGTGCCGCGCGCTGGGATTCGAGGCCGGCGATCTCGCGTTCGATCTGCTGGATCGACAGGGCAAGCTGCTGCTTCTGCGACCGGCGCGTCGCCATGTTGCCGGCATGCAGCACCGCCTCGCCCTCGATCAGGTCGCGCGCGGCAGGGTCGGCCAGAAGATGCGCCGGAAAGGCCGGCGTCTCCGCGCCGTCGCGGTGGGCGACAAGGCGGGCGCGGCGCGCCTCGCTTTCGGCGATCTGGGCCTCGATGATCGACAGTTCGGCCCGCGCCGCCGTGTCGTCCAGGCGGATCAGCACCTGCCCCTCGGCCACGCTGTCGCCCTCACGGATCCCGATCTCGCTGACGACGCCGCCGTCGCGGTGCTGGATGACCTTGAGGTTCTGGTCCACCTTGACCGCACCCGAGGCGATGACCGCACCCGAGATCCGGGCCTTGGCGGCCCAGCCGCCGACGCCGCCCAGAAGGGCCGCTGCCATCAGCGCGCCGACAAGCACATGGCCCGCGACCCGGTCGGAGACCGGCTTCGCGCGGGCGGGGGTCTGGGCGGTCGTCTTCGACATGATGCGGTTCGTCCCCGGCTGTCTCAGGCAAGGTCGGTGAAGGTCAGCTCGTGCAGGCCCTGGATGTCCACCACGATGTCGATCGTGTCGTCGCGCCCGACATCGATCTCGATCAGGGTCCGCGAGATCTCGCCATCCTGGACATTGCGGTAGGTGATCCTGGGCCTGTCGGGCGCGTCGCTGCCCTTCGTGCCAAGGCCGGCATAGAGGTCGCCGATCGCCTCCTTGACCTCGGACTTGATCGACTTGACGATGTCGGTCTTGCCGACGCGCACCACATCGCCGACGGCGAAGTCCATGATCCCGAAGATGGTCGAGACCGCGGCGGCCTTCACGGCGGCGATTTCCTCGCCCAGGGGCGAGCCATCGGGCGGGCTGCGCTCGAGGATCGAGACGGCCAGGCGCGAGAAGTCGAAGACGTCGTTGCCGAGGCCGCCGAAGACCGTCGCGGCGCCCTCCCCGGCGACGAAGGTGTCGTTGCCCGCGCCGCCCACGATGACCTCGACGCCGGCAACGCTGTCCTGCCCCGTCTCGGGCGAGAGCAGCGTTCCCGCGGCGAGGTCAAGCACGAGATCCTCGACGAGGGAGGAAAGATCCAGGCTGTCCACCCCGTCGCCGCCATCGTAGGAATCCGGCGCGGCATCGGCCGACACGATCAGGGTGTCGGCCCCGGCCCCGCCCGCGATAACGTCCGCGCCGGCCCCGCCGCTCAGGGTGTCGTCCCCCGCGCCGCCGTCGAGGCTGTCGTCGCCCTCGCCACCCGCGAGGATGTCGTCGCCCGCCTCGCCATGCAGCCTGTCGTTGCCGCGCTCGCCCCGGATCCGGTCGTGCCCGGCCCCGCCGAACAGAAGGCCGTCGCCCTC
>JAOADN010000083.1 GCA_026417295.1 Paracoccaceae bacterium
GTCCTGCCGTGTCACGTCCACCCACCGGCCCGCCTCGCGCGCGGATTCGAAATGCTCGACCTCCACGGGCGTGTGGCTCACGATCTTCAGAAGCTGCCTGTGCGACCATACATCGTCCTCGCGCGGGGCGATGTTCAGGTCGCCGACAAGGATCGCCCTGCTCGGCCTGTCCCTGCGGAACCGGCTCCGCATCGCCGCAACGTAGTCCAGCTTCTGTCCGAACTTCTCGTTCACATCACGGTCCGGAATGTCGCCTCCGGCGGGAACATAACAGTTGTGGATCACCACACCGTTCTCCAGCCTTGCCGCCACGTGCCGCGCGTGACCGAGCTTCGCGAAATCCTCCGATCCCGCATCCTCGAGCGGAAGCTTCGAGAGGATCGCGACACCGTTGTAGCCCTTCTGGCCCCGCGCCACGACATGCCTGTATCCCATCGCTGCGAACCGCTCGCGGGGGAACAGCTCGGCCGGGCACTTGCATTCCTGCAGGCAGAGGATCTCGGGTGCCTCCTCGGCCAGAAGGCGGCAGACCAGCCCTTCCCGAAGACGGACCGAGTTGATGTTCCACGTGGCGATTGTGAATGGCATCCGCGACTCCTGAAAGGGGGCCGGCGCGACCATAGGCCGCTTCGGAAGGCATGGGAAAGCTGCGTGGCTTCAGGCTCGACGTCTTTGTGACTTGAGCGCCCTGCCATCCCGTGCGAAACCGCGCCCGATGATCTGACGGAGCACCCCGATGCGTCTTGCCGCCCTGACTCTGGCGCTTGCCGTCGCCGCGCTGCCAGCCGTGGCACGCCCGCCCACTGCCGAGGAAAGCACCAAGCTGATCCGGGCCGTGGATTCCTACCTGAGTTCCATCAGCGGCAAGGATGCCGAGCGACTGATCGCGGCCATCCCCCCGCGCATCGTCGGCATCTTCGCCGGTGCTGCCGGAGTCGAGGTCGACAAGGTCAACAAGCTGCTTGTCGATCAGACCCGCGCCATGATGAAGGGCGCGCGTTTCGCTGATCTCGCGGCCGACAAGTCCGCGATAGATCTCGGAGATGCCCAGCTCAAGGATGGAACGGCCGTGACCTGGGCCCTCATCCCGGTGAGTTTCGTGACCGAGGTCGGCGAGAAGCGGACGCGCTCGTCGCTTCCGATGCTGGCCGTTTCCGAGAAGAACCGCTGGTATTTCGTGCGGATCGACGGTCCGCAGCAGAAGAAGCTGGTCCAGATCGCCTATCCGTTCCTGAACGATGTGGTGATCCCGGATGCCGTCACTGCTCCGGAACCCTGACCGGCAAGTGCACGTCGGCGCGCCGCGCGGCCCGTGGACGGCAGGCCGCATGCAGCCCCGACACGCATTGCGGCCATGTCTGGCCGAAAGAAAAAGAAGCCCGGGCGCGAAGGCCCGGGCAGTCCAACAGGGAGGATGCCGCAACATGACCCCGTTGCGGCCAGGGGATCCGGACAGGACCAGCGCCTATGCGATCAGTCTGTAGCCGCCCGATTCGGTGACAAGAAGGCGGGCATTGGACGGATCCGGTTCGATTTTCTGACGCAAACGGTAAATATGCGTTTCAAGCGTGTGCGTCGTCACGCCTGCGTTGTAGCCCCAGACCTCGTGCAGCAGGACGTCGCGCGGCACCACGCCCTCGGTCGCACGGTAAAGGAACTTCAGGATGTTCGTCTCCTTCTCGGTCAGGCGGATCTTCTTGTCCTTCGCGTCGATCAGCATCTTCATCGCCGGCTTGAACGTGTAGGGGCCGAGCTGGAAGATCGCGTCCTCGGACTGTTCGTGGGTCCGCAGCTGCGCGCGTATCCGTGCCAGAAGGACCGGAAACTTGAAGGGCTTCGTCACATAGTCGTTCGCGCCCGCATCCAGACCCAGGATCGTGTCGGCGTCGCTGTCGTGTCCGGTCAGCATGATGACCGGGCACTTGACGTTCAGCTTGCGCAGCTTGCGGCAAAGTTCGCGGCCATCCGTGTCGGGCAGGCCGACATCGAGGATGACAAGGTCGTAGATCGCCTGCTTCACCTTCTCCACGGCTTCGTGGCCGTCGGCGGCCTCGAAGACATCGAAATCCTCGGTCGAGACCAGCTGCTCGGACAGGGCCTCGCGCAGGTCGGCATCATCGTCGACAAGCAGGATCTTCTTCAGGTTGGCCATGGTGCGCCCTCCTTTCCTTCGCCGTCGAGATGCGCCCGGTTCACGCAAGCCTCAAGATTTGCGACAGAAGTCTCACGCGGACGTGTCGCCAGGCGCTGATTTGTTTCAATCCGCGCAATCCGGGGCTATCTAGCACGGACGATGATCCTTGGTCCCGGCATTGCCGAACTTCTCAATCGCGCCCGCGCCGACTTGCGGTCGGGCGTTCCGGTGCTGCTGGTCGACGGAAGGAGTACCGCCCTCGTGGCCGCGGCAGAAACGGTCTCGCCGGCCCGGCTTGAAGCGATGCGCAACCTCGGTCCGGTGGCTCTGGCGGTAACGGCACGCAGGGCCGGCACGCTCCGGGCGCGCGCCTACGACGGCGACCTCGCGCGTATCGTGCTGCCTCCCGAGGCCGGCGCCGAGTGGATCGCCCGCCTGGCGGACCCTGCCGGCGACCTGGATGCACCGCTGCGCGGACCCTTCGCGACGCGACGCGATGGCGAGGCGGGACTGGCGCGGCTTGCCATCCAGCTCTGCAAGACGGCCCGCCTTTTGCCCGCGGCGGTAGTGGCGGATGTCGCGTCGGGGGCGCGGCTTGCGGCCAGGGAAGGCATCATCACGATCGACTCGGCCGAGGCCGCCAAGGCTCTCGTTCGGCCCACCCTGTTCGACCCGGTGATCTCGGCCCGCGTTCCCATGGAGGCGGCCGAGGCTGGCCGCCTTCACGTCTTCAGGCCGCAGGACGGCGGAGAGGAGCACTATGCCATCGAAATCGGCCAGCCTCCGCGCGATCGGCCCGTGCTGGCAAGATTGCATTCGGCCTGCTTCACCGGCGACCTTCTCGGTTCCCTGAAATGCGATTGCGGCCCGCAACTCCGCTCGGCCCTGGCGCAGATGGGCAAGGCAGGGCAGGGCATCCTTCTGTATCTCAACCAGGAAGGCCGCGGGATCGGGCTGGCCAACAAGATGCGTGCCTATTCGCTGCAGGATCAGGGTTTCGACACGGTCGAGGCGAACCATCGCCTCGGGTTCGAGGATGACGAGCGCGATTTCAGGATCGGTGCCGCGATCCTCGGCCGCATGGGTTTTTCCGAGGTCCGCCTGATGACGAACAATCCCGCCAAGGTTGCCATGCTCGAGCATTGCGGCCTCAGGGTGACCGAACGTGTGCCCCTCAGGGTCGGTCGGACGCACTTCAATTCGGGCTACCTCGACACCAAGGCCGCCAAGTCCGGCCACATCCTCTGAATTCGACGGCCCCCGGGGTCACGGCCGCGGCTTCGCACAATGGGAGATCCATCCTTGACTGATGTCGGAATGATGAAGGCTGCGGTGATTCATCGCTTCGGCGGACCGGAGGTGGTCACGATTGGGAATGTGCCCGTTCCGGTGCCCGGGAAGGGGCAGGTGCGGGTCCGCGTAGTGACAACGACCGTCTCCACGGCGGACTGGCGGCTGCGGTCGCGCACCTTCCCGGCGGGATTTGCGCCGGTCGCCGGTCTGATCTTCGGCTGGCGGCGGCCACGCAGATCCATCCTCGGCACCGAACTTGCCGGCATCGTCGATGCCGCGGGGCCCGCAGTCAGCCGCTTTGCCGAGGGGGATGCCGTAGTGGCTCAGACCGGAATGGCCCTCGGGGCCCATGCCGAATACGCCATCATCGCCGAGGACGGGCCGATCGTGCGGCGCCCGGCGGGACTCTCGTGGCCAGAGGCAGCGGCCATGAGTTTCGGCGGCACCACTGCACTTCACGCCCTCAAGACCCTCGCGCGGGTGGCGCCAGGGGAACGTGTTCTGGTCACCGGCGCTTCGGGCGCGGTAGGATCGGCTGCGGTGCAGATCGCCGGCGCGTTCGGCGCAAGGGTGACGGGGGTCGCCAGCGCGGCGAACCGAGATGTCGTCCTCGGGTTAGGCGCCCAAGAGTTTATCGATTACCTCAGCCCACCGATCCTTCAGCCGGGCTCGGAATGGGACGTGATCCTGGATTGCGTCGGGGTTCTGGGCTGGCGCGATGCCCGTCGGTCGCTCGCCGCGGGCGGGCGTTTCATTGCCGTCGTCTCTTCGCTCTACGGCATACTGGGTGCCGCGCTTGGCGGACGATGGCGCGGACGACGCATGTTCAACGTGACTACGCCCGAAACCCGCGCGGGTCTCGAGGCGCTGGCGCAGCTGATCGAAGACGGGGCATTCCGCCCGCTGGTGGGGGCAGTCGTGCCGCTCGACCGGATCGCCGAAGCCCATGCCATGACGGACAGCGGGCACAAGAAGGGCAGTGTCGTCGTCGCCGTCACGTCGCCACCGGGGGAGGCTTCGCCGGAATGAACGCCTTCGACATGGTCGTGACACGCCTCGGCCTTCGCTTCATGGGAAGGGTATTCCCCTGCTCGATCGGCCGAGCCGGCGTGACAGGATCCAAGCGCGAAGGCGACGGTGCGACACCGGCAGGATCCCATCGTATCGTCGGCCTGCTCTTCCGGCCCGACCGGATCGCGCGAGGTCGGCTGCCGGACTGGGCCGTTCCGATCGGGCCCTTCGACCTTTGGTGTGATGATCCCGCCCATCCCGACTACAACCTGATGGTCCGCTCACCTCATCCTTCATCGACAGAGCGGCTTCGCCGACCGGACCCCATGTATGATGCGGTGCTGCTCACCGACTGGAACTGGCCTTCCCCCAGGCCCGGTGACGGGTCGGCAATCTTCGTCCATGTCTGGCGAAGGCCCGGCGCGCGGACCGCCGGCTGCGTGGCGTTGTCCCGGCCCCATCTCCTCTGGATCGCCCGCCGTCTCCGGCCGCAGTCGCGACTCGTCGTTCGCATCTGACCAGGGATTCGATCTGCTTCGAGACCACTTCCCAAAGCGCTTTGAGAGCCGTAACCTGTCACTCCGAGGGAGATTGGGGATGCCCAGGAAGCTTGACGCGCGGGACCGCGAGATCTTCGAGCTGCGGCTCAGGCGCAGTGCCGCCGACCTCTGGGGCATGACCGAACGCCTCTACGGGTCGCATCCGGACTATGCGCAGTTCAGGGATGACCTGCTTGCGCTTCTGGAACGGTCATGGGCGGAACGGCCGGGGGACCTCAAGCACCTCGACCTGGCGCGCGACCTCGAGCCCGACTGGTTCCAGCGGCCGGGGATGGCCGGTTATGTCTTCTACATCGATCGATTCGCCGGCAACCTGAAGGGCGTGCTCGACAGGCTGCCCTATCTGGAATCGCTGGGCATCACCTACGTCCATTTCATGCCCTGCCTGAAACCGCGGCCCGGCGACTCCGACGGCGGCTATTCGGTGATGGACTATCGTGCGATCAATCCGCTTCACGGGACGATGGCGGATTTCGAGGCCGCGGCGACGGCCCTGCGGCAGCGGGGAATGTCGCTTTGCGTCGATCTGGTCCTGAACCATACGGCCAAGGAGCACGAATGGGCGCGGCGGGCCGCCGCGGGCGACAGGGCCTATCAGGATTATTACCTGATGTTCGACGACCACGCATTGCCCGAGGCCTACGAACGGACCCTGGTCGAGGTCTTTCCCGACAATGCCCCCGGCAACTTCACCTTCTACCCGGACATCGGGAAATGGGTCTGGACCACGTTCAACGAGCACCAGTGGGATCTGAACTGGGCCAACCCCCGCGTCTTCCTCGAGATCGCGGCCATCATGCTGTTCCTGGCCAACAAGGGCGTGGATGTCCTGCGGCTGGACGCCGTGGCCTTCATGTGGAAGCGGATGGGCACGCGCTGCCAGTCGGAGCCCGAGGTCCACATGATCCTGCGCGCGCTGCGCGCCTGCAGCCGGATCGCCGCCCCGGCGGTGATCCATCTGGAAGAGGCGATCGTCGCGCCCGAGGAGATGCTGCCCTATCTCGGACGGGGCGAGCACGACGGCAAGGAGGGGAACCTCGCCTACCACAACAGCCTGATGGTGCAGTTCTGGTCGGCGCTGGCCACCCGCGACACCCGGCTGATGACGCATGTCCTGCGCACCCATTTCCCGCCGGTCCTGACCAACGCCACCTACGCGACCTACATCCGCTGCCACGACGACATCGGCTGGGCGATCACCGACGAGGATGCCGCGGCGCTGGGCCTGTCGGGGCCGGCGCACCGGCATTTCCTGTCCGAGTTCTACGAGGGCGGATTCCCCGGCTCGTTCGCGCGGGGCGCCCTGTTCCAGGTGAACGAGGCCACCGGCGACAAGCGCATCTCGGGCACCTTCGCCTCGCTCGCCGGGCTGGAGCGGGCCGAGGCGGAGGGCGACGCAGCCGGGATCGAGGCGGCGATCCAGCGCATCCTGATGGGCCATGCGCTGATCGCCAGCTTCGGGGGCATCCCCCTGGTCTACATGGGCGACGAGATCGCGCTGACCAACGACTACGGATACCTGTCGAACCCCGACCACGCCCATGACAGCCGCTGGATCCACCGCCCGTCGATGGACTGGCGCCGCGCCGAGGACCGCCACCACGCCGACACGCCGGCCGGCCGCGTCTGGCGCGGGGTCCGCCACATCCTGGCCCGGCGCGCCGCCACGGCGGAGCTGCATGGCGGCGTGCCGACCGAGATCGTCGAGACCGGCCTGCCGGGCCTGTTCGCCTTTGCCAGGCGCGCCCCCTCGGGGGCGCTGGTGGGCCTGTTCAACTTCACCGAGCGCTGGCTGGACCTGCCGGCGGAGAGGGCCGCGGCGCTGGGGGCGCGGCGCTTCCACGACGCCCTGTCGGACGCGCCGGTGGAGACCCACGGGGGGGCCGTCGTGCTGCCCCCCTATGCCCGCGTCTGGCTGCTATAGGGGGTGTCCCACGATGGGACACCCTTTCCGGGCCAATGAAATCAATGCCTTGGATTTCGGATTAACGATTGATTCAGAATCCGGCCCTAGCCGGACCCGTAATCCCGCGCCCCGAAGATGGCGCTGCCGACCCGCACATGGGTCGCCCCTTCGGCGATCGCCGACTCGAAATCCGCGCTCATCCCCATCGACAGGAAGGGCAGGCCGTTGCCTTCGGCGATGGCCCGCAGCAGGCGGAAATGCGGCACCGGGTCGGTGCCCTCGGGCGGGATGCACATCGCCCCGGCCAGGGGAAGGCCCAGCCCGCGGACCGCGCGGATGAAGCCGTCGGCAAGGCCGGGCGCCACCCCGCCCTTCTGCGGCTCCTCGCCCGTGTTGACCTGGACGAAGAGCTCGGGGCAGGCCCCCCGCGCCTCGGCCAGCCGCGCCAGCCTTTCGGCCAGCGACGGGCGGTCGAGCGTCTGGATCGTGTCGAAGAGCTCGACCGCCGCCTTCGCCTTGTTCGACTGAAGCGGGCCGATCATGTGCAGGCGTATCCCGGGAAAGCGCGCGCGCCATGCCGGCCATTTCGACTGGGCCTCCTGCACGTAGTTCTCGCCGAACACGCGATGCCCGGCGGCGAGGACCGCCTCGATCCGGGCCGCGGGCTGGACCTTGCTGACCGCGATGAGCGTCACCGAACCGGGCGCGCGGCCGGCGGCGGCCTCGGCCGCGGCGATGCGGGACAGGATGTCGGACAGGGCCATGCTTCACCTCCGCATCCGCTTATGCGACGGGAGGGCCGGAAAGGGAAAGGGCGGACCGCAGGGCCCGCCCCTTCGCCGCCTGTCCTGCGGGATCAGAACGAAAAGTCGACACCGAAATCCGCGATGTCCTGGTCGTTGGTCCGGTCCGAGACGTAGCCCCCCCGGACCGAGGCGCCGCCGCCCAGATCGTAGGACGCGCCGATGCCATAGGCCCTGTCGCCGCCGATCGGCGTTGTCAGCCAGTCCTCGTTGTCGCGGTAGAAGGCGGTCACCGACATCCCGTTCGCGGCATAGGTCCCCGACACCGCCATCTGGTCGAAGTTCCCCGCGAAGGTGGAGATGTCGGCGCGCGCCAGCACGGCCTTGAGCGTGAAGGCCCCGAGCGTGGCCGATCCGCCGAGGACGACCTGATCGATGTTCACGGCCACCAGCGGGAGGTCCGCCGTCTCGTAGCCCAGCGAGAAGGTATAGTCGCCCAGCGTGTACTTCAGCCCGGCGGCATAGGCCTGGACGTCGCCGGTGGGGTTCGTGGCCGAGGCGTAGGCGGTGAAGTCGCCCGCGCTGTAGGCGTAAAGGAAGCTCGGATCGTCGGACTGGCCTGCCCCGGCCTGGAAGTCCGTGCCGCCGTTGGCGATGTAGAAGATCTCGTTCAGGCTGTCCAGATCGGTCAGGCTGATCTGGTCCACCTGGCCCGCCGCCGCGGCGGCCGCACCGTCGACGTCGCCCATCGACAGGCGGCCGAAGGCGCCGGAGATGTAGACCTCGCCCGCCGTGCCGTTCGCCGCCGAGGCGGCGCTGTCGGCGCGGAACGAGGCGCCGAATTCCAGCCCGCCGTCGGTGGTGCCCGACATCGTGAACGTGACGCGGGCGCGCGAGGTGAACTGCCAGTCGCCGGCCGTGTTGTCGTTCGTGATGCCCATGCGGGCGTCGCCCGAGAGGGCGATCTCGGCTGTGGCGGCGCCGGCCGAGGCGGCCAGGACAGAGGTTGCGAGCAGAAGGGAGATGGTCTTCATGCCTTGCCTCACCGGAACGGTCCCCGATTGCGACCGCGCACAGCCTGCGGGCAAGGGCGCCTTCGTGTCAAAGGCACCGGCCGGAACGGGGACAGGCTGCTGCCACCCGTTGCCCCGGCGCGACAGTCGGCCCAGGGGCGGAAACGGAAAGGGGCGGACCCTTCGGCCCGCCCCTGCGCCGCATCTGCTGCGGGATCAGAACGAGAAGGACACGCCGAAGTCGGCGACCGTGTCGTTATCCGAGCTGTCGACCACGCCGCCCATGACCTTGGCGCCGCCGCCGAGATCGTAGCTGGCGCCGAGGCCATAGGCCGTCTCGCCGTCGAGGTCCTCGTTGTAGAAGGCGGTGACGCCCACGCCCGAGAAGGTGCCCGAGGCCGAGAACGCATACTGGTCGCCGTCGAGATCGTTCGAGTCGGCATAGATCGCCTTCAGCGTGACGCCCGAGAAGGTCACCGAGCCGCCGACCGTGGTCTGACGGACGTCGATGCCGCCGTCATCCTCGTAGCCGATGGCGAAGCTGTACTGGTCGGTCGCCCACTTGAAGCCGGCGCCGTAGGCGTCGTTCGTGCCGCCCGTGCCGTCGGCCGGCTGTTCGGCCGACAGGTAGAAGGTCATCTGGCCGGTCGTGTAGGAATAGAGCATCGACGGATCGGGTTCGCCGAGGGCGTAGTCGATCTCGTTCTGGTCGCCGAGACCCGTCAGGCCGACGCCGTCGACCTGGCCGACGGCGGCCTGCGCGGCCCCGTCAACGTCGCCCATCGCCAGGCGGCCGAAGGCGCCGGAGATGTAGACCTCGCCCGCCGTGCCGTTCGCCGCCGAGGTGGCGTTGTTCGCGCGGAACGAGGCGCCGAATTCCAGCCCGCCGTCGGTGGTGCCCGACATCGTGAACTTGACGCGGGCGCGCGAGGTGAACTGCCAGTCGTTGGCCGAGTTGTTGTTCGTGATACCCATGCGGGCGTCGCCCGAGAGGGTGACCTCCGCCGCGGCGACGCCGGCCGTGGCGGCCAGGACAGAGGTCGCGAGGAGGAGGGAATGGAGTTTCATGGTCTGCCGCTCCGGCTTTAAGGGATTGCGTTGATCCCTGACTGCGGGAACCCGGCCCGGATGTCAAAGTCGCGCGGGGAGGCAGGCTGCGGCACGGGCGCGCCTGTTGCCGTGAAGCGACAGTTGCGCCGGGACAAAAGAAAAGAGCGGGCACGGGGCCCGCT
>JAOADN010000084.1 GCA_026417295.1 Paracoccaceae bacterium
CAGCCTGATCATCGGGGTGATGCTGCTCGTGGCCGTCCTGATGAACAACACGTTCCGCAGGATGGCGCTGAGCTACAGCCCGAGGAAGAAGTGAGGACCGCGATGACCGCCCAGACCCCCATCATCGAGCTGCGCAACGTCTGCAAGTCCTTCGGGCCGATCGACGTGCTGCACGGCATCTCGCTCAAGGTCCACGCGGGCGAGGTTCTGTGCCTGCTGGGCGACAACGGCGCGGGCAAGTCCACGCTGATCAAGACGCTCGCCGGGGTGCACCGGCCCACGAGCGGCGAGATCCTGATGGACGGCGCGCCCGTCACCTTCACGGGCCCGCGCGACGCGCAGGACCGCGGCATCGCCACGGTGCACCAGTTCGGCGGCACCTTCCCGCTGATGTCGATCGGGCGGAGCTTCTTCGTGGGCGTCGAGCCGACGAAGGGCTGGGGGCCGTTCAAGGTGTTCGACCGCCGCAAGGCCAACGAGATCGCGGTCAGGGCGGTGCGCGAGTTCGGCATCACGCGGATCGACGACGGCGACCGGCTGGTGGGCGGGCTCTCGGGGGGCGAGCGGCAGTCGCTCGCCATCGCGCGGGCGGTGCACTTCGGGGCGCGCGTGCTGATCCTCGACGAGCCCACCGCGGCGCTCGGCGTCAAGCAGGCGGCGCATGTGCTGCGCATCGTCAACGAGGCGAAGCGGCGCGGGCTCGCGGTGATCCTGATCACCCACCAGGTGATGCACGCCATGGCGGTGGGCGATCACTTCGCGGTGCTGATCCGCGGCGCGATCGCCGCCGACTTCCGCAAGGGCGAGCGGACGCGCGAGGAGATCACCGACCTGATGGCCGGCGGCGAGACCATGGCCGACCTCGAGGCGGCGATCGAGGGCCACATGGCGACGCAGGAGGGCCATCCGCCGACGCCGGCGGAGCTCCGCCCCGCCTGAGCGGCCCGCCGGCCGCGCCCCCGTTCCCGCTCCCGCAACCCCGCGTCCGGCCTTCGCGCCGGCGCCCAGACGCAGAGGCAGACGTGACCATCAGGATCGCCGTCATCGGTGCCGGCCTCATGGGGGCCGACCACGCAAGGATCGTGGCCGAGGAGATGCCGGGCGCGCGGCTCCAGGTCGTCTGCGACCGCGACGCGGCCCGCGCCCGCTCGGTCGCCGAGGCACTCGGCGCGGCCGATGTGGCCTCCGACCCCGAGGCGGTGATCGCACGCGCCGACGTGGATGCGGTGGTGGTGGCCAGCCCCGATCCCACCCATGCGCCGCTGTCGCTTGCCTGCATCCGTGCGGGCAGGCGCGTGCTCTGCGAGAAGCCGCTGTCGCAGGCGCCGGCCGAATGCCTCGAGGTCATGGCGGCCGAACAGGCCGCCGGCGCGCGCTTCGTGATGGTCGGCTTCATGCGCCGCTTCGACCCGGCCCTTGCCGCGATGCGGGCGGCGCTGGCCGAGGGGCGGATCGGCCGGGCGCTCGTCATGCACAACCTGCACCGCAACGTCGAGACGCCGGCCGCCGACTTCACCGGCGCGATGGCGATCACCAATTCCGCGCCGCACGAGTTCGACGCGGCGCGCCACGTGCTCGGGAC
Organism: Paracoccaceae bacterium; assembly: GCA_026417295.1. GTDB lineage: Bacteria > Pseudomonadota > Alphaproteobacteria > Rhodobacterales > Rhodobacteraceae > JAOADN01. The sequence goes on from JAOADN010000084.1 coordinate 1,583, forward strand.
GGACTACGCCGCCATCTCCGCCTGGCAGGCGCGGCGGTCCGACGACCGGGTGGCCCCGGTGGTCATGGTGCTGGAGACGACCGACGGGCAGATCGTGACCGTCGAGGTCAACAACAACGCCGCCTACGGCTACGACGTGCGGGCGGAGCTGGTGGGCGAGACGGGCGGGATCGCCACGAACCACCTCGCCCATACCCGGACCGACGCCGGCCGCGCCGCCTGCCTGCCCTACGATGCCGACTGGCGGCCGCGCTACGCCGAAGCCTACCGCCGGCAGATGCGCGCCTTCCTCCGCTTTGCCGCGACAGGCGCCTTCCCCGAGGCCGCGGCCTCGGCCTGGGACGGCTACGCCGCCGCCGTGGCGGCCGAGGCCGGGGCGCGGGCGCTGGCCGAGGGCCGGCGCGTTCCGGTGGAGATGATCGCGCTACCGGAGCTCTACGCATGAGGCTCGCCTTCGTCTCCGACAGCCTCGCCGGCCTCTCCTTCGAGGCGATGCTCGACGAGGCGGTGCGCCTCGGCGTCGCCGGGGTGGAGATGAACACCTGCGGCTGGTCCACCGCGCCGCATCTCGACCTCGAGGCGCTGCTCGCCAGCGCCGACCGCCGCCGCGCCTTCCGCGCCGCCTTCGAGGCGCGCGGGCTCGAGATCGTCGCGCTCAACGCCAACGGCAATCCGCTGCACCCCGCCGACCCCGCGCAGGCCGAGGGGCTGCACGACACGATCCGTCTGGCGGGCGAGCTCGGCGTCGCCACCGTCTGCACCATGTCGGGCCTGCCCGCCGGCTGCCCCGGCGACCGGATGCCGAACTGGGTCGTCGCCTCCTGGCCGCCGGAGACGCAGGGGATCCTGCGCTACCAGTGGGAGGAGGTGCTGATCCCGTTCTGGACGCGGACCGTCGCGCTCGCCCGCGCGCACGGGGTGGCACGCATCGCGCTCGAGCTGCACGGCAACCAGTGCGTCTACAACGTGCCCTCGCTGATGCGGCTGCGCGCGGCGGTCGGGCCGGCGGTGGGCGCGAACCTCGACCCCTCGCACCTCTTCTGGATGGGGGCCGATCCGCTCGCCGCCGCCGGGGCGCTCGGCGAGGCGCTCTTCCACGTCCACGCCAAGGACACGCTGCGCAACGCCCCGGTGCTGGCCACGACCTCGCTGCTCGAGACCGGCCCGCTGACGGACATCCCCGGGCGGAGCTGGAGCTACGTCACGCTCGGCTTCGGCCACGGCGAGGACTGGTGGCGTCAGTTCTGCTACCGGCTCAGGATGGCCGGCTATGACGGCTGGCTGTCGATCGAGCACGAGGACGTGCTGCTCAACGCGCTGGAAGGGCTGGAGAAGTCGGTCGCCCTGCTCAAGGGCGTGATGCCGGTCGCCCCCGCCGACTACAGCCCGCAACCGATCTGAGGAGACAATCATGGCCGCATGGATCGACGCCTGTGCCACCGATGACATCGCCCCGGAGGACGTGATCCGCTTCGACCACGGCGGGCGCAGCTTCATCATCGTGCGCAACCACCGCGACGAATACTTCTGCACCGACGGGCTGTGCACCCACGAGGAGGTGCATCTGGCCGACGGCATGGTCGTCGAGAACACGATCGAATGCCCGAAGCATTCCTCGATCTTCGACGTGACCACCGGCGAGGTCGAGACGCCGCCGGCCTGCGAGAACCTGCGCACCTACCGCACCCGGGTCGAGAACGGGCGCGTGCTGGTCGAGATCTGACATGGCCCGGCCCTTCGCGCTTGCCGCCTGCGCCGAGATGCTCTGGCGCGACCGTCCCATCGCCTGGCGCGCCGCCCGGCTGAAGGAGATGGGCTTCGGCGTGGGTCTGTGGAACTGGCCCGACTGGGACCTTGCCGCACTGGAAAGGACCGGGGCGACCTTCACCATCATGAACGGCTACCTGCGGGGCCGTCTCACCGACGCCGAGGGCTGCGAGATGCTTCTCGCTTCCGCGCGCGAGACGGCCAAGGTCGGCAAGCGGCTGGGCGTGCAGCGGCTGAACCTGCACGGCACGGGCCTGGGTGACATGGGCCTGCCCATCCCGCATATCGGCAGCTTCGCCCCCGGAATGGAGATCCGGGCCCGCGACACGCTGCACCGGCTCTGCGACCTGGCCGAGGCCGAAGGCGTGACCTTCACGCTGGAGAACCTCAACCCGATCGACCACCCCGGCTGCCCCTTCGGCTCGACGGCGGCGGTGCTGGGCCTGGTCAGCGCGGTCAACCGCCCGCAGCTGCGCATCAACCTCGACCTCTACCACACCCAGATCGGCGAGGGCGACCTGATCCGCTGGTGCGAGGCCTGCCTGCCCTGGCTGGGCGAGGTGCAGGTGGCCGACAACCCCGGCCGCTGCGAACCCGGCACGGGCGAGATCAACTACCCCGCCGTCGCCCGGGCGCTCGCGGCCATCGGCTACCGCGGCCCGGTGGGCCTCGAGGCCTTCGCCTCGGGCGATCCCGAGACCGCGCTCGAGGCCTTCCGCGCGGCCTTCACGCCCTGATCTCCCGACCCGGGGGGTGCCCAAGGCGAAGCGGAGCGGCAGGCATATTCCTGGTGTATGGGGGGTATAGGACTTTGCTTCTTCCGCTGGCGGCGCCGCGGGGGACAATAGCAGCGAAGCCAGACCCCAGAACACGCTTCCAAGGGAGGAGACCACGATGAACGCAGCGGTGCTGCGGATGGTGACGGTTTGCGCGCTGGCCCTCGCCGCCACGGGCGCGGCCGCCGGCGTCGACGAACTGCCGGAGGACATCCGCGAGAAGCTCTACAACCCCGAGCTTATGGACCCCAACCAGCCGCTTGGTGACAGCGCTTACCGCGACTTCGTGGCCAAGAACCCGCCCCCTTGGACGATCGGCTATGCGTCGTCCTACGCCGGCAACACCTGGCGCGCGGCGGTCATGGACCGGTTGCAGAACCACCTGATCCCGAAGTGGAAGGAACTCGGGATGATTGACGAGGTGATCGTCACCCAGTCGAACCTGAACGACGCGACCCAGATCCAGCAGATCCGTCAGCTCGTCGATCAGGGGGTGGACGCGATCATCGTCTGCTGCTCGAACCCGACCGCGCTCAACGCCTCGGTCGAATACGCCTACTCCAAGGGGGTGCCGGTGTTCTCGGGCATCGGCTACCTGACCAGCCCCTATTCGGTGAACTCCTCGGCGAACTTCGTCGTCGGCGGCCGGATGATGGGCGAGTGGATGGCCAACGAGATCGGCGGCAAGGGCCGGGTGCTGAACGTCGAGGGCATTCCCGGCGCTTCCGCCTCCGACAGCCAGAACGTCGGGATCGAGGCCGCGATGGCCGAGTTCCCCGACATCAAAGTGGAGGGTCCGATCGCCGGCATGTGGACCGACCAGGTGGCGCAGGCGGAGATCCAGCGCTGGCTTGCCACCAATCCCGGGCAGCTTGACGGGATCATCATCCAGTCGGCCTCCGAGCTCGGCGCCCTGCGCGCGCTCAAGCAGTCGGGCCGGCCGATGATCCCGATCACCATCGGCTCCGAGATGGGCGCGCTCTGCTATTGGCGGAAGAACCCCGACTACGTTTCGGCCGCGATCCACACCTGGCCGCCGGGCGACGACTTCGAGATGATCTGGAACATCATGATGCGGACGCTGCAGGGCCAGGGTCCGAAGATCCAGTCGATCCTCACCTCGCCGGTGATGATGACGCGGGAGGAAATGCTGGCCGCTATCCCCGAGGACTGTTCGGAGGACTCCGACCAGTGGTACCACCCCGGCATCGAGGCTTGGGCGGGCAAAGAGTTCCTCGACAACTTCTTCCTGCGCCCGGCCGATCCGGAGGCCTACGACCCGGCCTCGCACCCGGCGGCGAACTGACGCAAGGCGCCCGGCCGCCGCCTGGCCGGCCGGGCCTCTCCCCGCCCCCTGATCCGTCTCGCCGCCGCCTTCCGCGGCCGGAGCGTCCGGAGAACTACGTGTCCACTGTCGCCGCCGACCTTGTCGATGTCAGGAAAACCTTCGGGCCGACGGTCGCGCTCGACCGGGTGTCGCTGCGCGCCTTCACCGGCGAGGTCCATGCCATCATCGGCGGCAACGGTTCGGGCAAGTCGACGCTCGCCAAGGTAATCTCGGGCGTCCTCGTGCCCGACCGAGGACAGGTCTCGATCTTCGGCAAGAACGCCACGTCGCCGGCCGAGGCGAAGGCGCTCGGCATCTCGAACGTCTACCAGGAAGTGCTGGTCGCCGACGAGTGCTCGGTGATGGAGAATCTGTTTCTCGGCGCCGATCCGCTGTTCGGCAGCGCCGAGCCCCATGAGCAGCGGCGCGAGCGGGCGCGCGCGATCATGGCCGACCTGCTTGGTTTCGAGCTCGATCCCGACACGACCGTCGGCGACCTGCCGCTGTCGATCAAGCAGTGGATCACGATCGCGCGGTCGATGCTGACGGACCCGCGCCTGCTGATCCTCGACGAAAGCTCGGCCGCGCTAGACTTCGAAGCCACCGAGCGGCTGTTCCGCAGGATGCGCGCTATGAAGGCGCGGGGCTGCGCGATCCTGATCGTCACCCACCGCATCGCGGAGCTCGTGCGCATCGCCGACCGCGCCACGGTGCTGCGCGACGGTGTGTCGGTGGCCACCCTCGACAAGGGCGAGATTACCGAGGAGACCATCTTGCACCTCATCGCCGGCCCCGAGCGGGAACGCGCACAGAGCGGGGCGGCCCCCGTGACGCGCACCGGCGACCGGCCGCTGCTGCGGATGGACGACATCCGGATCTGGCCCCAGACCCACCCGTTCGACTTCACCCTCTTCCCCGGCGAGATCGTCGGGATCACTGGGCTCGACGGCCAGGGTCAGGCCGATTTCGTGCAGGCGATCGCCGGTGTGAAGCCGCTGCTCGAGGGCCGCGTGCATGTCGTCCACCAGGGCGTGGCCGAGCCCGTCACAGGCCTCGCGGCCGCACGCGCCAACGGCATCGCCTACGTGTCGGGCGACCGCAAGAAGGAGGGGATCTTCCCCAACCTCTCGATCTTCGAGAACATGTGCCTGTCGATCTACCCCGAGACCTCGACGGGCGGTTTCCTCCGCTTCATCGACCGACGCAAGCTCGAGCCGGTATTCGCGCACGAGACGGGCATGCTTGCCACGAGGATGGGCGACCCGGCCAACCTGATCACCTCGCTGTCGGGCGGCAACCAGCAGAAGATCCTGATCGCGCGGTCCTTCGCAGAACGGCCGCGGATCCTGGTGCTGAACGACCCCGCGCGGGGCATCGACATCGGCGCCAAGCTCGACCTCTACCGCAACCTGCGCGAGTTCGCGGGGCGCGGCAACGCGGTCGTCTTCCTCTCCTCGGAGATCGAGGAGTTCCTCGACCTCTGCAACCGGGTGCTCGTGTTCCGCGGGGGCGTCGTCTCATCGTCCTTCGAGCCGCCGTTCGACACCCACGTGATCCTCAATGCCACCTTCGGGCGCAGGCCCGACGCGCCTCTGCCGGGCGAGGAGACCGATGCCGCCCGCGTCGTCGAGCTCTGGCGGCCGCGCAGCGACGAGGGCCGACCCGTCGCGCGGCCCGTGCTCCAGCGCCCCGCCATTCCGAGGAGGATCGCCATGAATCAGTCGGGCTTCCTGCTGCTTGCTCCCGACATCCCGCAGGGCGGCACCGTGCCCGAACGCTTCGCCGAGCGGAACCGCCGGTCGCCCTCGCTCGAATGGGAGGGGGTCCCCGAGGGCACCCGGAGCTTCGCGCTTTCGGTCACCGACCCCGATCTGCCCGAGAGCTTCAACTTCCCGCGCAGCTTCGCGCACTGGTTGGTCTGCAACATTCCGGCCGATGTGCGCCGCCTGCCCGAGGGTGCCTCAGGGACGGGCGCGATGCCCGGCGGCGCGGTGGAGCTGAACTCCGACTTCGTGACCCTTGCCATTCCGGGCTTCGGGCGCGGCTGGGCCGGGCCTTGGCCTCCCGACCGCGCGCACCGCTACGTCTTCACGCTTTATGCGCTGAAGGTTCCGGCCCTCGACCTTTCCTCCGAGGCCGACCTGCCGGCCTTCGCGGCGGCTGTGCTGCCCGTGACGATCGACCAGACCAGTTTCACCGCAACCTACGGCCCGGCCAGGGCGGCGCTGCCGGCCGCCTGAACGACAGGAGACTGACATGAGCAAGTATGCAAGAGGCGGGCTCGACCTCGAGTGGGTCGAGCGCTGGGCAAGGCGGGTGAACGAAGACCGTGTCCTGCCCCGCATTGGGCGCTTCTTCAACGCGCGCTTCGTGCTCGGGATCGACGACACCGACTACCTCTGCGAGGTCCGCAAGGGAAGGATCGAACGCATCGCCGAGGGGCTGGAGCCTTCCGACCTGGGCTACGAGTTCGCGCTGCGCGCGCCGGCCTCGGCCTGGTCGAAGTTCAGCCAGAAGATGCCGCCACCGATGTTCAATGACATATGGGCGATGGCGCACCCGCTTCACCGCCAGCTCCGCATCGAGGGCAACCAGCTCACCTTCTGGCAGAACCTCCGGGCCCTGACCTGGATGCTGGCGCTGATGCGCGAAGTCTGAGGAGACCGCTTCCATGAACAGACACGACCCGATCATCGGCCGCTACGTCTACGTCACCTGCCAGGGCAAGACCTACCGCACCTATTACGAGGAGGCGGGCGAGGGCATCCCCATGGTCTGCCTGCACACCGCGGGCGCCGACGGCCGCGAGTACCGCCATCAGCTCTGCGACCCCGACATCACCGCGAACTTCCGGGTGATCGCCTTCGACCTACCGCGGCACGGCAAGTCGATCCCGCCTGCGGGCTGGCATCTCGAGGAGGAGGAATACAAGCTCACCACCAGCTTCTACGCGGAGTTCATCCTTGAGTTCTGCCGCGCGCTGGACCTCAGGAAACCGGTGATCATGGGCCAGTCGATGGGCGGCAACATCTGCCTGGAACTCGCGCTGCGCTACGAGAACGAGTATTCGGCGCTGATCGCGCTCGAGGGCTGCGACCACAGCCCCGGCTGGTGGATCGATCCGCTGCACCACCCGCACATCCACGGCGGCGAGGCGGTGGCGACCTCGGTTTTCGGGCTGATGGCGCCCGACAGCCCGGACGAATACCGCTGGGAGACCTGGTGGTACTACGCTCAGGGCGGCCCCGGCATCTTCAAGGGCGACCTCTACTTCTACTCGGTCGACAGCGACTTCCGCGACAAGGTGCACAAGATCTCCGGGCGGGTGCCGATCTACTTCCTGACCGGCGAATACGACTTCGCCTGCACCCCCGAGATGACGATGCGCACCGCCGAGAAGGTCAAGAACAGCGAGTGCATCATCTTCAGCGGCGGCCACTTTCCCACCGCGGAGGACCCCGAGAAGTTCAAGGAGGTCATCACCCCGGTGCTGCGGAAAATCATCCAGAACGATCCCGAGCGCCGCGGCGTGGCGGCGCGCGAGTGGTCGGGCCGAGGCGACGGCGCGGCGCGCGCGACCCGGGGCGGGGCTGAGCGCCCGTCGGAACGCCGGGTGATCGACCTCTGAGACCGAAGGACCGGCAGGCCGCTTCCCGCGGGGCGCCGCGGGAAGCCCGAGCGCAAGAGAAGGACAGATGGCCGAGCGCGCCGCCTCATCCAACGCCTACCTGCTCGTGCCGATCGCGCTGATGGCTGTGCTCCTGTCGACAGCGGTCATCCGCGGGCCGAGCCTCGTCACGCCGGCGGGCATCGGCAGCGCGATCATCGTCGCGGCGCCGCTGATCCTGGCGACCTATGCGCTGATGGTCCTGGCGGTCTCCGGGCGGGGGACGGTGGACCTCGCCGTAGGGCCGCTTCTGGCCTTCATCAACGTCGTTGTCGTCAAGCTCAGCACCGCCGGCTACCTGGCAAGCCCGATCGCCACCTTCATCGTGGCGCTCGGGCTGGGGATGGCCTACCAGCTCGCCTTTGCGCTGATCGTGATCTGGGTGCGCGTCCAGCCGATCATCGTCGCGCTCTCGGGGTTCCTGGCGCTGACCGGGATCAATCTGGTGATTCTGCCCCGGCCGGGGGGCGTGGCGCCGGCCTTCATGCAGGACTGGGGCCTTGGTACCACCATCTTCTCGCCGGTCCTGCTTATCCTCGTGCTTGCCACGTCGGGCTGGTACCTGTTCACCGCCACGACCTTCTACGCCAACCTCAAGATGATGGGCTACGACGAGCGCGCCGCCTGGACCTCGGGCGTGCGCACCGACATCGTGCGCGTCGGTGCCCACCTGATCGCCGGCATCTATGTCGGCCTCGGCGCGATCTGCTACACCTGTCTCTTATACACATCT
>JAOADN010000085.1 GCA_026417295.1 Paracoccaceae bacterium
AGATGTGTATAAGAGACAGGCCTGGTATGACGGGGCCCTTTCGTCGCACGTGCCTGCGCCGTAGGTTCCAGGAGAGCAGAGCGAGGGAGGTGCGGCGATGCGCGACTTCGTCCTTGGGGAGTTGCGGCGTTTCGCCAACACGGTGCGCTGGTCCGTTGCCGGCTGGCGGGCGGCATGGTCAACGGAAAAGTCCCTGCGGCAATGGACGGTCGTCAACGTCCTTTCGGCTGTGCTTGTATTCGCCCTGGACCTGTCGGCGGCAGAGCGCGCGGTCATCCTCGCGTTGGGGCTGGCCATCCTCGCAGCCGAGCTGTTCAACACCGCGATCGAGGAGATCGTCGACAGGGTCGAGCCGCGGCAGGTGGACTGGGCAAGGAAGGCCAAGGATTGTGGCAGCGCCGGGGTTGCACTCGTCGCTCTGGCCGGCGGGGCGGCGTGGCTGGTTGTGCTTGCCGCGTGATGCGTCCGGCGCCATGCGCCGGACGCCGGGCCCGGTCTCAGCGGGCGTTGCGGAACAGGTTGACGGCGTAGGCCAGCACGCTGAGCAGGACGACAAGCTCGGCGATCGGTGCAGCTGGAACCATGGCCGATTCCTCGACCCGCCCCGAGAAGAGCAGGAAGAGCAGGATCAGCAGCACGAGGGCCCCGATCTGGTGCAACCAGAAATGGAGCCTGGCGAGAAGGTTGCCGTCCATTGCGGGGAAAAGCCGGTAGAGGATGCCGAAGACCGTCATCAGCACGAAGCCGAGGAGGTTGATGTGGGCATGGAGCGGCGCGAAGGTGAAGTCCTGCTTGCCGCCCATGTACATCCCGAAGAGGATGCCGATGATCAGGTAGAGGCTTCCCATGACAAGGAAGCCGCGCGCGGTGTTCATGTCACTCAGTCCCTGTTGTTGGCCGCCTGTTCGCTGGCGGCAGGGCAACTTCTATCGCGTCCGGACAGGCGCGTGAACCTGAATCGGCACCGCCGAAATTCGCGACGCGCGAAGCGCAAGCCTGCCTTCAGTCCGGCCTGCCCCACAGGTCGTAATCCCCCGCCTCGTCAACGGTGACGGTGAGGATTTCGCCCGGCGAGAGACCCTCGAATCCCTCGTCGATGAACAGGTTTCCGTCGATCTCCGGCGCGTCGGCCTTCGTGCGGCAGGTCGCCCCCTCGCCATCGACGGAGTCCACGATCACCTCGACCCGCTCGCCGACCCGTGCTGCCAGGCGCGCGGCCGAGATCGCCTGCGCCCTTTCCATGAAGCGGTTCCAGCGTTCGTCCTTGACCTCGTCGGGCACATGGTCGGGCAGCGCGTTCGATCGCGCGCCCTTCACGTCCTCGTAGCGGAAGCAGCCCACGCGATCGAGCTGCGCCTCGTCCAGCCAGTCGAGAAGGGTCTGGAACTCGTCCTCGGTCTCGCCGGGATAGCCGACGATGAAGGTCGAACGCAGCCTCAGGTCGGGGCAGATCCGGCGCCAGGCTGCAATCTCGTCGAGGGTGCGCGTCGCGGCGGCGGGGCGCGCCATGCGGCGCAGCGTGTCCGGATGGGCGTGCTGGAAGGGGATGTCGAGATAGGGCAGCACCAGCCCCTCGGCCATGAGCGGGATCAGGTCGCGCACATGCGGATAGGGATAGACGTAGTGAAGCCGGACCCATGCGCCGAGCCGTCCGAGTTCGCGCGCGAGGTCGGTGATGTGGCTGCGTACCTCGGCGTCCTTCCACGGATGGCTGTCGTGGCGGCGGTCAACGCCGTAGGCCGAGGTGTCCTGCGAGATGACGAGGAGCTCCTTCACCCCGGCCTCGACCAGTCTTTCGGCCTCGCGCAGCACGGCATGGGCCGGGCGGCTGACGAGGCGCCCGCGCATGGAGGGGATGATGCAGAACCGGCAGGCGTGGTTGCAGCCTTCGGAGATCTTCAGGTAGGCGTAATGGCGCGGCGTCAGCCTGACACCTGTCGCCGGCAGGAGATCGACGAAGGGGTCGGGGCGCGGCGGGACCGCGCCGTGCACGGCGTCGAGCACCTTCTCGTACTGTTCGGGGCCGGTGACGGCGAGGACCCGCGGATGGGCGCCGGTGATGAAGTCGGGCTCGGCGCCGAGGCAGCCGGTGACGATCACCCGTCCGTTCTCGCGCAGGGCCTCGCCGATGGCATCGAGGCTCTCGGCCTTGGCCGAGTCGAGGAAGCCGCAGGTATTGACGATCACCGCATCGGCGCCCTGGTAGTCGGGCGAGATCGCATAGCCCTCGGCCCGGAGCCGGGTCAGGATGCGCTCGCTGTCGACGAGCGCCTTGGGGCAGCCGAGGCTGACCATGCCGATCGTCGGCTGGCCGGCGCGGCGCTGGTCAGGGACCAGTGGCCGCGCAAGATCGGGGCGGAGATCGGGCGGATTGGGCGACATGGGGGCGGGGTATAGAGCGCCCCGGCGCCCTTGGAAAGGGGTGTCCCACAATGGGACGCCATGTCAAACCATTGATTTCATTATGACGACCGAGTCGAGTTAACCATCCGTTCAGACCCCTGAACGACCCGTTCGCCACCCGTGCGCCCCCCGGGCGCCCCGCCTTGCACCCCCCGTGCGCCCCTCATCCGCCCCCCATGCGCAAGCCGTGCGCCGGCCGCACGGGGGCCCGTTCGCCGCCCGCCAGTCCTGCGCGAGGCCCGGCAGCGGCGCGGAGGGGAGGGGAAAGGCGGGAGACCGGCTGCGCCAACGCCCCACGGGCGGCAGGCTGAAGCCGACCATCCCGGGGCGCGCGGAAATCCGCATATTCCTGCGGTTTATCCGGCCGGAATAAACCTCAGGCAACTGGCCACGCGCGGCATCCCACGCATCGAATTCCGATCCTGGCAGGCGAATTGAACTGCCGGGAGACGATTGTTTGAAATCTGAATGAGGAGGCCAGGATGAACGGAGAGATGAGGGAGGACACGCTGTCGCGTCGCCGGGCGCTGACCCGGATCGCAGCCCTTGCGCTGGGCGCCTATGCCGTGCCCGCGGTGACGACCCTGAGCGTCGCGCAGGCGGGAAGCGGATCGAGCGGATCGAGCGGATCGAGCGGATCGAGCGGATCGAGTTCGTCCAGCGACACGTCCACGCCCACGGCGCCCTCGGAGCCCACCAGCCCCAGCAATGCGACATCTCCGAGCGTCTGCTCGGGGCCGACCGACGACGATCCGGGCTGCGCCGAGCTGCAGCCCGCCCCGTGATCCCGCAAGAGACGGGATCCGTTCCCCCGGCACCGTCCGGTGCCGGGGGCGATCGGGAGGAACCACCATACCGCAGCACATCGTCTTTCGCGGGCTTGCCGCGCCGCTGCGCCTGGACGGAGCCGGGCAGGTCCTTTCGCTGCTGCCGGAAGTGATCTCGGGCTGGCCCTTCGATGCGCGCGCGCCGGGGGATTCGGCCGCCCCCTTCTTCTCGATCCGGGCGGCAGAGGCGGAGGGGCAGTATAGCTGCGAATGCCATGTCGAGGCGCGACCGGTGCGCCGCTTCGACGGGGTGAATGCGCTTTGCGACGCGATCTCGGCCCTGGCGATCGCCCTGCCGGCCGAGGACGACCGGCTGATCTGCCTGCATGCGGCGGCAGTCGGGATGGCGGGCCGTCTGGTCGTGTTTCCCAATGTCCGGCGGGCGGGCAAGAGCACCCTGGCCGCGGCGCTGGCCGGACGCGGCCATCCGCTGTTCAGCGACGACGTGCTGCCGCTGCTCTTCGCCGGGGATGGGACGGCCTGGGGGCTGGCGATGGGAATCGCCCCGCGCCTGCGCCTGCCGCTGCCCGAGACGCTGGATCCGGCCTTCCGGGACTGGGCGGCGGCGGTGGGCGGCCCGCGCAACCGGCAGTACCAGTACCTGCGCCTGAAGGATCAGCCGCCGCATGGCGAGATCGGGCCGGTCGGGGCCTTCGTCATCCTCGACCGTCGGGACGGCCGGGTTCCCGCAGTGCTGACGCCCGTCGCCCCGGAGGCGGCGATGGATGCGCTTCTGCACCAGAACTTCCCCCGCGACCGCCATTCGGGCGACGTGCTGCAGGCGATGGCGGGTCTTCTGGCCGGGCGCTCGGTCTTCAGGCTGACCTATGGCGACCTGCGCGGGGCCGTGGCCTGCCTGGAGCGGGCCTTCGCCGGCTGGCCCGGCGAACGCCCGGCCCGGCGGGTCCTGCCCGACCGGCATTTCCGCCTGGCGGACTTTGGCGCGGCGACGCCCGGCCGCATCGGCAGGGGCGTCCCGGTCCGGCAGCGGGACGACACGACCGAGGCCGAGATCGGGGGCACGCTCTATCTTGCCGATGGCGCGGGCAGGGCCATCCACCGCATGGACGGGCTTGCCGCGTTGATCTGGGGTCTGCTGGCCGAGCCGACGATCCCCGAAGCGATCGCCGCCGACCTGGCGGAGGCCTTTCCCGACATGTCGGCCGCGCGGATCGAGGCCGACCTGCGCCGCCTGGTGGACGGCCTGGCCGAGAAGGGCCTGGTCGAGGCCGCGGACTGACGGCGCGGCGGCGGCGCATCAGATCTCGACGCTGGCCAGCCATTCCTTCAGCCGGGGGCGCGCGCTTTCGGCCCCCTCGGCACGGGCCCGCCCGATCGCCGCGCGCGCCTCTTCGAGGTTGACCTTGCGCAGCAGCGCCTTCACCGGGCCGACCGAGGCCGGGCGCATGGACAGCATGCGGAAGCCGATCGCGGCAAGGGCGACGGCCTCGATGGGCCGGCCCGCATCCTCGCCGCAGAAGGACAGGGGTGTCCCCGCCTCGGCGCAGCGCGCGACGATCCGTTCGAGGAAGGTGAGGAAGGACAGGTTGAGCGTGTCGTAGCGGCGCCGCACCAGCTCGTTCTCGCGGTCGGCGGCGAAGAAGAACTGTTTCAGGTCGTTGCCGCCGACCGAGACGAAGTCGGCCAGCTCGAAGAAGGCGCGGGGGGCGAAGGCCAGCGATGGTGTCTCCATCATCGCGCCGATCTCGATCGTTCCGGGCACGGGATGGCCGAGCGACCTTTCGCGGTCGAGCTCGCGCAGGACATGGGCGCGGGCGGCCTGGAACTCGCTCATCTCGGTGACGAGCGGGAACATGACGGTCAGCGGCCGGCCCCGGGCGGCGCGGATCAGTGCCTGGAGCTGCATGCGCAGGACGCCCGGCTTGTCGAGGCCGACGCGGACCGCGCGCCAGCCCATGGCGGGGTTCGGCTCGTCGGGCGGCTTCATGTAGGGCAGCACCTTGTCCGAGCCGATGTCGAGCGTGCGGAAGGCCACGCGCTTGCCCCTGGCGGCGTCCATGACGCGGGCATAGAGCGCGGCCAGTTCCGCCCGGCGCGGCATCTTGGTGCGGATCAGGAACTGCAGCTCGGTGCGGAAGAGGCCCACGCCGTCGGCGCCCGAGCCCTCGAGGCTGGGCAGGTCGGCCATGAGGCCGGCATTCATGTGCAGCGATATCGTCGTTCCGCAGAGCGTTGTTGCGGGCAGGTTGCGCAGGGAGGCATAGCGCTTCTGTGCCTCGGCCTGCATGGCGATCTTGTCGCGGAAGGCGCGGGCGACGGTTTCCTCGGGGCGCAGGTGGACGATGCCCTGATCGCCGTCGACGAGGATGGGATCGCCGTTCAGCGCCTCGGTGGTGATGCGTTCGGCATGGATGACGAGCGGGATGGCGAGCGCCCGGGCGACGATGGCGGCATGGCTGCCGACCGAGCCTTCCTCGAGCACCACGCCGCGGAGCCGGCGCCCGTAGTCCAGCAGTTCCGCCGGGCCGATGTTGCGCGCCACGAGGATCGGGTCCTCGGGCATGGTGGCGCCGGTGTCGTTGCCCTGGCCGGTGAGGATGCGCAGGAGCCGGTTCGACAGGTCGTCGAGGTCCTGGAGCCTCTCGCGCAGGTAGGGGTCGGGCACCTGCTCCATCCGCGCGCGGGCGGCGGACTGTTCCTTCTCGACCGCCGCCTCGGCGGAGAGGCCGCGGGCGATGTCCTCCTCCATCCGGCGCAGCCAGCCGCGCGAATGGGCGAACATGCGGTAGGCCTCGAGGACCTGCTTCTGTTCCTTGTCGAGGCTCTCGGCATTGAGCAGGTCGTCCACCGAGACGCGCAGCTCGCCCACCGCGGCGCGGATGCGCTCGATCTCGGTCAGGGGATCGTCGGCCACCGGGTTCGTCACCACGACGCGCGGCTCGTGCAGCCAGACGTGGCCCTCGGCCGCACCCTCCTGGCCGGTGCTGCCGCGGAAGGTGACGGGCTGGACATGGGGGGGCGCCGCGTTCTCGCCCGCGCCGGCGAAGGCGCCGAGTTCGGCCATCTCGGCCAGGACCATGGCGGTGACCTCGAGGGCGTAGACCTCGTCCTCGGAATAGTGGCGCTTGTCGCGGGACTGCACGACGAGGACGCCGAGCTTCTCGCCGACGCGCTGGATCGGCACGCCGAGGAAGGAGGAGTAGAGCTCCTCGCCCGTCTCGGGCATGTAGCGGAAGCCCTTCTCGGCCGGGGCGTCGGGCGTGTTGACCGGCGTCAGCGTGCGCGCCACCCGCCCGACGAGGCCCTCGCCCAGCCGCATCCGCGTCTGGTGGACGGATTCCTTCTTCAGGCCCTGCGTGGCGCAGAGCTCGAGCGTCTCGGGGTCGCGGAAGAGGTAGATCGAGCAGACCTCGCAGCCCATGGAATCGGCGATGAGGCGGACGATGCGGTCGAGCCGTTCCTGCCCCGCGCCCGGTTCGCGGAGCGTGTCGCGCAGCCGCCGGAGCAGCTTGCGGCTTTCGGATTCCGAACGGTCGGCCATGGGTGTCCCGTGGGTGCGCGCCCCCTTGCGCCATTAAGCACGGGTTGGCCCGCGGTGGAAGGGCGGGGACGGGCCGTCGACGGCCCGTCGATGCCGCTTCGAAGCGGCATGGGGCGCAGGAGACGGTTCAGCGGGCTGCGCGTGCGGGATTGCCGCCTGCGCCATGCACCCGCAGGGGCGCGGGCCGGGCCTGTCGCCGGGCGCCTGCCGCGCCGGGGCATCCGGGATGGGGCCGGGCCCGGGGGGGCGGGGACGGGCCGTCGACGGCCCGTCGATGCCGCTTCGAAGCGGCATGGGGCGCAGGTGACGGTTCAGCGGGCTGCGGGGGCGGGAATGTCGCCCGCGCCATGCAGCCGCAGGGGAGCGGGCCGGGCCTGTCGCCGGGCGCCTGCCGCACCGGGGCACCCGGGATGGGGCCGGGCCCGGGGGGGCGGGGACGGGCCGTCGACGGCCCGTCGATGCCGCTTCGAAGCGGCATCGATGCGGTTGCGAAACCGCATCCCCCTTGGCCGCCTCTGGCGGTGGCCGCGGGATTGTCCCATCCTCGGCCGGGAGAGGGTATCCGGGGCCGCCATGACCCACCGCTTCGTGCTTCGCGTCTACTACGAGGACACCGATCTTGCGGGGATCGTCTACTATGCCAACTACCTGCGGTTCATCGAGCGGGCGCGGACCGAATGGGTGCGGGCCATCGGCATCGACCAGACGGCGCTGCGGAGCGGGCAGGGGATCGTCTTCGCCGTCCGGCGGATCGAGGCGGACTTCCTGGCACCGGCCCGGTTCGACGACCTCCTCGAGGTCCGCACCGCGCTGGCGGCGGCGACCGGCGCCCGCATCGTGCTGGCGCAGGACATCTGGCGCGGCGGAGAGCGCCTCTTCGCCTCGGCCGTCACGCTGGTGGCACTGGCCGGGTCGCGGCCGGTGCGCCTGCCGGACGATCTGCGCAGGCGGCTCGCGGGGCCGGGCGGCTCAGACCTCCATCGGGACGAGGACCTCGGCGCGGGGCGTGCCGGCGAGGGCGGGTGAGGCCTCGGCCCGCTTCCAGACCTGTTCGCGCAGGAAGGCGGCGAAGGCCTGCGCCTGCCCGACGCTCGGGAAGTCGAGCTGCAGGAGGACGTAGGCGGCATTGCCCTGCGGCTGATGGATGCGCTGGGCGGTCACGCCCATTTCGCGCCGTTTCGCGGCAAAGCGGTCGAAGGCGGCCTTCCAGGTGGGAAAGTCGCTGATCGGATGCTCGACATGAAGTGTTGCGCCTGGCATCGCGGGTCCTCCCGTCGGCGGTGGGCGGTGCGGCCCCTCGGCGGGCCGGACCGCTGCCGGGACACTAGCACCGCGCGGCCTGAAGGGCGCGCGAATTTGTGCACGCGCCGGCTGCGCCTGACGCACATGTGTTGGCTTTCCCCAAGATTTCGGGGTAAAGAGGCGTCAAAGAAGACGCTGCGGACCTGAACCGCGGCCCCAAAGGCGGGCAGATTCATGGATACGACAACGCTTGCGACAGCGGCGCCGGAGATCGACTTTTCGCTTCTTGCGCTGTTCCTGCGCGCCTCGCTGACCGTCAAGATCGTGATGGTGATGCTGCTCGTGGCCTCGGTCTGGTCCTGGGCGATCATCATCCAGAAGTTCATCGTCTTCCGCGCGGCCCGCCGCGAGGCCGACGCCTTCGACCGCGCCTTCTGGTCGGGCGAGCCGCTCGACGAGCTTTACGAAAAGATCGGGGCCGCCCCCGACGGCGGGTCCGAGAAGATCTTCGCCGCCGGGATGACGGAATGGCGGCGCAGCCACCGCCAGGACGGCGTGATCGCCGGCGCGCAGGCGCGGATCGACCGGTCGATGGACGTGGCCATCGCCAAGGAGACCGAGCGGCTGACCAAGGGCCTGCCCTTCCTGGCGACGGTCGGCTCCACGGCGCCCTTCGTCGGCCTCTTCGGCACGGTCTGGGGCATCAAGACGGCCTTCGAGGAGATCGCGATCAGCCAGAACACCTCGCTTGCCGTCGTGGCGCCGGGGATCGCCGAGGCCCTGGTGGCGACGGCGCTGGGCCTGCTTGCCGCCATCCCGGCGGTGATCTTCTACAACAAGCTCTCGACCGATGCCGACCGCATCGCGGCGGGCTACGACGCCTTCGCCGACGAGTTCTCGACCATCCTGTCGCGCCAGCTGGACGCGGCGGCCTGAGATGGGTGCCGGGGTCGTCAAGGGCGCGGGCAGTGGCGCCACCCGCCGGCGCGGCAGGCGCCGCAAGGCCGCGATGATGAGCGAGATCAACGTCACGCCCTTCGTGGACGTCATGCTGGTCCTGCTCATCATCTTCATGGTGGCCGCGCCGCTGCTGACGGTGGGCGTGCCCCTGGAACTGCCCAAGACGCAGGCCAGGTCGGTGCCGACCCAGCAGGAGGAGCCGCTGACGATCAGCGTGCAGGCCGACGGCGGCATCGCGATACAGGATACCATGGTCAGCGAGGCCGAGCTTCTGCCGCGGCTCAAGGCGATCGCGGCCGAGCGGCAGGACGACAAGCTGTTCCTGCGCGCCGACGGAAAGATCCCCTACGAGCGCGTCGTGCAGGTCATGGGCGCGCTGAACGCGGGCGGCTTCAACAACATCATCCTCGTGACCGATGCGGGCGGGCCGGGCTTCGGCACAAGTCCCGGGAACTGAGCGGCGATGGAACCGGCGGATCGCATCGGTCTGACGGTATCGGCGGCCGGGCACGCCGGCCTTCTGCTGCTTGCCCTGGTCGGGGGGATATTCAGACCCGAGGACCTCTCGGCAACGGTGGCTTCGACCGCGGTTTCGCTGATCTCGTCGGCGGAGTTCGCGGCGCTCCAGG
>JAOADN010000086.1 GCA_026417295.1 Paracoccaceae bacterium
GCCCTGGACGGTGTAGCCGAGCGTCATCAGCACCTCGGCGATGCCGGACATGCCGATGCCGCCGATGCCGATGAAGTGGATGGGCCCCAGTTCGAGGGGCAGCTTGGTCGCGGCTGCGTTCATCGCCTCTTCTCCGCCAGTGCCTCGACCATCGCGGCCAGGCGTTCGGTTGCATCGGGGACCGCGCAGGCCAGCGCGGCGGCCGCCATGCGCTGGGCGGCCGCAGGATCCTCGAGGACCGCCGCGATGTGCGCCGAGAGCGTGCCGGCGTCAAGGCGCGATTCGGGGATCAGGATCGCGGCCCCGGCCTCGACCAGGGCGCGGGCATTGGCCGTCTGGTGATCGGCCGTGGCGGCGGCGTAGGGCACGAGGATCGCCGGGCGGCCGATCGCGGCGATGTCGGCGACCGAGGAGGCGCCGGCGCGCGAGACGACGAGCTGCGCCTCGCTGAGGCGGCGGGGGATGTCGGCGAAGAAGGGCATGACCTCGGCGGCGATCCCGGCGGCCTCGTAGGCGGCAAGCGCGCGGTCCTGGTCCTCGGCCCGCGCCTGGTGGGCGACGCGCAGCCGGCCGCGCAGGGCCGCGGGCAGGGCCGCGAGGGCGGCGGGCACGACCTCGGACAGGATGCGGGCGCCCTGGCTGCCGCCGATGACGAGGAGCGACAGCGGATAGTCGCCCGGCGGGATGTAGGGCGCGCCGGCGCGGTCGCGGACGGCCTGGCGGACGGGGTTGCCGGTATGGGTGCCGGCGACGCCGGGCGGCAGGGCGGTGGGCCAGGTGCCGCAGGCGACGGCATCGACGCGCCGGGCGAAGGCGGCGTTCACCCGGCCGAGGACGCCGTTCTGCTCGTGCACGAGGCGGGGCACGCGCAGGGCCCAGGCGGCCGCGAGCGCGGGGATCGTCGGATAGCCGCCGAAACCCGCGACGACGGCGGGGCGGTCGAGGATCATGCGCCACTTGGCCGCGGCGATGCCGGCGGCGATGCGGAAGGGCGCGGCGATCCGCCCGGCCACCCCCCCGCGTGCGGTGGTCGCCGCGGCGACGGTCTGCACCGCGACGGCCGGCGGGAAGCCCCCCGCATAGCGCGCCCCGCGCGCATCGGTCGACAGCCTGACCCGCCAGCCCCGGGCGAGCATTGCCTCGGCAAGGGCCTGGGCGGGGAACATGTGCCCGCCCGTGCCCCCGGCCGCTATGAGAAGCAGGGGGGCCACCCCCTAGCGCCCCCGCCGCAGGAGGATGTCGCCGATCGTGCCCTGCGGGCGGGTCCGCGTCATCGCGAGAAGAAGGCCGATCGCGATGCCGCTGGCGATCACCGAGGAGCCGCCGTAGCTGACGAAGGGCAGGGTCATGCCCTTGGCCGGCAGGAGCCGGACCGCGACACCCATGTTGATCAGCGCCTGCACGCCGAAGACGCAGGCCAGGCCCGTGCCGGCGAGGCGGATGAAGGGGTCGCGCTCGCGCATCAGCCGCCAGAGGGAGCGCACGACGACGACGGCGTAGAGCACGATGACCGCGAGGACGAGGACGAGGCCGTATTCCTCGGCCGCGACGGCGATGATGAAATCCGTATGCGCGTCGGGCAGAGTCCACTTGACCTGCCCCTCGCCGACGCCGACGCCGAAGAAGCCGCCCTCCTGGATGGCGCTTGCGGCATAGCCGATCTGGGTGCGCGGATCGATGTCGGCCGACAGGAAGCCGTCGATCCGGCGGGCGAAATGCTCCGAATGCGAATAGGCCGCAAGCCCGCCGGCCGCGACGATGCCGCCGATCACCGTGAGCAGCAGGAAGGGTGCCCCGGCGACGAAGTACATCACGCCCCAGGCGAAGAGGATCAGCGCGGCCTGACCGAAATCGGGCTGGAGCGCGAGCATGACGACGATCACCGTCGCGACGAGGAAGGAGTAGAGCCGCCCCGGCGGCCCGCCGATCTCCATCGCGGCGGCCATGAGCCAGGCGGTCAGGACGACGAAGCCGGGCTTGAGGAATTCCGAGGGCTGCACCGAGGCGAAGCCGAAGGAGAACCAGCGCACGGCGCCCTTGCCGAAATCCGTGCCGAAGACCGGCAGGAGCAGCAGCGCGAGGAAGGACAGGACGAAGCCGATCACGCCGAGGCGCCGCGCCGCCTGCGGCGGCAGCATCGACAGGACGACCATGACGGCGACGGCGACCGCGCCGAAGGCCATCTGGCGCTCGACATAGTAGAAGGGCGGCAGGCCGTTCTTCTCGGCCAGGGGGACCGAGGCCGCCAGTCCGAGCAGGAGCCCGATGCCGAAGAGGATCAGCACGCAGGTGAGCGAGAGCTTGTCGATCGTCCTCCACCAGCGCGGCAGGATCGGCTCGCCCGCGCGGATGGGAACGGTGCCGTAGACCATCTCCGTCATGTCGGAAGTCCCGCTCTGCCTCGATCCGCCCGGTTCTTCCCGGGTCTGGCGCGGGATTCTAGCAGGTTTCCGTACCGGTTCCACCGCGAAATCTGAGCGCGTCAGGTGGAGCGGGACGCGGGAGGGCGCTCCGGGGCCGGAGAGCGGTGCCTCCCTCTGCCGAAGGCGAGGAGGCCCGGTGCGGGCCGACGAGCGGTGCCGCCGCGCTCCCTCGCGGTCGCGTCTGGCGTCCGCCTCGGGGCGATGCGCCAATTCAGCGGCGCTCCCGCGCGGTCGCGCGCCTTGCGCGGGAAGACCTTCCTGGACGAGGACGGACGCTCCCTCGCGGTCGCGTCCCCCGCGCACCTGATAGCGAGGAGGCCCGATGCGGGCCGACGAGCGGCGCACCCCTCTCCCGTCAGCGAGGAGGCCCGGCGCGGGCCTGCGAACGGTGCCGCCGCGCTCCCTCGCGGTCGCGTCCCGCGCCTGCCTCGGTGCGAACCGCCGAACGGGCGGCGCTCCCTCGCGGTCGCGTCCCGCCCGCCCCGTGAGCGAGGAGGCCCGGCGCGGGCCGACGAGCGGCGCCCCCCTCCCGTGAGCGAGGAGGCCCGGCGCGGGCCGACGAGCGGCGACCCCCTCCCGTGAGCGAGGAGGCCCGATGCGGGCCGACGCGCTGCAGGGGTTCGGTGGCAGGACGGGTCCTTCATGGTATGACCGATCTGTCATCGAGGCGACAGGAGGACACCGCGATGGACCTCGGTCACGCCCGTCCCGCCCTTGCGGGCCCGACCCGCCGCGCCATCGTCGCGCAACCGGCGCGGGGCGCGTCGAGGGCAGGCGAACTCGCCCCGTGGAAAGGGTTGAACCAACCGGCGGTCTCGTGCCATCTCAAGGTGCTCGAGCAGGCGGGCCTGATCGAGACACGCGTCGCCGGAACCGCGCGCCCGCGCCGGCTGCGGCCCGAGGCGATCCGCGACCTGTGGGACTGGCTCGGCGCCTACCGGGCCGCCTGGGAAGGGGCGTTCGGCCGGCTCGATGCCGTGCTGGACGAGATGGAAGCAAGCCGGACCGAAAAGGTAGACGCGCCGTGAACTTGATCGACCAGCCACGCGCCATGCAGACCGCCCTGGGCGGCGAGACCGGCATCATCGTCCGCCGCTCGTTCGCCGCCCCGCCCGAAGGGGTCTGGCGCGCGCTGACCGACCCCGCGGTCATCCCGCGCTGGATGTGGGCCTTCGACTGGCCGATGACGACCTGCGAGATCGATCCCCGCCCCGGCGGCAGCTTCACCTTCCGCCATACCGGGCCGGAGGGCGCGAGCTTCTTCTTCACGGGCCCGATCCTTCAGGTCGAGCCGCCGCACCGCATGGTCCACCGCGAGCCCTTCAACGGCGATCCCGCGAAATGGTGCGAGGTGACGACGCTTCCTGCCGCCGAAGGCGGGGGGACGCGGATGGAGATGACGATGCGCCATGCCGATGCCGCCTCACGCGCGGCGGCCATCGAGACGGGCATGACCGACGGGATGGACGTGGTCCACGGCAAGCCTGACGCCATGCTGGTTGCGGGAGAGGCCTGACATGCCCGGCCAGCTCGGCGTCGCCACGAGAGGCGAGACGGAGATCGCCTTCACGCGCGACTTCCGCGCCCCGCCGGCCCGGCTGTGGCAGGCGCTGACCGACCCTGCGGTGGTGCAACGCTGGCTCTGGGCGCGGGACTGGCCGATGGTGGTCTGCGAGATGGACCTGCGCGAGGGCGGCGCCTTCCGCTGGGTCTGGCAGACGGGCCCGGACCGCCAGGTCGGCGTGAGCGGGCGCTACGTGACCGTCCGGGCGCCGGACCTTCTTGTCCATGCCGAGATCTTCGACGAGGACCGGACGGGCGACGAGACGGGCGTGACCCAGCGGCTGGAGGAGATCGGCCCCGGCACGACGCGGCTGTCGATGGTGGCGCGCTACGCCTCGCGCGCGGCGCGCGAGGCGGCGGCGGTGACGCCGATGGCCGAAGGGATGGAGGACGGCTATCGCAAGCTTGACGCGCTCTTGGCGGCGGAGGCGGCATCGGGGCCTGAGTCCGGCGCCGGACGCGGCCGGAGGCATGGGCGAGGTGCGGCCGGGCCGTCAGCCGGAATCGGGCGGTTCCGCAACGCCAGCGCCGCGGCGCTTCAGTCCCCCAGCGCCGCGACGCGGGCGGCGAAGTCCTCGCCGCGCTTCTCGAAGTTCGGATACTGGTCGAAGCTCGCCGCGGCGGGGGCGAGCAGCACCACCTCGCCGGGCCGTGCCTCGGCGGCGGCGCGGGCGACGGCCTGCTCCATCGTCCCGCAGATCTCGTGCGGGGTCTGGCCGAGCTGGAGGGCGAAGTCGCGGGCCGAATGGCCGATGAGATAGGCCTTCACGACGCTGCCGAGATGCGGGGCCAGCGCGGCGATCCCGCCCTCCTTGCCGAGGCCCCCGGCGATCCAGCGGATGCGGGGGAAGGCCTGGAGCGCCCTGGCCGCGCTGTCCACGTTGGTGGCCTTGCTGTCGTTGACGAAGCGCACGCCGCCGCGCTCGGCGACAAGCTGGCTGCGATGCGGCAGGCCGGCGAAGCTGTGGAACGCCGCCTCGATCTCGCGCGGGGCGAGGCCGAGTGACCGGCAGGTCGCCCAGGCGCAGCAGGCATTCTGGTGGTTGTGCGCGCCCGGCAGGCCGGAGATGCCGCGCAGGTCCACGCTCGCCACCTGCCGTCCCTTGCGCCATTCGGCGAGGAACCCCTTGCGGGCGAAGACCGACCAGCCCGGCCCCTCGAGCTTCTGCCCCGCCGAGACGCGGATCACCCGGTCGTCGGCCGGCCCCTCGGCCAGGGCGCCGGCCAGGAACATCCCCTCGGTCTCGTCCACGCCGATCACCGCCCGGTCGGGACCGCCGAGGGTGAAGAGACGCGCCTTGGCCGCGAAATAGCCGCCCATGCCGCCATGCCGGCCGAGATGGTCGGGCGAGAGGTTGGTGAAGACGGCGATGTCTGGGGTCAGCGCGCGGGCGAGCTCGGTCTGGTAGGAGGAGAGTTCCAGCACCACGACCTCGCCATCGGCGGGCGGATCGAGGTCGAGCACGCCGCGGCCGATGTTGCCGGCCATCTGCGTCGGGCGGCCCGCGGCCTTCAGGACATGGTGGATGAGTGCCGTCGTGGTGGACTTGCCGTTCGAGCCGGTGACCGCCACCACCTTCGGCGGCTGGTCGAAGCGGTCCCAGTCGGCGCTGCCCCAGGAGCGGAAGAAGAGCCCGATGTCGTTGTCCACCGGCACACCGCGCCGGAGCGCCTGGGCGATGGCCGGATGCGGCGCGGGATAGAGATGGGGGATCCCGGGCGAGGTGACGAGCAGCGCCACGTCCTGCCAGTCCCGGTCGCGGGCGAGGTCGGCCATGGCGTAGCCCGCCGCCTCGGCGCGGGCCCGCGCCTCGGCGCTGTCGTCCCAGGCCAGGGGCAGCGCGCCGCCGGCGGCGAGCGCGTGCAGGACGGCGAGCCCGGAGCGGCCGAGGCCGAGGACGGCGACCCTGCGGTTCTCGTAGCCCCTGACGGGGATCATGGCGGCACCTCGGAACGGGCGGGGGGTTCGCACCCCGGAACCGGCGGGGGGTTTCACACCCCCCGCGCCCCCCGTGGAGTATTTGACCCAGGATGAATTGGGAAGGGGGAAGGGGGAACGGGAAGGGAGGGGAAGGGCAAGGGGCGGAACGGGGAAGGCGCAAGGGCGAAGGAGGACGGGCGAAGGAGGACGGGCGAAGGAGGACGGGCGAAGGAGGACGGGGCAGGAGCGGCCGCAGGCGCGGGGCGCGGCGCGGTGCGGCGGGCCGGGTCGTGCAGCCCCCCCGGGGGCGCAGGCCGCCCGGCATGCCGCGCCGGGGATGATCCCTGCCCCCCCGTCCCCATCGCCCTTCCCCGGGCGCCCGTCGCCGCCTGCGGCCGGGGCCTGCGGCGGAGAGGGCGGCGGGTGGGGGCGCGGGACCGGGCGGGGCCCGGGCCGGTCCCGGGGTCGATCCCCGCGGCGAGGCGGGCGGGTTCGCCCATGCCCCTGCCCTACCAGGGGACGGGCCGGCGGCGGCGGAAGAAGCCGCCGGTCGGGCCGTCCGGGGGCAGCGTGGCCAGCCAGATCGCCGTCTCCGCGCCTTCGGCCGGCGACAGCGGCGCGGCGGGGCCCCCCATCCGCGTGCGCACCCATCCCGGATCGACGGCGTTGATCTTCACCGAGGCGGGCAGGTCCCGCGCCATCGCCCTGGTCAGCGCGTTGAGCGCGGCCTTGGCCACGCCATAGGCCCCCGGCCCGCCCAGCCCCTCGGCGAAGCTGCCCCAGCCCGAGGAGAGGTTGACGATCCGGCCCCATCCGCGCGCGGCCATGCCGGGGGCGAGCGCGCGGATCAGCGCGAAGGGGGCATGGACCATGACCTGCATCGCCTCTTCGAAGTCGCTGTCGGGCGCGGTGAGCGGCACGTCGCGCAGGATGCCCGCGTTGTTGACGAGGATGTCGATCTGGCCGGCTTCGGCGAGGGACGCGGCGAAGGTCTCTGGCCGCAAGAGGTCGAGCAGGACCGAGCGCCCCCCGACCCGTCCGGCCGCCGCGCGCCCGGCATCGGCATCGCGCGCCCCGATCACGACCGCGATCCCCTGCGCCGCCAGCCCCCCGGCGATGGCGAGGCCGATGCCGCGGTTGCCGCCGGTGACGAGCGCGCGGCGCATCGCGCCGCTACTTCGGCTGCCCGACGAAGCGCCCCGCCCCCTCGGGCAGCGGCCCGGCATGGGCCGCCGCGATCGCCGCCAGCCTTGCCGCAACCTCGGGCGCGGGGTCGGATGTCTTCCGCGTCGCCAGATCGACGTGCAGCATCATGTGTTCGCCGGTTGCAACCAGCGCCCCGCCGACGCGCATCTCGTGCCAGAGATGGATCTTCTTGCCCTCGGCCCGGAGGACCCGCGTCGTCACCGCGATCGTGTCGCCGATGTTCACCTCGTTCAGGTAGCGGACATGGGTCTCGGCCGTGAACAGCGTGCCCTTGCCGCTGCCGATGTAGTCGCCGTCGATCCCGATCAGTTCCATCAGCCGGTCGGAGGCGTCGTTGAAGGCCTGGGCGTAGCGCGCCTCGTTCATGTGCCCGTTGTAGTCGGTCCAGTCGAGCGGCACGGCGCGCGTGACGGTGGGGATCGGCTGCGACAGGTCGGGGGCGGGACCGCGCAACGCCCGGTCCTGTTCGCGCAGCAGCGCCCCCGCCCCCCAGCCCGCCTTCGGGTCGCCCGCATAGCCCTTGAGCGACCGCATGATGCCGACGAGGTTCTGGTCGCGGATCCGTTCCAGTTCGCGGATCGAGTATTTCCCCGACTGCGCGTCGGACTGCCCGGCGATCAGGTCGACGAGCTCGTCGTCGAACTCGGGCACGTCCATGAGCTTCGTCCAGGGCCATTTGAGCGCCGGCCCGAACTGGGCGAGGAAATGGCGCATCCCCGCCTCGCCCCCGGCGATGCGGTAGGTCTCGAACAGGCCCATCTGCGCCCAGCGCAGGCCGAAGCCGTAGCGGATGGCGTCGTCGATCTCTTCGGTCGTGGCGATGCCGTCCTTGACGAGCCAGAGCGCCTCGCGCCAGACGGCCTCGAGGAAACGGTCGGCGATATGGGCGTCGATCTCCTTCCTGACGCGCAGGGGATGCATGCCGATCGCGGAGAGCACGGCCGCGGCGCGATCGACCGTGGCGGCGGGATTGGCCGGCGAGGCGACAAGCTCGGCGAGCGGCAACAGGTAGACCGGGTTGAAGGGATGGGTGACGAGGATGTTGCCCGGCGCGATGGCGCCTTCCTGCAACTCCGAAGGCCTGAACCCGCTGGTCGACGAGCCGATCACCACGCCCGGCGCCGCGGTCTGGATCTCGCGGTAGACGCGGTGCTTGATCTCGAGCCGTTCGGGCACGCTTTCCACCGCCCAGTCGGCGCCGGCGACGGTTTCGGCGATGGTGGCATGGCGGGTCTGGCCGCCCTCGGCCGGCAGCGCCACCTCGTAGAGGCCGGGGAGCGACCGGCGCGCGTTGGCCATGACCTCGGAGAGCTTGCGCTCGCTTTCGGGGTCGGGGTCGAAGACGCGCACGTTCCAGCCCATGAGGCGGAACCGCGCCGCCCAGGCCCCGCCGATCACGCCGCCGCCGATGATGGCCGCCGTTCCCTTCATCCTTCCCTCCCTTCCGCCGGTCACAGCCTGACCAGGCGGTCCATGTCGTAGCCGTTGAAATCCATGACCTCGCGCGCCGCCTCGTAGAGGTCGGGCGCGATGTCGGGCCTGCGCGCGAGGATCCAGCCGCGACGGCCGTCCGGCGTGCCGATGGCGGCGACGCGGTAGGTGTCGTCGGTCCACAGGACCCACAGTTCTTCCCGCCCGCGCGGGCCGGCGAAGGCCAGACGCCCCGGCCCCGTGACCTCGGCCGTGGCGGCGAAGGCGCGGCTGCCCGCCGGGCCGCAGGCCGTACCGGTGACGTTGAAGCGCCCGGGGCCGGCCGGCGCCCAGGTCTGGGCCAGCGGGCCGCAGCCGGCATCCTCGCCGAAGGCCGCGACGACGTGCCAGACATCGGCGAAGCGCGCCGGATCGAAGAGGGCGGCCGAGGCGATCGTCCGGTCCGCGTCGCGGAAGCCTGCCGGCGCGGCCGGCGCGCAGGCGGCGAGCGCGAGGCAGAGGGCGGCCCTCAGTCGATGCATTGGGTCACGATCACGCCGGCGGCGTTGCGGATCTCGTGGCAGCCGAGGAGCGGTGCGACGGGCGCGCAGGTGCCGAAGGCGAGGCAGGCGCTGCTGCACTGGGTGGATTTCGTGCACTGCCGGCCCGCGTCCTTCGGCACGACGAAGCAGTAGAGCGCCTGCGACCGCCCGCCCGGCGCGAAGTTGCCGCCGCGCTTCTCGCAGGCCTTGCGGTCGGCCTCGACCCTGGCCGGGCCGGTGAGCGGCGCGTCGGGCGCCTTGCCGGCCTGGCAGGTGCCGAGGCCGAGAAGCGCGGCGAGGGCGAGGGCGCGCAGCATGCGCTCAGGCCGGCAGGGGCGCGCGCCGGGTGAGCGCGAGGCGCTCGCGGACCTCGGCGGGGCCGATGACCCGCGCCCCCATGTTCTCGAT
>JAOADN010000087.1 GCA_026417295.1 Paracoccaceae bacterium
CGGCAGCGTCAGATGTGTATAAGAGACAGGTATAGGTGTGCCCGGTCAGCGGGCCGCCATGCCCCCGGCGCAGCACCTCGCCGATCCGCCGCGAGAAGACCGCCGCGCCCAGCGGCAGGTAGCCCCCCGACAGGCCCTTGGCCACCGTCACGATGTCGGGCTGGATCCCGTCCTCGGCCGAGGCGCGCCAGACCCCGGTGCGCCCCGAGCCGCACATCACCTCGTCGGCGATCACCAGCACGCCGTGCCGCCGGCATACCCCGGCCACCGCTGCCGCATAACCCGGCGGCGCCGGCACCACGCCGCCCGCCGCGCCGACCACCGGCTCGAAGATGAAGGCCGCCACCGTCTCCGGCCCGAGGCGCAGGATCTCGGCCTCGAGCTCGGCCGCCAGATGCGCCGCCAGCCCCTCGGGCGGCACGCCCGCCGGCGGCCGGTATTCATTGGCCGCGCCGACCCGCCCGACCGGCGGCAGCGCGCCCGCGAAGGCGCGCCGGCGCGCCTCGAAACCCGACAGCGCGGTGGCCATCAGCGTGTTGCCGTGCCAGGAGCGGTGGCGCGCGATGAAGCGCACCCGGCCCGGCGCGCCGCTGTCGTGATGGTACTGCAGCGCGATCTTCAGCGCGCTCTCCACCGCCTCGGTGCCGCCGGTGACGAAGACCATCTCCTCCAGATCGCCCCCCATGTGGCCGGCGATGATCTCCGTCATCTCCTCGAGCGGGTCCGAGGTGAAGAGGTAGCGGTAGCCATGCGCGATCTTCTCCATCTGCGCCATCACCGCCCGGTTCACCCGCGGATCGGCATGGCCGAGGCAGTAGACGGCCGGCCCCCCCGACCCGTCGACATAGCGCTTGCCCGTCACGTCCCAGATATGGCTGCCCCGCCCGTGCGACACCCGCGGCAGCCCCGCCGCCGAGACATCGTAGCTTCCGGTCCTGCCTGCGGTCATCGCGGCCCCCTCCCCTGCGCCCTCGCGCCGGCTGGGTGCCATGCCGGCGGGCCGGGGGCAAGTCCGCCCCCGCCCCTGCCGGGGTCGTGACGAATACCCTTCCCCTGCGGGGCCCCGCCGCGCTAGGCTGGCCGCGCAGCGCGCGAACCCGGACCGAAATCTCGACACCCGCCAGGGGAGAACCGCCGATGCGCACCGCACTCCGTCTCGTCGCCTGCCTTGCCGCCGCAACCGTCGCCGTCCCCGGCGGCGCCATCGCCGCCCCGGCCGAGGACTGGTCTGCCCGCATCGGCCGCGACGGTCTGGCCGCCACCGAGGCGGCCCTCGCCGCCCTGCCCGCGCCCTCGCCCGACGATCTCTTCGCGCGGGGCGGCGTGCGCTTCCTGCGCGCGGTCGAACGGGCGCTCCAGACGCGCTGGCGGCACGGCGCCACGGCAGGGCTCGCGCCCGTTCCCGTGCTGCGCCTCGAGCTGCCGGCCAATCCCTCGCCCGAGGACTGGACGCCCGACCTCGTCACCGGGATCTTCCGCGACGTGGCCGCCGACATGGAGGCGGCGCGCGGCGACCTTGCGGCGATTCCCGACGACGCCACGATCGGCCTGACGGTGCGCCTGTCCGACCTCTGGCTCGACATCGACGGCAACGGCCGGCGCGGCGAGGGCGAGGCGCTCCTGCCGCTGGTCACCGGCGCCTTCATCGACCCCTGGCAGATGGAGGAAGGCATGCCCGCGGCGCCGCCCGCGATCCGCTTCGACACCGCCGATGCCGCCTGGCTGTCCGCCTATGCCCATCTCGTCGGCGCGGTGGCCGATCTCGTCGTCGCCTTCGATCCGACGGGCCCGACCGAACGCGTCTTCGCCGCCAACAGGGACCGCACGGACCGCTTCGGCCACCTCTATCCCTCGTATTACGACGTCTGGGGCCAACGCCCCGCGATCGACCGGATCGCCATCATCGTGATGGCGCTGCGCCAGAAGCCCGACCCCGCGCTCACCCGCTCGGCCCGGGCGCATCTGCTGGCGATGGTCGAACAGAACCTGCGCTTCTGGCGGCTGGTCGCGGCCGAGACCGACAACGACGCGGAATGGATCCCGAACGCCCGCCAGACCTCGGCCCTGGGCCTGCGCATGGCCCCGGACACCGGCGCCGCCTGGACCGGGGTCCTGGGCGAGATCAGGGCGCTGCTCGAGGGCCGGCGCGTCATCAGCCATCCGGGACTGCCCGTCGGGGCGGGGATCGACCTCGCCGCCTGGCTGGAGGATCCCGCGCCCGTCGATGTCCTCGGCTGGATCCACGGCATCGACGCCCTGCCCTATGCAAGGATCGCCCCGCCCCTCTCGTCCGATGCCTGGCTGCGCTTCGAGAACATGGTCGAGGGCCAAGGCCTGATGTATGCCCTCATCCTGAACTGAGCGGGCGCGGCGCCCCGGCCGGGCGGCGGCGGTCCGGCGGGGGCGGCGGCGACTCGCCCGCGGCGATGTGATCACGCGCAGAAATCGTGTGATCACGATTTGCGGAAATATCGCCCGCCCCCGCCCCGGCCGCGATTTATCCGTTTGTCACTCCCCCGCCTTATGCCATGCCCGGCGCAACGGTCACGGGGGGCGAGGGGACAACGCCGTGAACATCCACGAATACCAGGCCAAGGGGCTCCTGCGGCAGTACGGCCTGCCGGTCTCGGACGGCCGCGTCGTCATGCGCGCCGAGGATGCCAAGAACGCGGCCGCCGAACTCGACGGGCCGGTCTGGGTGGTCAAGGCGCAGATCCATGCCGGCGGCCGCGGCAAGGGCCGCTTCCGCGAGGCCGAGGCCGGCGAGAAGGGCGGGGTCCGCATCACCCGTTCGGTGGGCGAGGCCGCGGCCGAGGCCGCGCGCATGCTCGGCCGGACGCTGGTGACGCTCCAGACCGGGCCGGCGGGCCGGACGGTGAACCGCGTCTACATCGAGGACGGCAGCGACATCGAGCGCGAACTCTACCTCGCGCTGCTCATCGACCGCCGCTCGGGCCGCATCAGCTTCGTCGCCTCGACCGAAGGCGGCATGTCGATCGAGGATGTCGCGCGCGAGACGCCCGACAGGATCCTCACCTTCGACGTCGATCCCGCCACCGGCATCCAGCCCTTCCACGGCCGCCGCATCGCCTTCGCGCTGGGCCTGTCGGGCCGGCAGGTCAGGCAGTGCGTCGATCTCGCCACCAGGCTCTACCGGCTTTTCGTCGAGCGCGACGCCGAGCTTGTCGAGATCAACCCCCTTGTCGTGACCAGGGCCGGCGACCTGCACCTGCTCGACGCCAAGATGGGCTTCGACAACAACGCCCTCTACCGCCAGCCCGACATCCTGGCGCTGCGCGACGAGACCGAGGAGGACCCCAAGGAACTGGCCGCCTCGAAGTTCGACCTCAACTACATCGCGCTCGACGGCGAGATCGGCTGCATGGTCAACGGCGCGGGCCTGGCCATGGCGACGATGGACATCATCAAGCTCGAGGGCGCCGAGCCCGCGAACTTCCTCGACGTCGGCGGCGGCGCCACCAAGGAGAAGGTGACCGAGGCCTTCAAGATCATCACCTCCGACCCCAACGTGAAGGGCATCCTCGTCAACATCTTCGGCGGCATCATGCGCTGCGACATCATCGCCGAGGGGATCGTCGCGGCGGTGAAGGAGGTGGGGCTGAAGGTGCCGCTGGTCGTGCGGCTCGAGGGCACGAATGTCGAGCTCGGCAAGAAGATCATCAACGACAGCGGGCTGAACGCGATCGCCGCGGACGACCTCAGCGACGCGGCCCGCAAGATCGTCAGGGCGGTGAGGGGGTGATCCGGCAATGTCCGTCCTCGTGAACAGGGCCACCCGCGTCATCTGCCAGGGCTTCACCGGCAGCCAGGGCACGTTCCATTCCGAACAGGCCATCGCCTACGGCACGCGGATGGTCGGCGGCGTGACCCCCGGCAAGGGCGGGACCGAGCATCTCGGCCTGCCGGTCTTCAATTCCTGCCACGAGGCGGTTGCCGCGACCGGGGCCGACGCCTCGGTCATCTACGTCCCCCCGCCCTTCGCCGCCGATTCGATCCTCGAGGCCATCGACGCCGGAATCCCGCTGGTCGTCTGCATCACCGAGGGCATCCCCGTCCTCGACATGATGCGCGTCAAGCGCGCCCTCGAGGGGTCGCGGACCCGCCTGATCGGCCCCAACTGCCCCGGCGTGCTGACCCCCGGCGAATGCAAGATGGGCATCATGCCGGGCTCGATCTTCCGGCGCGGCTCGGTCGGCGTCGTCAGCCGCTCGGGCACGCTGACCTACGAGGCGGTCAAGCAGACCACCGATGTCGGCCTCGGCCAGTCCACCGCCGTGGGCATCGGCGGCGACCCGATCAAGGGGACCGAGCATGTCGACGTGCTCGAGATGTTCCTCGCCGACCCCGAGACCCGGGCCATCATCATGATCGGCGAGATCGGCGGCTCGGCCGAGGAGGAGGCCGCCCAGTTCCTGAAGGACGAGGCGCGTCGCGGGCGGAAGAAGCCCGTCGCGGGCTTCATCGCCGGGCGCACGGCGCCCCCCGGCCGCCGCATGGGCCATGCCGGCGCCATCGTCTCGGGCGGCAAGGGCGACGCGGCATCGAAGATCGAGGCGATGCGCGCGGCGGGGATCGTCGTGGCCGACAGCCCGGCGGACCTCGGCGCGGCGGTGATGAAGGCGATCGGCTGAGATGACCTTCGGCCAGTCCGTCAGGACCTGCTTTCGCAACTACGCGACCTTCCGGGGCCGCGCGCGGCGCAGCGAATACTGGTGGTTCGCGCTCTTCCTCGCGCTCACCTCCTCGGCCGCCTCGGCGATCGACGAGGGGCTCGGCTTCGGCGGCGCCGACGGGGCGGGTGGCCCGGTCTCGGGCCTGTGGGGACTGGCCACCTTCCTGCCCGCCCTCGCCGTCGGCTGGCGCCGCCTGCACGACACGGGCCGCCCCGGCTGGCTGCTTCTGGTGCCGACCATCGTCGCCCTCGCCGCCCTCGCCTGGGCGGCCCGCTCGCTCGGGCTCTTCTCGGCCGGCATCGGCTCGCCCGAGGAGATGATGGATCGCCTCGCTGCCTTCGGCCCGGCGCGGATGGCGCTGGTCGGCGCCGCCACCTTCATCCCCGCCGTCGCGCTGATCGTCATGCTGTGCCAGCCGGGCGAGAGGGGTGCCAACCGCTACGGCCCCGAACCGGAGGCGACGCCGGCATGACCCCCGTCCGGGCCACCCTTTCCGGCTTCCGCAGCTATGCCACCTTTTCCGGTCGCGCCGGGCGCGCCGAATACGCCTGGTTCCTGTTCGCCGTCTTCCTCGTCGCCATTGCCGCCGCCGCGGCCGACCGGGCGATCTGGGGCCCGGATGCGGCGGGCTTCCTGCCCGACATGCCCGTCTGGTGGCGCTTCCGCTTCGACACCGGGGTCAAGGGCGGCCCGCTCACCGATGCCTGGGCGGTCCTCACGGCCGTCCCCCTGCTTGCCGTGACCTTCCGGCGGCTGCACGACACCGGTCGCCCCGGCTGGCACGCGCTGGTGCCCGGCGCCATCGCCAGCCTGGCGGCGGGCTACGTCCTGTGGTCGCTGGCCGGCCATCCCGGCGGCATCCACGAACCGGAGGATCTCGAGGCCTGGATGGACGGGTTCGGCCTGGTGCGCCTCTTCGGCCTTGCCCTCCTCGCGCTCGGCGCCTCGGTCTGGCTGGTCGTCAACCTCGTCCGCCGCACCGGCACGCTGCCCAACCGCTACGGGCCGCCCGTCGCGGAGGCTGCCGCATGATCCGCCCCCTCGCCCTTGCCATTGCCCTTGCACTTCCGTCCGGCGCCGCCCTCGCCCAGGCCAGCGGCGGCGCCGAAGAGCTGACCGGCCTGCCCGGCACCGCGATCGTGGCGCTGCACATGGGCGGGGACGGCAGCTTCCTGCTCTATTTCATCGCCGATGCGGTGCCGCTCTACCGGCGCGGGCCTGCCGCCGCGCGCCTCTGCGCCGCCATCGGCCGCAGGCCAGCCGAGGCCACGGTCCTGCGGATCGACGATCCCAATCCCGTGCCCGGCATGATGAAGATGGTGGTGCGATGCCGTTGACGCGCGCCGCCCGCAACCCCGCCGCCGAACCGGATCCAAGCCGCAGGAAGGGCAGACCATGACCGAACAGACGCCCAACGCCGCCTTCCACGCCTCCTCCCCGCTCGCCGGGGCGAATGCCGATTACGTGGAACAGCTCTATGCCACCTATGCGCGCGATCCCGGCGCCGTCGATTCCTCCTGGGCGGCCTTCTTCGGCGCCCTCGGCGATGCCGAACGCGACGTCCGCACCGAGGCCGCCGGGGCCTCGTGGTCGCGTCCCGACTGGCCGCCCGCCCCGACGGACGAGCTGACCGCGGCGCTGACGGGCTTCTGGCCGGCCGAGGCCCGGCCCATCGCCGACCGCATCCGCGCCAGGGCGGCCGAGACGGGCGCCCAGGTCAGCGAGGACCAGATCAAGCGCGCCGTCCTCGATTCCATCCGCGCGCTGATGATCATCCGCGCCTACCGCATCCGCGGCCACCTGATCGCCGATCTCGATCCCCTCGGCCAGCGGACCGAGAAGCCGCATCCCGAGCTCGACCCCGCCTCCTACGGCTTCACCGAGGCCGACATGGACCGCCCCATCTTCATCGACAAGGTGCTGGGTCTCGAACATGCCTCGCTGCGCCAGATCCTCGACATCGTGCGGCGCACCTACTGCGGCACCTTCGCGCTGCAGTACATGCACATCTCCGACCCCGAGCAGGCAGCCTGGCTCAAGGAGCGGATCGAGGGCTACGGCAAGGAGATCGCCTTCACCCGCGAGGGGCGCAAGGCGATCCTCAACAAGCTGGTCGAGGCCGAGGGCTTCGAGAAGTTCTGCCACGTCAAGTTCATGGGAACCAAGCGCTTCGGCCTCGACGGCGGCGAGGCGCTCATTCCGGCGATGGAGCAGATCGTCAAGCGCGGCGGCGCGCTGGGGGTGAAGGAAATCGTCATCGGCATGCCCCATCGCGGCCGGCTCAGCGTGCTGGCCAACGTCATGGGCAAGCCCTACCGCGCGATCTTCAACGAGTTCCAGGGCGGCAGCTACAAGCCAGACGACGTCGAAGGCTCGGGCGACGTGAAGTATCACCTCGGCGCCTCCTCGGACCGCAGCTTCGACGGCAACGTCGTCCATCTCTCGCTCACCGCCAATCCCTCCCATCTCGAGGCGGTGAACCCCGTCGTCCTCGGCAAGGTCCGCGCCAAGCAGGACCAGCACGGCGACACCGAGCGCACCGCCGTCCTGCCTGTCCTTCTGCACGGCGACGCGGCCTTTGCCGGCCAGGGCGTGGTGGCCGAATGCTTCGGGCTTTCCGGGCTCAAGGGCCACCGCACCGGCGGCACGATCCACATCGTCGTCAACAACCAGATCGGCTTCACCACCGCGCCCAGCTACAGCCGCTCATCGCCCTACCCCACCGACATCGCGCTGATGGTCGAGGCGCCGATCTTCCACGTCAACGGCGACGACCCCGAGGCCGTGGTCCATGCCGCCAAGGTGGCCACCGAGTTCCGCCAGAAGTTCCACAAGGACGTGGTGATCGACATCTTCTGCTACCGCCGCTTCGGGCACAACGAAGGCGACGAGCCGATGTTCACCAACCCGCTGATGTACAAGGAGATCAAGACCCACAAGACGACGCTCCAGCTCTATACCGAACGGCTGGTGCGCGACGGGCTCATTCCCGAGGGCGAGATCGAGGACATGAAGGCCGCCTTCCAGGCGCGCCTCAATACCGAGTTCGAGGTCGCCAAGGCCTTCAAGCCCAACAAGGCCGACTGGCTGGACGGGCGCTGGTCGGGGCTCGAGCGCGAGACCGAGGACTACACGCCCGGCCGCACGGCCATCGCCCCGGCCATGCTGGCCGAGATCGGCGCCGCGCTGACCCGCGTGCCCGAGGGCTTCGACCTGCACAAGACGGTCGGCCGCCTGCTCGAGGCCAAGGCCGCGATGTTCCGTTCCGGCACCGGCTTCGACTGGGCCACCGCCGAGGCGCTGGCCTTCGGCTCGCTGGTCCTCGAGGGCTTCCCCGTCCGCCTCTCGGGGCAGGACTGCACGCGCGGCACCTTCAGCCAGCGCCATTCCGCCTTCGTCGACCAGACGACCGAGGAACGCTTCTATCCGCTGAACCACATCCGCCCCGGCCAGGCGCGGTTCGAGGTCATCGACTCGATGCTCTCGGAATATGCCGTCCTCGGCTTCGAATACGGCTATTCGCTGGCCGAGCCGAATGCGCTGACACTCTGGGAGGCCCAGTTCGGCGACTTCGCCAACGGCGCCCAGATCATGATCGACCAGTTCATCTCCTCGGGCGAATCGAAATGGCTGCGCATGTCGGGCCTCGTCATGCTGCTGCCGCACGGCTACGAGGGCCAGGGCCCCGAGCATTCCTCGGCCCGGCCCGAGCGCTTCCTCCAGATGTCCGCCCAGGACAACTGGATCGTCGCCAACTGCTCGACCCCGGCCAACTACTTCCACATCCTGCGCCGCCAGATCCACCGGCAGTTCAGGAAGCCGCTCATCCTGTTCACGCCGAAGTCGCTCCTGCGCCATCCGCTCTGCGTCTCGGACGCGGCCGACTTCACCACCGGCTCGGCCTTCCACCGCGTCCTGTGGGACGATGCCCAGCGCGGCCATTCGGCGACCAAGCTCAGGCCCGACGCGAAGATCCGCCGCGTCGTCGTCTGCTCGGGCAAGGTCTATTTCGACCTTCTGGCCGAGCGCGACCGGCGCGGGATCGACGATGTCTACCTGCTCAGGCTCGAGCAGTTCTATCCCTTCCCCGCCCAGTCGATGTCGCGCGAGCTCGAACGCTTCCGCAAGGCCGAGGTCGTCTGGTGCCAGGAAGAGCCCAAGAACCAGGGCGCCTGGAGCTTCGTCGAGCCCAACCTCGAATGGGTGCTCGGCCGCATCGGCGCCAGCCACCCGCGGGCCCGCTACGTGGGCCGCGCCGCCACCGCCTCGCCCGCCACCGGCCTCGCCTCCCGCCACAAGGCGGAGCAGGAGGCGCTGGTGAACGAGGCCCTGACCATCGACGCGGCCTGACCGCGCATCCTCCGGGAGAACGAGAGATGACAGACGTGATGGTGCCCGCCCTCGGCGAGAGCGTGACCGAGGCGACCGTCGCCACCTGGTTCAAGAAGGTGGGCGATCCCGTGATGCAGGACGAGATGATCTGCGAGCTCGAGACGGACAAGGTCTCGGTCGAGGTGCCCTCGCCCGTCGCCGGCGTGCTGGCCGAGATCCTCGCCCCCGAGGGCGCGACGGTGGACGCCCTGTCTCTTATACACATCT
>JAOADN010000088.1 GCA_026417295.1 Paracoccaceae bacterium
GCGCGAAGCGCAGGCGCACGGGCAGGACGCCGCAGGCATGGACGGCGAGGGCGAGCCCGTCGGGCTCGATCCGCACGGGATCCTCGGGGGCGCCGCCCGGCACGGGACGGCGGGCGACGGGCCTTCGAAGGCCCGTCATGCCGCTTCGAAGCGGCATGGACGCGGGCGCGCGACCGCGTCCCCTCAGCCCGGCCCCGCGCAGTCGAGCTGGCCGTCCCTGAAGTCGCGTGGCGAGGGCCAGAGCGTGAAGCGCGCGCCGCCGGCGGACTCGCAGGTCAAGAGCGGCCGGTTCTCGCCGTTGTTGTGGAACTGGCAGACGAGCGTGTCGCCCCCGGACTGGCCGGTCAGGAAGTTCTCGCCCAGCGACCAGGGCGCGAAGCGCAGGCGCACGGGCAGGACGCCGCAGGCATGGACGGCGAGGGCGAGCCCGTCGGGCTCGATCCGCACGAGATCGTCGAGTGCGCCGCCCGGCACGGCGGAGGCGGCGCTGCGGCCGACGCGTTCGTAGAGCCCGCGGAAGTAGTCCGGGCCGGGCGTGCCGGGACCGGCGGCCGCGGGCAGCGCGGCAAGCGCGAGAAGGGCCGCGGCGCGGGCGGCCGCGCCCCTCATTGCCCGGCGGCCCTGGCCAGCGCGGGGCGGATCTCGGCGGCCAGCGCGCGTTCGGTGATCGGCCCGGCGAAGCGCGTGATGACGGTGCCGTCGCCGGCGATCACGAAGGTCTCGGGCACGCCGTAGAGGCCCCAGTCGATGCCGGTGCGGCCGGTCAGGTCGGCGAGGGCTGCGCGGAACGGATCGCCGAGGCTGTCGAGGAAGCCCATCGCGTCCTCCGGCCTGTCCTTGTAGTTGATGCCGTAGATCGGGATCCCCTCGGCCGCGAGCGCCATCAGGTTGGGATGTTCGGCGCGGCAGGGCGCGCACCAGCTGGCCCAGAAGTTGACGAGCTTGACCCTGCCGTCGCGCAGGTCGGCATCGCTGAAGCCGCGCAGCCCGCCGAGCGGCGCGGCGGCGACCGGCGGGGCGGCACGTCCGGCCAGCGCGCTGGGCAGCGTGTCGGGATCGCCCGCGACGAGACCCCAGAGGAAGAGGCCGAGGATGGCGCCCATGATCGCCACCGGAACGAAGAGGAGCCACCTCATGGCCGCGGTCCCCCGCCCTCGCGCCGGGACAGGGCGCGCCGGGCCCGGGCGGCCTGCCAGAGCGAGAGCGCGACGAGCCCGCCGGTCAGCCCGAAGGTCACCCCCCAGGCGGCGAGCACGGTGAAGGCATACCTGCCGAGCTCGGGCATCATGCCATGCGCTCCCGCGCCTCGATGGCGGCAAGCCGGCGCAGGCGGATCTCGGTGCGCGTGCGCAGCAGGACGAGGGCCACGAAGAGCAGCACGAAGCCCGCCATGCAGAGATAGAGCGGGTAGCGGAAGGCGGCGTCCATCCGTTCGCCGGGCGCCAGCGACAGCGAGGCCCCCTGGTGCATCCCCTGGCTCCAGAAGTTGGCCGCATAGCGCGACAGGACGGCGAAGACCGATCCGACGAGACAGAGGATGGCGGTCATGTCGGCCGCGGTATCGGGATTCTCGATCGCGGCCCAGAGCGCCATGTAGCCGAGATAGAAGAGGAAGAGGACGAGGAACGAGGTCAGGCGCGGGTCCCATTCCCACCAGGAGCCCCAGACCGGCGCCCCCCAGAGGGCGCCCGTGACGAGGGCGCAGAGCGTCATCGTGGCGCCGACCGGGCCGGCCGCCTTGGCCGCGAGCGCCGAGACGTGGTGGCGGCGGACCAGCCAGACGAGCGAGGCGACGAGCATCATGAGCCAGGCATTGATCGCCATCATGGCGGTGGGGACGTGGACGTAGAGGACCTTGACGCTGGCGCCCTGGCGGAAGTCCTCGGGCGTGAGGAAGAAGCCCCAGCCGAGGCCGGCGGCCAGGGTGAGGCCGGCCGCGGACGCGGCCCAGGGGAGGAGCTTCCCCGAGGTCTCCATGAACTTCGTCGGGTTGGCGTATTCCCAGAGCGACATGGCGCCCTTGCTAGCGGTTCGGGCCGGCGGGCTCAACTCACTTCGCCGCGGGGGGGCGGCGGCGCGGGGGCGGTGTGCGGCCGGCGGGTCCGGCGCGGGGCGGCGAAGGTGCGGCGCGGGGGCGGAGGTGCGGCGCAGGGGGCGACCGGCCTAGCGCAGGGCGGCGCGCAGGGCGGCGGCGCTGGCGAAGGGCAGGAGGGCGGCGGCGCCGAGGGTGATCCCGGCAAGAAGCAGGAAGGGCGTGACCGGCGCCATGCCCTCGGCGGCGCGGCGCACGCAGTCGGCCCCGAAGACGAGGCTTGGCACGTAGAGCGGCAGGACGAGCAGCGACAGCAGCAGCCCGCCGCGGCGGACGCCCACGGTGAGCGCGGCCCCGAAGGTGCCTATGGCCGACAGGGCGGGCGTTCCGGCGAGGAGCGAGAGCGCAAGCCAGCCCTGGGCCGGGCCGGGCAGGTGCAGCAGGACGCCGAGGAGCGGCGCCGCGAGCGAGAGCGGCAGGCCCGTCGTCAGCCAGTGGGCCAGGGCCTTGACCGCGGCGACGCCCTCGAGCGGCAGGGGCGAGGTGGCGATGAGGTCGAGCGCGCCGTCCTCCCAGTCGAGGGCGAAGATGCGGTCGAGCGACAGAAGCGAGGCGAGCAGCGCCCCGACCCAGAGGATGCCGGGGGCGATGCGGGCGAGAAGCCCGCCCTCCGGCCCGGTGCCGAAGGCGACGAGGGTGACGAGGGCGAGGAAGAAGGCGAGCGCGAGGCCGAAGCCGCCGCCGGCGCGGACGGCGAGGCGCAGGTCGCGCAGCAGGAGCGCCATCATGCGAAGGCCTCCCCGAAGCGGCCGGCCGCCGCGCCCCCGGCGCGGAAGGGCGCAAGGTCGAACGCCCGCGCCCCGGCGAGGCCGAGATCGGCATGGCTGGCCGCCAGTACCGACCCGCCCTGGCGGAGATGGGCCCCGAGCACCGCCGCGAGGAGCGCGAGCGAGGCCGCGTCGAGCGAGACGGTCGGTTCGTCGAGCAGCCAGACCGGGCGGCCGGTGACGAGGAGCCGGGCGAGGCCGAGGCGGCGCTTCTGGCCGGCCGAGAGACCGCCGGCGGGCCGGTCGGCGAGCGGCCGCAGGTCCATCGCCGCAAGCGCCCCGTCGATCCCCGCGGCCCCGTAGGCCCGGGCCCAGAAGCGCAGGTTCTCGGCCACGGTCAGCGTGCCCTTCATCCCGTCGAGATGCCCGGCATAGGCGAGCGAGTCGGGGGCGGCGTCGATGCGGCCGGCCGCCGGCGGGGCGAGGCCCGCGAGGGTGCGCAGGAGCGAGGTCTTGCCGATTCCGTTCGGGCCGTGCAGCACCAGCGCCTCGCCCGGGGAGAGGGCGAAGTCCAGCCCGTGGAGGACGACGATGCCGCCGCGGGCGACGGCGAGGGCGGCGACGGAGAGGGCGGGCGCGGTCATCATGCGGACCGTGCCGCGACGCGGCGGCGAGCGCAAGCGAGCGCGAGCGAGCGACGGGGCGAGCGCGAGCGGGCGGCGGGGCGCCGGCGCGCGCCGGCGCGGGCGCGGCGTCAGCCGGCCGGCAGCAGGGCGGCGGCGATCCGGCGGCCTTCGGCGAGCAGGACGTTGTAGGTGCGCGCCGCTGCGGCGCTGTCCATCGCCTCGAGGCCGAGGGCCGCGCCCTCGAGTGCGGCGCGGAAGGCCGCGGGCGGGTGGGCGATTGTCCGGCCGGTCCCGACGAGGACGACATCCACCGCGCCCGCGAGGGCGAGGACCGGCGCGAGGTCGTCATACCCCCCCCAGGACATCGCGCCCGTCGCGGTGATCAGCATCGGGCCGCGGATCACCGTGCCGCCGGTCCGCCAGTGGCCCGGCCCGTAGGCGTCCACCGGCTGCGCCGCCCCGAAGCTGACCTCGACCAGCCGCATCACGGCCGGGTGGCGAAGCGGGTGCCCGAGGGGCCCTCGGACTTCCTGTCCCAGTCGCGCTTGACCCCGAGGAAGAGCACGATGTTCTTGGCGACATAGACCGAGGAATAGGTGCCGAGCAGCACGCCGATGAAGATCGCCAGCGCGAAGCCGCGGATCACGTCGCCGCCGAAGACGAGGAGTGCGAGCAGCGCGATCAGCGTCGTGCCCGAGGTCATGACCGTGCGCGACAGCGTCTCGTTGACCGAGAGGTTCATCACCTCGCGCAGGGGCATCGTCTTGTACTTCATCAGGTTCTCGCGCAACCGGTCGAACACGACGACGGTATCGTTGATCGAGTAGCCGAGGATGGTCAGCAGCGCCGCGACGATCGTCAGGTCGAACTTGAACTGGAAGAGCGCCCAGACCCCGATCGTGACCACGACGTCGTGGACAAGCGCCGCCACCGCGCCCAGCGCGAACTGCCATTCGAACCGCACCCAGATGTAGACGACGATCCCGGCGGTCGCCGCGAGGACGGCGGTGATCGCCGTCCACATGAGCTCGGCCGAGGCCTTGGGCCCGACCGATTCGACGTTGGTGAAGGTGACGGCCGGATCGACGGCCCTGAGTGCCGCCTCGACGGACTGGAGCATCTCGGGCGTCACCGCCTCGGCCCCGTCCTGGGCGCCGATGCGGATCTGGGCGACGTGCTGGTCGGCGCGGAAGGTCGGGTCGAAGACCTGGGTGATCGCGACGTCACCCAGCGCGAGGCCCGAAAGCGCCCCGCGATAGGCCCCGACATCGACGGGCTGCGTCGATTCGGTGCGGATCGTCGTGCCGCCGCGGAAGTCGATGCCGAAGTTCAGGCCCATCGTGAAGACGAGCACGATCGACAGGACCGTCGCCGCCAGCGAGGCGCCGAAGGTCAGCCACTGCCAGCGGAAGAAGTCGATGCTGGTCTTCTCGGGAACGACGCGCAGACGCCAGGCCATGATTCCCTTCCCCTTCCCCTTCCCCGCTCAGACGACGAGGGTCCTGGGCCGGCGCCAGCCGAACCAGGTGACGATGATGAGGCGCGTGACGTTCAGCGCCGTGAACATCGAGGTGACGATGCCCACCGTCAGCGCCACGGCGAAGCCCTTGATCGGCCCCGAGCCGAGATAGAACATGATGGCCGCGGCGATGATCGTGGTCAGGTTCGAATCCCAGATCGCCGACATCGCCCGGGAATAGCCCACGTCGATCGCCTTGGCCGGGCCCGAGCCGCGCCGCAGCTCTTCGCGGATGCGTTCGTAGACCAGCACGTTGGCATCCACCGCCATGCCCATCGTCAGCACGATGGCGGCGATGCCGGGCAGGGTCAGCGTCGAGCCGATCAGCGCGAAGATGGCGAAGATCATCACCACGTTGAGCGCCAGCGCGAAGGTCGCGACGACACCGAAGAACCCGTAGGAGGCGATCATGTAGAGCCCGACCGCGGCATAGCCCACGACGGCGGCGATCTTGCCGGCATGGATCGAATCGGCCCCGAGTTCGGGGCCCACGGTGCGCTCCTCGAGGAAGGTCATCCCGGCGGGCAGCGCCCCGGCGCGCAGCAGCACGGCGAGGTTCGTCGATTCCTCGACCGTGAAGTTGCCGGTGATGATGCCCGATCCGCCGGCGATGTGGGCCTGGATCGTCGGGGCCGAGATGACCTCGTTGTCGAGCACGATGGCGAAGGGGTTGCCGATGTTCTCGGCCGTGTAGTCGCCGAACTTCTGCCCGCCCGAGGGATTGAAGCGGAAGGCGACGGCGGGCCGGCCGTTCTGGTCGAAGTCGGGCCGGGCATCGACGAGATCCTCGCCGGTCACGACCGGCGCGCGTTCGAGGACGTAGTAGAGGTCCTTCTCGTCGGCCGAGGGCACGAGGATTCCGTCGGGCCCCGGCGATTCGTCGGGATTGCGGGTGATGCGGATGACCGGGTGGAAGGTGAGCTGGGCGGTGGTGCCGATCAGCGCCTTGAGCTCGGCCGCGCTGCCGATTCCCGGCACCTCGATCAGGATGCGGTCCTCGCCCTGGCGCTGGATCGTCGGCTCGCGCGTGCCCACCTCGTCCACGCGGCGGCGGACGATCTCGACGGACTGCTGCATGGTGCGTGCATCGGTCGCCGCCTTCTCGGCATCCGAGAGGGTGACGCTGACCGTGTCGCCCGTCCCGGTGACGACGAGGTCGTCCTCGCCCACCCCGGTGAGCGTGGCGACGGGCCGGGCAAGCGCCCTGAGCGCCTCGACCGCCTTGGGCAGGCCGGCGGGGTTCTCGATGCGGATGCGCAGCTCGCCGTCGGGCGCGGCCACCCGGCGGATGCCGCCGACATCGGCGCGCACCGCCGTCAGGGCCTTGCGCGCATCCGGCCACAGGCCCTCGATCCGGGTCTTGTAGACATCGGCGACCGCGACCTCGGCCAGCAGATGCGCGCCGCCCCTGAGATCGAGCCCGAGATTGACGATGCGCGAGGGCATCCAGGAGGGCCAGAGGGCCAGCGCGGCGGCGTCGGCGTCGGTCGTCGCTCCGGTCTGCTCGATCCGCCGCAGCGCGTC
The DNA here is from genome assembly GCA_026417295.1 of Paracoccaceae bacterium. Lineage (GTDB taxonomy): Bacteria > Pseudomonadota > Alphaproteobacteria > Rhodobacterales > Rhodobacteraceae > JAOADN01. The sequence continues at coordinate 6,469 of JAOADN010000088.1, forward strand.
ATTGTGGCTTTCGACGCGGGCGTAGAAGAGGTTGGGCAGCGCGACGACGATCGCCGCCAGGCAGAGGCCGATGATGACGACCCGCTTCCAGACAGGGATGTGGAGCATCTGCCCGGCTCAGTTCGCGTTCGCCGCGGGCTCGGTCCGCGACAGGACCTGGGTGATCGTGGACTTGACCACGCGGACGCGGACGCCCTGGGCGATCTCGACCTCGACCTCGCCGTCGCCCTTGACGTTGGTCACCTTGCCGACGATGCCGCCGCCGGTGACGACCTGGTCGCCGCGGCGCAGGGCCTCGACCATGGCGCGATGGTCGCGGAGCTTCTTCTGTTGCGGGCGGATGAGCAGGAAGTACATGATCGCGAAGATCAGGATCAGCGGCACGAACTGGGCGATGACCGCGCCGCCGCCGGCAGCGCCACCTGCGGCTTGGGCATAGGCGGGGGTGATGAACATGCAGGGTGTCCTTGCGATGGGGCATCGGAAAGGCCCGCCGTCATCGGGGGCCCCCGGAAAATTGGCGCGCAACCTAGCGGCGGGACCCGCGATTGACAAGGTGAGGGCGGGAGGGGCCGCTGGCGGGGCTGCCGCAGCTGCGCGGCGGCGCGGTGCGGCCCTGGCCGCGGGGCTGGCGGCGGCCCTGGCCGTGGCGCCGGCCGGCGGGTCGGCGGCGGAGGGGCCTCTGGCGGGGCTGCCGCCGGCCGTGGGCTGGTTCGGGGCCGGCACGCGGCCCGCCGCCGGGCAGGGCAGCTGCACGGCGACGCTGGTGGCGCCGGACCTGATCCTGACGGCGGGCCATTGCGTGCCCGGCGGGCCCGACGCCGCGCGGGCGATCGGCGGCTACACCTTCCTTGCGGGCTGGGCGGGTGGCCGGGCGGCGGCGGGCGCGCGGGCGGTTGCGGTGATCCGCCCGGCCCCCGACCCGGATCGGGACGGGACGCTTGGCGGCGACGTCGTGCTGGTGCGGCTGAACCGGCAGGTCGCGGCGGCCGAGGCGGCGCCCCTGCCGCTGGCGCAGGGCGAGCCGGCGCCGGGCAGCGCGGTGACCACGCTGGGCTACCCGATCGCGGCGCCCGCTGCGCCGGTGCGGCAGGCGGACTGCCCGGTCCGGCAGGCGGCGGGCGGGGTCCTGGCGCTGGGCTGTCCGTCCGAGGGCGGCTTCTCGGGCGGGCCGGTCCTGGTGCCCGAGGCGGGAGGCTGGCGGCTGGCCGGGGTGATGGTGGCGCGGGGGCGCGGGAACGGCGCGGCGGGCACCTATGCGGTCACGGTGCCGGCAGACCTGCGGCGGCGGATCGCGCCCGGGGGGCCATGACGGATCGCGCGCCCCGGCGGGACCCGCGGAAGGGGCGCGGCGGGACGGGGACGCGGCAGGCGCGGCGGGACGGGACGGGGATCGGGCCCTAGCCGAGGCGGGCCATCCAGGGAAAGGTCTCGAGCAGCCAGAACGAGAAGCGGCTGAAGCCGCCGGTCAGCATCAGCAGGCCGACGGTCCACAGCAGCAGCCCCATGATCCGCTCGATGCGGTCCATGTGGCGCTTCATGAAGGCAAGGAGCCCGCCGAGCCGGGGCAGGAAGGCGGCGACGAGCAGGAAGGGCAGGCCGAGGCCGAGGGCGTAGACGCCGAGCAGGGCGCCGCCCCGCGCCAGGCTGGCCTCCTGCGCGGCGAGGGTGAGGATCATCCCGAGCTGCGGCCCGATGCAGGGCGTCCAGCCGAAGGCGAAGGCGAGCCCCAGGACATAGGCGCCGAGCGCCGAGCCGCCGCGGTCGCCGGCATCGAGCCGCGCCTCGCGGTCGAGGAAGGGGATGCGCAGCACCCCGAGGAAATGCGCCCCGAAGGCCATGACGGTCAGGCCGGCGGCGGCATTGAACCAGGCCTGGTTGGCGAGGAAGAAGCGGCCGAAGACCGAGGCGGCGAAGCCGAGGATGAGGAACACCGTCGAGAGGCCGAGGACGAAGAACAGGGCCGCCGTCACCGCCCTGCCGCGCAGGCCGCGGCCGCCGCCCTGCGCCCCTGCCCCGCCCCCGGCCCCCTGCATGTCGGCGACGGTGACCCCGCCCATGTAGGCGAGGTAGGGCGGCACGATGGGCAGGACGCAGGGGCTGAGGAAGGACAGCACACCCGCCGCAAGCGCCACGGCGGCGGCGACGAGGAAGCCCGCATCCATCAGGTTCGCGTCGAACATGGGGGCGAGCCTTAGCCCAAGGCGGGCGCGCCGTCACGGCCCGCCATGCGGCCCGCGGTCACATCGGCGTGGACATGGCGGCCCGGCCGGCCTATCGCGGCCGGGATGGACCCCGATGCCGAGATCGACGCGCGCGGCCTGCTGTGCCCGCTGCCCGTGCTGAAGGCGCAGAAGCGCCTGCGGTCGATGCCGGCCGGCGCCCTGCTGCGGCTTGTGGCCACGGACCCGGCCTCGTGGGTGGACGTCCCGCATTTCTGCCGCGCGGCCGGGCACGACCTGGTCGCCGCCGAGGAGGCGGGCGATGTCAGGATCTACCTGATCCGCGCCGGAGGGGGCGCGGGACGGGCCGCCTAGCGCGCGAGCGACCACCAGCCGCG
>JAOADN010000089.1 GCA_026417295.1 Paracoccaceae bacterium
GGGGGGGGGGGGCCCGCCAGTCCGCCATCGGCAGGTCGCGGCCGGGGAAGGCGGTGCGCAGGGGCAGCGCGGCGACGACGGCGCGGAAGGCGCGGTCGAGGGCGGGAGCGATCCCGTCGGCCTCGGGGCGGACCCACCAGAAGGCCATCGCATCGAACCCCGCGCGGTCGGAAGGATAGAGGTAGCAGCAGCCGAGCGTGGGGATGCGCTTGGGGGCCGTGACCGTCCAGGCGAAGGAATGGCCGAGGGTGAATTCGCGCTCGTGCCAGCCCAGGTCGACGATGTTCTGGTGCAGGGTCAGGCCGTCGGGCCAGGGATCGTCGGGGTCCATCGCCCCCTTCAGGCGATGGCGCGCCGCCATGACCGCGGCGAAGTCGTCCTCGGCGTCGGTGACGCGCAGGGGCCGCGCCACGAAACCCGTGCCCTCGAAGCTGTCCGGCGGGCGGATACCGTCCGGTAGAAGCGGCCGGTGATACATGGCGGCAAGCCTCTGCCCCGCAGGGCGGCGAGTCAACCGGGAAGGCCGACGAGGCGCCGGATCGCCGCGGGGGTCGCGCCCTCTGCCCGGTAGAGGCGGATGGCGCGGGCATCGTCGCGCTTGGCCAGCCGGCGGCCAGCCTCGTCGCGGATCAGGCGGTGATGGTGGTAGACGGGCTGCGGCAGGCCGAGCAGGACCTGGATCAGGACCTGCACTTGGGTCGCCGCGAAGAGGTCCTGGCCGCGCACGACCTCGGTGATCCCCTGGCGCGCGTCATCGACGACGACGGCAAGGTGATAGGCCGCGGCACCGCTGTCGCGGCGGGCCAGCACGATGTCGCCCGTCCCGGCGCGGAGCGCATCGGCATCGAGCGCATGCAGGCCGGTGAAGGCCGGCCCCGTCTCGGTGAAGGCGGGAAGCCCGCCGGCCCGGGCCCGCGCGAGCGCGAGGGCGCGGTCGAGATCAAGCCGTATCGCGTCGTCGGGCCCGCGCCCCTGCATCGGGCGGCCGCGGCAGGTGCCCGGATAGACCGGGCCGGCCCCCTCGGCGGCTTCCTGCGGGGCCGAGAGGGCGGCGCGGATGTCGGCCCGCGTGCAGCGGCAGGGATAGACGAGGCCCAGCGCGTCGAGCCGGGCCAGCGCGTCGGCGTAATGCGCCGTCTGCCCGGACTGTCGCAGGACCGGCCCGTCCCAGGAAAGGCCGAGCCAGGCCAGATCCTCGAGGATCGCCGCCTCGAATTGCGGCCGGACGCGGGCTTGGTCGAGATCCTCGATCCGCAGCAGGAAGCGGCCCCCGCGTTCGCGGGCCCGGTCGAAGCCGGTCAGGGCCGAGAAGGCGTGGCCGAGATGCAGGAAGCCGGTCGGCGAGGGGGCGAAGCGGGTCGCATACCGCTCAGGCGGCATCGCGCCGCCCGCATCCGGCGAGCCAGCGGGCGAAGGCCGCCTTGGCCCTTTCGGTATAGGCGAGGTAGCGGTCGCGCCGGCCGCGCCGTCCGCCCCTGGCATCGACCGGCGGGAAGAGGCCGAAGTTCACGTTCATCGGCTGGAAGGTCCGCGCCTCGGCGCCGCCCGTGATGTGGTGGACGAGCGCGCCCGTCGCCGTTTCGGGCGGGGGCGCCTCGATCCGCAGCCCCAGGAGCTCGGCCGCGGCCATCCGCCCGGCCAGGAGGCCCATGGCCGCGCTCTCGACATAGCCCTCGACCCCGGTGATCTGCCCGGCGAAGCGGATGTTCGGGCGCGACTTCAGGCGAAGCCGGGAATCGAGCAGGGTGGGCGAGTTGATGAAGGTGTTGCGGTGGATCCCCCCGAGGCGCGCGAAGGTGGCGTTCTCCAGACCGGGAATCATACGGAATACAGATGTCTGCGCGCCGTACTTCATCTTCGTCTGGAAGCCGACCATGTTGTAGAGCGTGCCGAGTGCGTTGTCGCGCCGGAGCTGCACGACGGCATGGGGCTTCACCCCCGGCCGGTGGGCGTTGGTCAGTCCGACCGGCTTCATCGGACCGAAGCGCAGGGTCTCGCGGCCGCGTTCGGCCATGACCTCGATGGGCAGGCAGCCGTCGAAGTAGCCCGCCGTCTCGCCCTCATGGAAGGCCGTCTTCTCGGCGGCGAGGATCGCATCGACGAAGGCCTCGTAGGTGTCGCGGTCGAGCGGGCAGTTGATGTAGGCGGTGCGCTCGGCCTCGGTCTCGCCCTTGTCGTAGCGCGACTGGCGCCAGGCCACCGACATGTCGATCGTGTCGGCATGGACGATGGGGGCGATCGCGTCGAAGAAGGCGAGGGCGTCCTGGCCGGTCGCGGCACGGATCGCCGCGGCGAGGGCGGGCGAGGTGAGCGGGCCCGTGGCGATGATCCAGTGCCCGTCCGGGGGAAGTTCCGTAACCTCTTCGTTGGTAACGGAAATCAGCGGATGGGACCGGATCGCCGCGGTGACCGCTGCGGCAAAGGGCTCGCGGTCCACGGCGAGCGCCCCGCCGGCAGGCAGACGGTGGGCATGGGCGGTGCCGATGACCAGCCCGCCGGCGGCGCGCATCTCCCAGTGCAGCAGGCCCACGGCATTGCGTTCGTGGTCGTCCGAGCGGAAGGAGTTCGAGCAGACCATCTCGGCGAAGTCGCCCGTCCGGTGGGCGAAGGTGCCGACCCGGGGGCGCATCTCGTGCAGGACCACGGGCACGCCCATGGAAGCGGCCTGCCAGGCGGCCTCGGACCCGGCCATGCCGGCGCCGACGATGTGAAGGGGTTCCGTCATGGCCGGGGTGTAGGACGGGGCGGAACAAAAGGAAAGGGGCGGGGCCTGCCACCCCGCCCCCCTCTGCCACCGGGGCCGACGTGTCACACACTCAGAACAGGCCGCGGCGGAGGAGCGGATCGAAGGGCTGCCAGGTCTCGAACAGGCGGTCGGAGACCGGGCGGGCCGCCCCGCGACCGCCGCCGAACCGCCAGGTCAGCGACAGTTCGGCGCGCTGTCCGGTCGCCGCCCCGTCGCGCCCGCCGATCCCGTCGGCGACGAGGGCGACGGCGATCTCGACCGGCAGGGCGGGTGCGTCCCAGGCCAGCCCGGCACGGGCCTGCCATGGCAGGGCGCGCAGGCGCGTCTCGTCGATCTCGGCGATCTGGGCGGCGGCGAAGGCCGAGAGATGCGGGCCGAGCGCATGGCGCAGCCCGCCGCGCAGGGCCACGAAGTCGAGCGCGCCGGGCCGTGCGTAGCCCAGGGCAGCGGCGGCCGAGAGCGTGGTTGCCGGCGAGGCGTCGATCATCCCCTCGATGCCTGCCATGGCCACCGTCGCCTCGCGCCCGTCGACATCGGCGAGGCTGAGGAAGAGCCCGTATTTCCGCCCCGGACGCGGGGCCAGGTAGAGATGCGCGTCGAGCTGGCCGAGGGCGCCGCTGCCGGTGCCGCCGCCGGTGTCGCCGAGGCCCATGTCGAGCTGGAGCCCGTGCGCCCCGGTGATCGCCCAGTCGCCCGAGAGGCGCAGGGCGGCCCTGCCCTTGCTGTCGGCGGCGGCGGAGAGCTCGAGCGCGTCGAGGCCGAGGGACTGGGCGGCGGCGGGGACGCCGTGAAGGGCCACGAGCGTGGCGAGAAGGGCAAGAAGGCGCATCGGCGGAAACCTGGAACCAATGGAGGGGGGGCGGGGAGGGGTGCGCCGTTCTGGCGCAGGCGGTTCCGTTCCGGCCGCAGGGAAGTTGTCTCAAATGCCGATCATCAAGGAAAGGGTAATCTTCACGAATGGTTAAGGGCGGCGGTCAGGCCGCCGCCCCGGCTGGCGGTCAGGCCGGGCGTGCGGCGGGAATGCGCCCCTCGTCCAGCGACCAGCGCCCGGCGCCCTGGGCGGCCAGCAGGAGAAGCCCGCCGGCGATGGCGAGATTCTTCAGGAACATCGTCATCTGCATCTGGTCGGCCGGCTGGAAGTGGAAGAGGAGCCCGGCGAGGATGCTGAAGCCTGCCAGAAGCAGGGCCGCGGCGCGCGTCTGCCAGCCGGCGATCAGGAACAGGCCGCCGACGATCTCGAGAAGGATGGTCGGCCAGGCGAGCAGGGCGGGCACGCCGCCAGAGGTCATGTAGGCGGTGAAGCCCTGGACATCGGCCAGCTTGCCGAAGCCGGCGACGAGGAAGATCAGGGCGAGAAGGAGGCGCGCGGCGGGCTGCGCGAGGCTGCGGAGGTCTGTCATGGTCTTGATTCCCTGGACGGGCCGGAACATCCGGCGACAGCCAGGGGATACAGCAGCGGAAGCTGTGCGGAAACACGCGAGGCCGCACCGTATATGTGCGACAGCGCGCAGCTTCCGGCCGGCCGGCCGGACGGCGGCTCAGGCAGCCTCGTCCCCTTCGTCGGCCTGTTCGGCGATACGGGCGACGGAGACGACCTCCTCGCCGGGGCCGATGTCGAAGACCTTGACACCGCCGGCCGAGCGCGAGCGGAAGCTGATGCCGTCGACGGGACAACGGATCGACTGGCCGGTCGAGGTGGCGAGCATGACCTGGTCGCCCATCTCGACGGGGAAGCAGGCCACGAGGTCGCCGCCCCGCATGGCCGCATCCATCGCACGCACCCCCTGGCCGCCGCGGCCGCGCACCGGATAGCCGTGGCTGGAGGAGATCTTGCCCTGGCCGAGGGCGGTCACCGTGAGGATCAGGTCCTCGGCCGCGGACATCTCGGCATAGCGTTCGGGCGAGAGCTGGCCGGCGGCCACGCGCTCTTCCTCGTCCTCGTCGGCCTCGGCCTCGTCCTCGACCGCGCCGGCTATCAGGCGGCGCTGCTTGAGATAGGCCTCGCGCTCCTCCGGCGTCGCCTCGAAATGGCGGATCACCGACATCGACACGACGCGGTCGCCCTCGGCCAGGCGGATGCCCCTGACCCCGGTCGAGTCGCGCCCCTTGAAGACGCGCACCTCGGTCACCGGGAAGCGGATGGCCCGGCCGCGGGCCGTGACGAGCATGACGTCGTCGGTCTCGTCGCAGATGCGTGCGTTCACGAGCTGCGTGCCTTCAGGCAGTTTCATGGCGATCTTGCCGTTCGACTTCACGTTGGTGAAGTCCGACAGCGCATTGCGCCGCACGTCCCCGTCGGAAGTGGCGAAGAAGATCTGCAGGTCGTCCCATTCCGACTCGGGCACGTCGACGGGCATCAGCGCGGCGACCGAGACGCCCTGCCCGATCGGCAGGATGTTGACCATCGGCTTGCCCTTGGCGCCGCGCCCGGCGAGCGGCAGGCGCCAGGTCTTGAGCCGGTAGACCATCCCGTCGGTGGTGAAGAACAGCAGTTCGGCATGGGTGTTGGCGACGAACAGCGTCGTCACCACGTCGTCCTCCTTGGTCGCCATCGAGGCGAGGCCCTTGCCGCCGCGCCGCTGGGCGCGGAACTCGGCGAGCGGCGTGCGCTTGATCCAGCCGCCCGAGGTGACGGTCACCACCATGTCCTCGCGTTCGATCAGGTCCTCGTCCTCGAGATCGCCCGCCCATTCGACGATCTCGGTCCGGCGGGGCACGGCGAACTGGTCGCGGACCTCGCGCAGCTCGTCGGCGACGATCGCGAGGATGCGCTCGCGCGAGGCGAGGATGGCGAGGAAGTCCTTGATCGCGGCGGCGAGGGACTCGAGCTCGTCGGTGACCTCCTTCACCCCCAGCGCCGTCAGCCGCTGGAGCCTGAGGTCGAGGATGGCGCGGGCCTGGGCGTCCGAGAGGTTGTAGGTGCCGTCCGCGTTCATCGGGTGGGTCGGGTCGTCGATGAGCCGGATGTAGTCGGCGATCTCGGCCGCCGGCCAGCGCCGCGTCATCAGCCTGTCGCGCGCCTCGGCGGGGTCGGCCGAGCTGCGGATCGTCGCCACCACCTCGTCGACGTTCGACACGGCGACCGCGAGGCCGCACAGGATGTGGCTGCGCTCGCGCGCCTTCCTGAGTTCGAAGGCCGTGCGGCGGGCCACGACCTCTTCGCGGAAGGCGATGAAATGCGTGAGGAAATCGCGCAGGGTCAGCTGTTCGGGCCGGCCGCCGTTCAGGGCCAGCATGTTGCAGCCGAAGGTCGTCTGCATCGGCGTGAAGCGGAAGAGCTGGTTCAGCACCACCTCGGGCGTCGCGTCGCGCTTGAGCTCGATCACCACGCGCACGCCGACGCGGTCGGATTCGTCCTGGACATGGGCGATGCCCTCGATCCTCTTCTCGCGCGCGAGTTCGGCGATCTTCTCGATCATCTGGGCCTTGTTGACCTGGTAGGGCACCTCGTCCACGACGATGGCCCAGCGGTCCTTGCGCAGCTCCTCGACATGCGTCCGGGCACGGACGATCACCGAGCCGCGCCCCTCGAGATAGGCCTTGCGCGCGCCCGACCGGCCGAGGATGAGGCCGCCGGTGGGGAAGTCCGGGCCGGGGATGATCTCGACGAGCGAGTCGGTCGGGATGTCGGGATCGGCGATCAGCGCGAGCGTGGCATCGACGACCTCGCCGAGGTTGTGGGGGGGGATGTTGGTGGCCATGCCCACCGCGATGCCGCCCGCGCCGTTGACCAGCATGTTGGGGAAGCGCGCGGGAAGGACCACGGGCTCCATGTCCTTGCCGTCGTAGTTCGGCTGGAAGGCGACCATGTCCTTATCGATGTCAGCGAGGAGGAAGGCGGCGGGCCTGTCCATCCGCACCTCGGTGTAGCGCATGGCCGCCGCGTTGTCGCCGTCCATCGAGCCGAAGTTGCCCTGCCCGTCAAGGAGCGGCAGGGACATCGAGAAGTCCTGCGCCATCCTGACCAGCGCGTCGTAGATCGCCGCGTCGCCGTGGGGGTGGTATTTCCCCATCACGTCGCCCACGGGCCGGGCCGACTTGCGGTAGGGCCTGTCATGGGTGTTGCCGGTCTCGTGCATGGCATAGAGGATGCGCCGGTGCACGGGTTTCAGCCCGTCGCGCAGGTCGGGGATGGCCCGGCTGACGATGACGCTCATCGCGTAGCTGAGGAAGGCGGTCGTGACCTCGCCGGCGATGTCCACCTGGGGGCCGTCATGGGGCACGCGCCGCGGCGCGTCGCCGCCGTTTTCGTCCGTGTCGTCAGGGAGTTCCGGATCGTCGTTCACTTGCCCACCCATGCCTGCCCGCGCCTGCACCGGCATGCCTGCCGTTGTTCGGGGCGACTATACCGGCCGGGGACGGGGGGCGCAATCGCGCGCGTGTGCGCGCGTGTGCGTGTGCGCGCGCGGAGCAGGCGCGTCGCGGCGGCCAGCGGAGGGGCGGCAGCGGGCAGCGCGGCGGACGCTTCGGCCCCGGGCCTTCGGCAGCCGCAGCGCCACAGTGACAACACATTGTTTTCATTGAAATTCAGGAAAGACGTGGCAAGCTTGTGCCATGGGGGAGGTCTTGAGTGCGAGAGGGTTGCCCATGCGCGCAGACGGACGAGCGGTGGAAACGGAACTGATGCTGAGGGGCTACGGCCTGACGACGGCCGAGCTCTATTACCGGATGCCGGATTACCGGAACGTCCTGAACAGCTTCATCTGGCAGGAATACGACCTGGCGCCGGATTATCCGGAGCTGTTCCGGTTCATCGAGTTCTGGCAGAGCGAGATCGAGGGGCCGCTGCATTCGGTGCGCTTCACGCATCGCAGGCTGATCGCGCCCGGCGAGTGGCGCAACGTCACGGGCGAGTTCCGCATCCATTGAGCGCCGGCGCGGCCGTCGTGCCCCGGGGGCGCCGCCCCCGGACCCCCGGAGTATTTCGGGCATGATGAAGGGGGAGGGTGGGCTTTGTCCGGATCCGGTTCCGGGCTAGGCTTTCGGCGAGGCAGGAACGGGCGGGGGCTGGCGATGGGCATGTCGCGGCGGGGATTCGGGTTCGGGGCGCTGGCGCTGGGCCTGGCGGGCTGCATGGGGGATGGGGCGGCCACGGGCGCGCGCGCGCCCGAGCCCGCCATGCGGGCCGTGCCGGATGCGGGCTGGGACGCCTGGGTCGCGGCCTTCCGGGGGCGGGCGGCGGCGCGGGGGATCACGCAGGGGACGCTTGATGCGGCCTTCCGCGGGGCGGGGTTCCTGCCGGGCGTGATCGAGAAGGACCGCAACCAGACGGAATTCAGGCGGTCGCTCGAGGACTATCTCGCGATCGCGGCCTCGGACGAGCGGGTGGCGCTGGGCCGTGCCGCCGCGGCACGGGAGGCCCGGACGCTGGCGGCGGTCGAGGCGCGTTACGGCGTGGACGCGCATGTGGTGGCGGCGATCTGGGGGCTCGAGAGCTTCTACGGCACGCGGCAGGGCGAGGTGCCCGTCATCTCGGCGCTGTCGACGCTGGCCTACGAGGGGCGGCGGGCGGAGTTCTTCGAGAGCCAGCTCGTCGCTGCCCTGCGCATCCTGCAGGCGGGCGACGTCGCGCCCGAACGGATGACCGGAAGCTGGGCGGGGGCGATGGGCCACACGCAGTTCATCCCGACCTCGTATCTGGCCCATGCGGTCGATTTCGACGGCGACGGGCGGCGCGACATCTGGGGGGCGGATCCGGCGGATGCGCTGGCCTCGACGGCGAACTACCTGGCGGCGGCGGGCTGGCGGCGTGGCGAGCCCTGGGGGCGCGAGGTGGTGCTGCCGGCGGGGTTCGATACCGGCCTCGCCGGGCGCGGGCGCGGGCGCAGCGTCGCCGACTGGCGTGCGCTGGGGATCCGGGCGGCGGATGGCCGCGGCCTGCCGGACGGCACGGCATCGCTGTTCCTGCCGGCGGGCGCGGGCGGGCCGGCCTGGCTGCTCTATCCCAACTTCGGCGTCATCCTGCGCTACAACAACGCCGAGAGCTATGCGGTGGGGGTGGGCCATCTGGCCGACAGGCTGGCCGGCGGCGGGCCGCCGCGGGGCAGTTTCCCGCCCGATGCGGCGGGGATGACGAAGGCCGACCGGCAGGAGCTGCAGCGGCGGCTGACGGCGGCGGGTTTCGACACGGGGGGCGCCGACGGGGTGATAGGGGCGCGGACGGTGGCGGCGATCCGCGCCTTCGAGGGCTCGCCGCCGGCCACGTCCAGCATCAGCCGCGTGCCGAGGTCGAGGCCACCGGCGATGAAGGCCGGATCGACGCCGCGTTCGAAG
>JAOADN010000008.1 GCA_026417295.1 Paracoccaceae bacterium
GCTTTGTAGAGGGTATCGAGAGCCTCTATTCCGACGACGTTCCCCCGCGCGCGGAGGGGGCGCTCCGGGCTGACCACCGGCACGACCTACTACCGCGCCGTTCCCCCGCGCGCGGAGGGGGCGCGGTCTTTGGATGCATGGGCATCGATGTGCACCTCCCGTTCCCCCGCGCACACGGGGAGCGGAGAAGGTGTGCAAATCGCGCCAGAGACGCCGGCCCCGTTCCCCCGCGCGCACAGGGGGCGGCTCGTCCGCACCAGAACCGCGCGGACCACAAGACCGGTTCCGCCGCGCGCCCCGGGGGGCGCTGCCGGGCCCGGAACGCCGCATTCCGGGGGCCGGCCGGAGCCGATTCGTGAATCAAACCTTAACTCCGGAAACAACCCATTGATTTCATTGATCCGGAAAGGGCGTCCCATCGTGGGACATGCCCTCAGTCCCCCAGCACGGCCTTGAGTTCGTAGATGGCGGCCAGCGCCTCGAGCGGCGTCATCGCGTCGGGATGCAGCGCCTTCAGCCGCTCTTCCACCTTCGACGGCCCCCTTGCGGGGCGCTGTGCCACGGCCGGCGCGGCGCTGAACAGCGGCAGGTCGTCGATCAGCGCCCGCCGCCGGGTGCCGCCCTCGCGCTCGCCCTTCTCCAGGGCCTCGAGCACGACGCGCGCCCGCTCCACCACCGCGGCCGGCAGCCCGGCGAGCCGCGCCACCTGCACGCCGTAGGACCGGTCCGCCGCCCCCTTCCTGACCTCGTGCAGGAAGATGACCTCGCCCTCCCATTCCTTCACCGCGACGGTGGCGTTCTCCACCCCGTCGAGCCGCGCCGCCAGCGCCGTCATCTCGTGGTAGTGGGTCGCGAACAGCGCCCGGCAGCGGTTCACGCCATGCAGGTGCTCCATCACCGCCCAGGCGATCGACAGCCCGTCATAGGTCGCCGTGCCGCGGCCGATCTCGTCCAGGATCACCAGCGCCCGGTCGTCGGCCTGATTGAGGATGGCCGCCGTCTCGACCATCTCGACCATGAAGGTCGAGCGCCCCCGCGCCAGGTCGTCGGCCGCGCCGACCCGGCTGAAGAGCTGGCTCACCAGCCCGATTCGTGCCGAGGTGGCGGGCACATAGGACCCGGCCTGCGCCAGCAGCGCGATGATCGCATTCTGCCGCAGGAAGGTGGACTTGCCCGCCATGTTCGGCCCGGTCAGCAGCCAGATCGCCGGCGTCGCGCCATCGGTCAGCCTGCAGTCGTTGGCGACAAAGGCCTCGCCCTTGCGCCTGAGCGCGGCCTCGACCACCGGGTGGCGGCCGCCCGACACGTCGAAGGCGCGGCTGTCGTCCACCTGCGGCTCGCACCAGCCCTCGCCGCGGGCAAGGTCGGCCAGCGCCGCCGTCAGGTCGATCTCGGCCAGCGCGGCCGCCGCCTCGGCCAGGGGCCCCGCCGCCCCGAGCACAAGCTCGGCGAGCGTGCCGAAGAGCCGCCGCTCGATCTCCAGCGCCAGATTGGCGGCATTGAGGATCCGCGCCTCGATCTCGGACAGGGCCTGCGTGGAGAAGCGCAGGAGGTTCGCCGTCGTCTGCCGGTGGATGAAGGTCGCATTCAGCGGCGGCGACTGCATCCGCGCCGCATGGGTGTCGGTGGTCTCGACGAAATAGCCCAGCACGTTGTTGTGCCGGATCTTCAGGCTCTGGATCCCTGTCAGGGCCACATAATCCGCCTGCATCCGCGCGATCACGCCGCGCCCCTCGTCGCGCAGCTCGCGCGCCTCGTCCAGGCCGGCATCGTAGCCCGCCGCGATGAAGCCGCCGTCGCGGACAAGGAGCGGCGGCTCGTCGACAAGCGCCGCCGTCAGGCGGTCGGCCAGCGTCTCGTGCCCGACAAGCCGCTCCGCCGCCCGCGCCAGCCGCTCGGGCGCACCGGCGAGAAGGGGGGCGATGCCCGCGGCCCCCGCCAGCGCGTTGCGGATCGACGCCAGGTCGCGCGGGCCGCCCCGCCCAAGCGACAGGCGCATCAGCGCCCGGTCGAGATCGGGGATCCGTCGCAGCCGGTCGCGCAATGCGGCCCGCAGCGTGTCGTCCGCCACCAGCGCCCGCACTGCGGCAAGCCGTTCGCCGATCTCGGCCGGATCGCGCGACGGCGAGGCGATCCGCCGCTCGAGGAGGCGCGCGCCAGCCGCCGTGAGGGTGCGGTCGATCGCCTGCAGCAGCGATCCCTCGCGCCCGCCCGACAGGGCCTGGGTCAGCTCGAGGTTCCGCCGCGTCGCGGCGTCGATCTGCATCGTGCCGCCCGAATCCTCGCGCTGGGGCGGCCGCAAAAGCGGCAGCCGGCCGCGCTGGGTGATCTCGAGATAGTCGACGACGGCACCCAGCGCCGAAAGTTCGGCCCGCGTGAAGGTTCCGAATCCCTCCAGCGCGCCGACCCCGTAAAGCGTCTGGAGACGTCGGACGGCACCCTGGCTGTCGAAGGAGGCCCGCGACAGGCGCGTCACGGCCGCCCCCGCCTCGGTCGCAATCGCCTCCAGCCCGTCACCCGACCCCTCGCAGAGCAGCAGCTCGCGCGGCACGAGGCGCGCAAGCTCCGGCCCGAGGCGGACGGCGGGACAGGGCATCACCCGGAACTCGCCCGTCGAGATGTCGGCCCAGGCCAGCGCGCCCTCGCCGCGCACCTCGGCGAAGGCAGCAAGGAAGTTGTGCCGCCGGGCTTCCAGAAGCGCGTCCTCGGTCAGCGTCCCCGGAGTCACGAGGCGCACCACGTCGCGCGCGACGACCGCCTTCGCCCCGCGCTTCCTGGCCTCGGCAGGGTCCTCCGTCTGCTCGGCAATGGCGACGCGGAATCCCTTGCGGATCAGCGTCAGGAGATAGCCCTCGGCGGCGTGGACCGGCACTCCGCACATCGGGATGTCGGCCCCCAGATGCTGCCCGCGCCTGGTCAGGGCGATGTCCAGCGCCGCCGACGCCGCCTCGGCATCGGCAAAGAACATCTCGTAGAAGTCGCCCATCCGGTAGAACAGGATCGCGCCGGGATGACGCGCCTTCATCTCCAGATACTGCGCCATCATCGGCGTCACGGCGTCGGACACGCGCGGCCCCCCAAGTCCACGTCGGGCGACCCTAGCGAAGCCCCCTTCCGGCGAAAAGGGCCCGGGCCATGACCATTGGAAGGAAGCGGCCGGGCAGCTATCACGGGGGCAGACCCAGCGCAGGACGGCCGCATCCATGCCCCCCAGAACCCGCCAGACGCCCGAAGAGGCGCTGAGCTACCACCGCAACCCGCAACCCGGCAAGTTCGAGGTCGTGGCGACAAAGCCCATGGCCACGCAGCGCGACCTGTCCCTGGCCTATTCGCCCGGCGTCGCCGTGCCGGTTCAAGCCATCGCCGCCGACCCCGGGGCGGTCTACGACTATACCACGAAGGGCAACACCGTGGCCGTCGTCTCGAACGGCTCGGCGATCCTCGGCCTCGGCAATCTTGGCGCCATGGCCGCGAAGCCGGTGATGGAGGGCAAGGCCGTCCTGTTCAAGCGCTTTGCCGACGTGAACGCCATCGATATCGAACTGGCGACCGAGGACCCGGACGAGATCATCCGCGCCGTCCACCTGATGTCGCCAACCTTCGGCGGCATCAACCTCGAGGACATCAGGGCACCGGAATGCTTTGTCATCGAGTCGCGGCTGAAGGAACTCTGCGACATCCCGGTCTTCCACGACGACCAGCACGGCACGGCGGTGATCTGTGCGGCCGGCCTGATCAACGCGCTGGAACTGACCGGCAAGGCGATCGGCGACGTGCGGATCGTCGTGAACGGCGCCGGCGCGGCGGGGATCGCCTGCCTCGAACTGCTGAAGGCGATGGGCGCGCGTCACGACAACTGCGTCATGTGCGACACCAAGGGCGTCATCCACGAGGGACGCCGCGAAGGCATGAACCAGTGGAAATCAGCCCATGCCGTCAGGACAGAGGCCCGCACGCTGGACGAGGCGATGCGGGGGGCGGACGTGTTCCTGGGCGTCTCCGCCAAGGGTGCGGTGACGCCCGAGATGGTCGCCGCCATGGCACGCGACCCGGTCATCTTCGCCATGGCCAACCCCGATCCCGAGATCACGCCCGAAGAGGCGCAGGCCGTGCGGCCCGACGCGATCGTGGCCACGGGCCGGTCGGACTATCCCAACCAGGTCAACAACGTCCTGGGATTTCCCTACCTGTTCCGCGGGGCCCTCGACATCCATGCCCGCGCGATCAACGACGAGATGAAGATCGCCTGTGCCCGTGCGCTGGCGCAGCTTGCGCGCGAGGATGTCCCGGACGAGGTCGCCGTCGCCTATGGCCGGAAGCTCAGCTTCGGCCGCGACTACATCATCCCCACGCCCTTCGATCCGCGCCTCATCCATGTCGTGCCGCCGGCCGTGGCCGAGGCGGGAATGCGCACCGGGGTGGCGCGCCGCCCGATCGCCGACCTGACAGGCTACGGCTCCTTGCTGAAGGCGCGGATGGACCCGACCGCCTCGATCATCGAGGGAATCCATGCACGGGCGCGGAAGGCCCAGGCCCGCATGATCTTCGCCGAGGGCGACGACGAAAGGGTCCTGCGGGCCGCGGTGGCCTATGTTCGGACCGGGCTCGGCCAGGCCGTCGTCGTCGGCCGCGACGGCGACGTGGCCGAGAAGCTCGACGCGGCCGGCCTTGCGGATGCGATCCGCGAGATCGAGGTCGTGAACGCCGCGACGACGCCGCACCTGACGCTCTACAAGGATTACCTCTATGCCCGGCTGCAGCGCCAGGGCTTCGACCCGCAGGACATCCATCGTCTGGCCGCGCGCGACCGGCACGTCTTTGCGGCGCTGATGCTGGCGCACGGGCACGGCGACGGCATGGTGACGGGAGCCACGCGCAAGTCGGCCCATGTCCTCGACCTGATCAACCATGTCTTCGACGCCCGCGCCCAGGACGGCGCCGTGGGGATCACGGCCGTGCTGCACAAGGGCAGGATCGTCTTCATCGGCGACACGCTGGTCCACGAATGGCCCGACGAGGAGGACCTTGCCGACATCGCCGAGCGTGGCGCACACATCGCCGCCGCGCTGGGGATCGAGCCGCGCGTCGCCTTCCTGTCCTTCTCGACCTTCGGCTACCCGGTCAGCGAGCGGGCAACCAAGATGCACCAGGCCCCCCGTGTTCTGGACCGTCGGCGCGCGCGGTTCGAATACGACGGCGAGATGACGGTGGACGTCGCGCTGAACCCCGAGCGCATGGCCCAGTACCCGTTCTGCCGTCTCAGCGGACCGGCCAACGTGCTGGTCGTGCCGGCGCGCCATTCGGCATCGATCTCGGTCAAGCTGATGCAGGAGATGGCCGGGGCGCAGATCATCGGGCCCATCCTCACGGGCGTCGCGCGGCCGATCCAGATCTGCTCGGTCGGATCGACGGTCGCCGACATCCTGAACATGGCGGCGATCGCCGGCTGCCGACTGGGGCAGACCGGCTAGCACGGGGCGGGGGCCCGGCCGTCAGCCGGCGCCCTCGTCGGCGACCCGCGCGAGGTAGCGCCCGTATTGCGTCTTGAGATAGGGGCGCGCCAGTTCGCGCAGCGCGGCGGCGTCGATCCAGCCGTTCAGGAAGGCGATCTCCTCGGGGCAGCCCACCTTGACGTTCTGCCGTTCCTCGATGGTGCGGATGAAGTCGGCGGCATCGAGCAGGCTTTCATGAGTGCCCGTATCCAGCCAGGCGAAGCCGCGCCCCAGCCGTTCGACCGCAAGGGCGCCCTCGGCGTTGTACTGGTTCAGGAGGTCGGTGATCTCCAGCTCGCCCCGCGCCGAGGGCCGGATGGTCCGCGCGCGCGCCGGGGCGCTGCCGTCGAGGAAGTAGATTCCCGTGACCGCGTAGGACGACTTCGGTTCCCGCGGTTTCTCGACGATCGAAAGGACGCGCCCGTCGCGGTCGAATTCGACGACGCCGTAACGCTCGGGATCCGAGACGCGGTAGCCGAAGACCGTCCCGCCGCTCTCGCGCGCATCGGCCGACTTCAGCTTGCCCGAAAGGCCCTCGCCGAAGAACACGTTGTCGCCGAGGACCATGGCCGAGGATGCCCCCGCCAGGAAGTCCTCGGCCAGGATGTAGGCCTGCGCCAGCCCGTCGGGCGAAGGCTGGACGATGTAGTCGAAGCGCATGCCCCAGGCCGAGCCGTCGCCGAGCAGCGCGCGGAACTGCGGCAGGTCGCGCGGCGTGGAGATGATGGCCACCTCGCGGATATGGGTCAGCATCAGGGCCGAGAGCGGATAGTAGATCATCGGCTTGTCGTAGAGGGGCAGCATCTGCTTGGACACCGAATGGGTGATCGGGTAGAGCCGCGTTCCCGAGCCGCCGGCCAGGATGATCCCCTTCCGTTTCGTCATGCCCCTGCCTCCAGTTCCCGCATCACCGCGCGCAGGCCCGCCCGCCAGTCCGGCTGCGCGATCCCGTAGGTGCGCGCGATGCGTCCGCAGTCAAGCACCGAATTCGCCGGCCGTCGCGCCCGGGTCGGATAATCCTGCGTCGCGATCGGCTCCACTGCGGGGCGGACGGGCAGCGCGGCCATGCCGAAGATCGCTGCCGCGAACTCCGCCCAGGTCGTCGCCGGCGCGCCGGCGAAGTGGAAGATGCCGGACTGCCCGCGCCCGGCATCGAAGGCCCGCGCGATGGTGACCAGCGCGGCCGCGATGTCGGCCGCCGGCGTCGGGCCGCCGTGCTGGTCGGCCACGACCCGCAGGACCGGACGGTCGCGGCCGAGCCGGAGCATGGTCTTCACGAAGTTTCGCCCGTGCGCCGAGAAGACCCAGGCGGTCCGCAGGATGACATGCGCACCACCCGCCGCGGCGACCAGCCGCTCGCCCTCGAGCTTTGTCCGCCCGTAGACGCCAAGCGGCCCGACCGGGTCGTCCTCGCGCCAGGCCCGGCCCGGACTGCCGTCGAAGACATAGTCGGTCGAAAGGTGCAGGAACGGGATGCCCAGGGTCGCCGCGGCCTCGGCCATCGCGCCCGGCGCGGCGGCATTCACCCGGCGGGCGGTTTCGGCATCGTCTTCGGCCTGATCGACCGCGGTGTAGGCGGCGGCATTGATGACGATACCCGGCCGCAGCCTGGTGACCTCTGCCGCACAGGCCGCCGGGTCGCCGAGATCGGCCTCGTCCCGGCCGAGGAACCGGGCCCCCGGCAGCAGACGTGCCAGCTCGACGGCCACCTGCCCGGTCCGTCCGAAAACCAGCACCTCCATCGCCACCAGTCCCCCTCGTCACGCCGGGCCCCTTCTCTCATGCCCGGGGCGCAAGGTGAACCGGCAAAGCTGCCGCAGCGGAAACCTTTGTGGCAACGCCGGAAACCGCTCGCGCCGGGAACACCGACTGTCAATCCGGCGTGAGTTCACGGACTGCTCAATTGGCAATCCCTTCACGCTGATACAGGCCAGTCGCATCTCGAGTCCGGTCGGGGATGCGAGAGCCCGGACCGGCCCACCTCATCCGCCTCTCGCGGGGAAGACGACGAAATGACGACAGAGAGATCCACCTTCCGCGGCCGCGCGCTGGCGCTTGCGGGCGTGTCGGCCCTTGCCATCGGCCTTGCCTTCGGCGTGCCGGGCCGCGACATCCCGGCCTATGCAGAAACCGCCGCGCCCGGGGCTTCGGTGGCGCTGCATTCCTACGCCGACATCGTCGCCGCGGCCAAGCCCGCCGTGGTCACGGTGACAACCGAGATCGCCGCCCGGCCGGCGCAGTTCGGCAAGGGCGAAGGCGGCATGCCCCCCGACGAGTTCTTCCGCCGCTTCTTCGGCGAGGGCGGCCCCTTCCAGGGCATGCCGGGAATGCCCGACTTCGGCCCCGGGCCGCGCGACGGCGGCCCGCAGGGCCCGGGCGGCATGGCGCTCGGCTCGGGCTTCATCGTCTCGGCCGACGGCTATGTCGTCACCAACAACCACGTCGTCGACAATGCGTCGAAGATCACGGTGACGCTGGACGACGGAACCGAGCTTGCCGCCTCGCTCGTCGGGCGTGACGTCAAGCACGACATCGCCGTGCTGAAGGTCGGCGCCGACAAGCCCCTGCCCACCGTCGCCTGGGGCGATTCGGACACGCTGCGCCTCGGCGACCCGGTCATCGCCATCGGCGACCCATTCGGCATCGGCACCACTGTGACCAGCGGCATCGTCTCGGCCCGCGGGCGCGACCTGCACAACGGGCCCTATGACGACTTCATCCAGGTGGACGCCGCCATCAACCACGGCAACTCGGGCGGGCCGCTGCTTGACGCGACCGGCAAGGTCGTGGGCGTCAACACCGCGATCTACTCGCCGAACGGCGGCAACGTCGGCGTCGGCTTCGCGATCCCGTCGAACCAGGCATCGGAGGTGGTCGCGGCCATCATCAAGGGCGGCTCGATCGAGCACGGCTACATCGGCGTTTCGATCCAGGGGCTCGATGCAGACATCGCGGGGGCCGTCGGCCTTGACAAGGCAAGGGGTGCGCTCGTCGCGGCGGTCGAGACGGGTTCGCCGGCCGCCGGCGCCGGCGTCCGTCAGGGCGACATCATCCTGTCGGTGAACGGGACCGAGGCCCAGACCCCGCGCGACGTGTCGCGGATGATCGCGGACCTGCGGCCGGGCGAGAAGGCCACGCTGGGCCTGTGGCGCGACGGCAAGGAGGAGAAGCTCACCTTCGCCGTCGGGCAGATGGATGCCGAAAGGACGGCGCTGGCGGACACCCCCGCCACGCCCGGAAACGGGGATGTCGCCGTCGGCGATCTGGGCATCGAGGTTGCGACGCTTGATCCCGAGACCCGTGCCCAGCTCGGCCTGGCAGAGGGCGAGACGGGCGTGGTCGTGACCGGCGTCGATCAGGCCGGACCGGCCGCGGACAAGGGAATCGAGGCCGGGGACGTGATCCTCTCGGTGAACCAGAGCGCCGTCGCCAGCCCGGACGACATGGCGCGCCTGCTGGGCGATGCAAAGGCGCAGGACCGCAAGGCCGCGCTGCTGCTGGTCGAACGGCAGGGCAACCGGATGTTCGTCGCGGTTCCGCTGAAGGACGCCTGATCCACCCGGGGCGCTTCGGCGGAAGGGGCCGGGGGCAACCCCGGCCCCTTCGTCATCCCGATCCCAGCCTGCGGCCCACGCCGGGCCGATCCTCCAGCGCCCGCCACCAGGCCTCGTTGGCCAGGAACCAGTCCACGGTCCGCTCGAGCCCCTCGTCGAGCGTCACCGAGGGGCGCCAGCCCAGTTCGTCGCGCAGTTTCGCCGGGTCGATCGCATAGCGCTGGTCGTGCCCCGGCCTGTCGGCGACGAAGGTGATCTGCTCTGCATGGGGACGGTTGCCCGGACGCCTGCGGTCGAGGATCGCGCAGATCCGCCGCACGAGATCGAGGTTCGTCGCCTCGTTCTCGCCGCCGATGTTGTAGCTCTCGCCGATCCGGCCGCGCCGGACAACCGCAAGCAGGGCATCGGCGTGATCCTCGACATAGAGCCAGTCCCGCACGTTGGAGCCTGTTCCGTAGACCGGGATCGGCGCCCCCTTCAGCGCATTCAGGATGACGACGGGGATCAGCTTCTCGGGGAAGTGATAGGGGCCGTAGTTGTTCGAACAGTTCGTCAGCACGACCGGCAGGCCGTAGGTATGGTGCCAGGCCCGGACCAGATGGTCCGAGGAAGCCTTGGACGCGGAATAGGGCGAGCGCGGGTCGTAGGGCGTGGTCTCGGTGAACCGGCCCTCGGGCCCGAGCGAGCCGAACACCTCGTCGGTCGAGACGTGATGGAAGCGGAACCCCTCGGGTCGCCCTGCCGCCGTCCAGTAGGCCCGCGCGGCCTCGAGCAGCGTGTAGGTGCCCAGGATGTTGGTGCGGATGAAGGCCGCCGGCCCGTCGATCGAGCGGTCGACATGGCTTTCGGCGGCCAGGTGCATCACCGCGTCGGGCCGGTGCCGGGCAAGGATCGCGTCCACCGCGGCGCGGTCGCAGATGTCCGCCTTCTCGAAGCTGTAGCGCGGCGAATCCGCCACTTCGGCCACGTTCGACAGCGAGCCCGCATAGGTCAGCTTGTCGAGGTTGATGACCTCGTGCCCGGCCCGCACCGCCTGGCGCACGACCGCCGAGCCGATGAAGCCCGCCCCGCCGGTGACGAGGATCCTCATGCCTGTCCCTCCCAGGTGAAGGGAGAGGTCCAGTCCCGCAGGCGCGGGGCCGCGCGATCCTTCTCGGACAGGACGGGGGTGCCGTCGAGCCCCCAGTCTATGCCGATGTCGGGGTCATCCCAGCGGATGGCCCCGTCGCAGTCCGGCGCATAGACGTCAGAGCATTTGTAGAGCACCTCGCAATCCGCCGTCCGCGTGACGAAGCCGTGCAGGAAGCCCTTGGGCACCAGAAGCTGCCGCCCGTTCTCGGCCGAAAGCTCCGTCGCGAACCAGCGGCCGAAGGTGGGCGAGCCGCGGCGCACGTCCACCGCCACGTCGAGGATCGTCCCGCGCCCGCAGCGCACGAGCTTGTCCTGCGCGCGGGGCGGGCGCTGATAGTGCAGGCCGCGCAGCGTTCCTGCCGCGGCCGAATAGGAGTGGTTGTCCTGCACGAAATCGATGGCGATGCCGGCCCCTGCCAGCGCCGCGCGGTTCCAGACCTCGGAGAACCAGCCGCGCGCATCGCCGAAGCGGCGCGGGGTGATCACCAGCACGCCTTCCAGCGGCGTTTGCTCGACGTTCATCGGCACCTTCCCGGACCTCGCCTGGGCGCCCTTCTAGCGCCCGGCCACGAAGGGCGGAAGGCCACACCGCCGGATTGGTGCCGGGGGCGGGTCAGCGGATGCGACGCTCGGTCTTTGTGTCGAAGAGGTAGACGCGGGCCGGATCGAACCGCAGGCCGACGCGGCCGGTCTCCGGCATGGCGGCATCCTCTCCGGCCTCGACCACGATCTTCTCGCCGGCATCCGACAGCAGGTAGAGGTAGGAGACACCCCCCAGCTTCTCGGTCAGCTCGACCCTGTGGGTCGAACCGGCAGGGTCGATGGCAAGGTGCTGCGGGCGGATTCCGGCCAGCACCTCGCTGCCCTCGGCCGGAAGCCGCGCCGCGACCTTGACGGGGCCCCGGGCCAGCCCCGGCGCGTCGATCCCTCCCGCCACGACCCGGCCGCGCAGGAAGTTCATCGAGGGCGAACCGATGAAGCCGGCGACGAAGCGGTTGTCGGGATCGCGATAAAGGTCCATCGGCGCCCCAGCCTGCTCGATCCGCCCCGCGCGCAGCACGACGATCTTGTCGGCAAGGGTCATCGCCTCGACCTGGTCATGGGTCACGTAGATCATCGTCGCGCCGAGTTCGCGATGCAGGCGCGCGATCTCGACCCGCATCTCGACGCGCAGTTCGGCATCGAGGTTCGAGAGCGGCTCGTCGAAGAGGAAGACCTCCGGGCCGCGCACGATCGCCCGCCCGATCGCCACCCGCTGGCGCTGCCCGCCGGACAGGGCCTTGGGCTTGCGGTCCAGATAGGGCTCGAGCCGCAGGATCCTGGCGGCGTTGGCGACCTTGGCCGCGATCTCGTCCCGCGGGTGGCCGGTCATCTTCAGGCCGAAGCCCATGTTCTCGGCCACCGTCATGTGGGGATAGAGCGCATAGGTCTGGAACACCATCGCCACGCCGCGCTCGGACGGGTCGGACCGCGTGACGTCCCGCGTGCCGATGCGGATTGTGCCTGCCGTCGTCTCCTCCAGCCCCGCCACCATCCGCAGGAGGGTCGACTTGCCGCAGCCCGAGGGGCCGACGAAGACGCAGAACTCGCCATCTTCCACCGTCAGGTCGACGCCGTGGATCACCTGCACGTCGCCGAAGCGCTTCACGACATTCCGAAGGTTCACGCCTGCCATGTGTCACCCCGTCCTTCGCATCTGCGTTGCATTCAGGTCCGGAAAGCGCCAGCTCTCCGCTTCGCCGGCGATCCGCCCGGCAACCGCCTCGACCACGGGGGCCAGCCCGGCCAGGGCCTCCAGCGTGGTCCGCGCCGTCGATGACGTCACCGACAGCGCCCCCATCACCCGCCCGGCGGAACTCAGGATCGGCGCGGCGACGCAGATGATGCCGGGTTCGTGTTCCTCGCGGTCGAAGGCATGTCCCGCCGCGCGGACCGCGGCGAGCTCGACCTCCAGCGCCGCCGGCGTGGTGATCGTGTTCGCCGTGAAGCGGTGGAACGACATCAGCGGCAGCAGGCGCTCGCGCTCGGGGGCGGGCAGGAAGGCAAGCATCGCCTTGCCGACGCCGGTGCAGTAGGCCGGGCCGACCTTGCCGGCCTGCGCGAACATCTCGATCGGGACGCGGGCGTTGCGCTTGTCGACGTAAAGGACATGGGCGCCGTCGAGCTGGGCAAGGTGGACGGTCTCGCCCACCTCGGCGGACAGCGCATCGATATGGGGCCGCGCGATCGGTGCCAGCGAGGACTGGTTCCACGCGGCATGGGCAAGCCGCACAAGCCGCACGCCCAGGGAATAGAATCCGCTGTCGGGGTCATGCGACAGAAGGCCCAGGCCCGTCAGCGTCTGCAGGAAGCGGAACAGCGTCGCCTTCGGGAAGGGGCTGCCGGCAAGAAGCTCCGAGAAGCGCACCGGCCGACCGAAGGACGCGACCTGGTCCAGAACGGTCAGCGCCTTCGCAACCGTGCCCTCACCGGCCGCGACGACGGCCGTTCCCGCATCCCCCGGGGCCATCCTGTCCCTGGCCATTCCGATCCTCCCTGCGGATCCCCGCCGCCGTTCCGGTCCTTACGAGGAATCTGTTGACAAGGGTAGACGACTCGACATTATGGTTTCAATAAATAAAAACAAGTCTCAAATATTGGAACCTAAAAGGGAGGACCTGATGTTCCATGCAACCCGGCGCGTCGCGCTTGCGCTGTCCGTTGCCGCACTTGCGGTCTCGGCGGTCCAGGCGCAGGACAAGCGCGTCCTCAAGTACAACGCCGACTACGACCCCATCCCGCTTGCGGCGATGGAAGCGCTGATCGCCGATTTCGAGGCCGCCAACCCCGACATCGACGTCCAGCTCAACAACTTCGACCACGAAGGCTACAAGACGGCGATCCGCAACTTCCTGTCGGCAGATCCGCCGGACCTTGCCAACTGGTATGCGGGCAACCGCATGGCGCCCTTCGTCAAGGCCGGCCAGTTCCTGGACGTCACCGATGTCTGGGATGCCAACGGGCTGAACGACTCGCTCGCCTCGGCGGCGGCGTCGATGACGATCGACGGCAAGAAGTGGGGCGTTCCCTACACCTACTACCAGTGGGGAATCTACTACAACAAGGACGCCTACAAGGCGGCCGGCGTCGACCTTCCGCCGCCCGAGGGCGTGGACTGGGCGACCTTCGTGGCCAACTGCGAGAAGTTCAAGGCGGCCGGGATCGACTGCCTGACCACGGGGACCAAGGCCCTGTGGCCCGGAGCCGGCATCTTCGACTACATGTCGCTCAGGACCAACGGCTACGAGTGGCACATGGACCTTACCGCGGGCAAGGTTCCGTGGACCGACCAGAAGGTGAAGGATGTCTTCAGCGAACTGGCCAAGATCCAGCCCTACGTCACCGCCAACCACGCGGCGCTCGACTGGCAGGATGCGGCGGCGCTTCTGGTGCAGGGCAAGGCCGCGAACTACGTGATGGGCAACTTCGCCGTCGGCGTCTTCAAGGAAGGCGGGATGACGAACGACAATCTCGGGTTCCAGCCCTTCCCGGCGATCACACCGGGCATCCCGCGGGCCGAGGACGCGCCGACCGACACCATCCACATCCCCTCCGGGGCGAAGAACGTCGAGGACGCCAAGAAGTTCCTCGCCTATGTCGCCTCGGCCGATGCGCAGACCAAGCTGAACGCGGCGATCGGCCAGCTGCCCACCAACAAGAACTCGACCGTCCCGCAGGACGATCCCTTCCTTGTGGCGGGATTCAACATGCTGTCCTCGGCCTACGCGCTGGCGCAGTTCTTCGACCGTGACGCCCCGGCCGAGATGGCCAAGGCCGGCATGGAAGGCATCCAGGAATTCCTGGTCAAGCCCGAGAACCTCGACAAGATCCTCGAGCGTCTCGAGAAGACGCGCCAGAAGGTCTACGCCGAGTGACCGCCACGGGGGCGGCCGGGCCCATCCCGGCCGCCCCTTTCCCGCCGGGACGGTTCAAGGGATGATTTTCGCGCAGGCCCCCCTCCGGGGGCGGCGCACACGGAATGCGGGGGAGGGTTCCGGAATGGCGATCGCGGCAGACGCGGGGTCCGGTGCTTCCGGCCGGTCCTGGTGGAAGCAGAACCAGCAGTGGCTCACGCCATGGCTGTTCCTGGCGCCGGGCCTTGTGATGTTCGTCGTCTACGTCATCATCCCGATCTTCCAGAGCTTCTGGCTTTCCTTCTTCGACTGGGACGGGCTGCGTGCCCCCGACGGAAGCTCCACCGCCCGATGGATCGGCATGGGCAACTATGTCGAACTGATGGACGACGACGCGTTCTGGACCTCGCTGCACAACAACGTGCTCTGGCTGGTCCTCTACCTGCTCGCCGTTCCGATGGGCCTGTTCATCGCCATCTTCCTGAACCAGACGGTGCGCGGCATCCGCGTCTACAAGTCGCTGTTCTTCTTTCCCTTCGTCATCAGCCAGGTCGTCGTCGGCCTGATCTTCTCGTGGTTCTACGCGCCGGGCTTCGGCCTTCTCTATGCCATCATCGAGCGCATCACCGGCACCGGCGTCGCCATCCTCGCCGACGAACGCTTCGTCACCTACGGGATCATCGCGGCCGGCCTCTGGCCGCAGACGGCCTATTGCATGATCCTCTACCTCACCGGTCTGAACAACGTCTCGCCCGACCAGGTGGAGGCCGCGCGGCTCGACGGTG
The DNA here is from genome assembly GCA_026417295.1 of Paracoccaceae bacterium. Classification (GTDB taxonomy): domain Bacteria; phylum Pseudomonadota; class Alphaproteobacteria; order Rhodobacterales; family Rhodobacteraceae; genus JAOADN01. The sequence goes on from JAOADN010000008.1 coordinate 14,856, forward strand.
CGAAGGGCTGGCGCATGCTGTGGTACGTCATCCTGCCGCAGCTCAGGCCGGCCACCTTCATCGCCGTCGTGGTCACGGTGATCGGGGCGCTCAGGTCCTTCGACCTCGTGTCGATCATGACCGATGGCGGGCCCTACGGATCCTCCCGCGTGCTCAGCTTCTACATGTACGAACAGGCGCTTTCCGAATACGGCTACCGGATGGGCTATGGTGCGGCCATCGCGGTGGTCCTGTTCCTGATCATGATGGTGTTCATCAGCGGCTTCATCTGGAAGATGATCCGGGACGAGAAGGAGGGGTACTGAGATGTTCCCCCGTCCCGTCCAGCAGGTCGGCGCCCCCGTCCGCATCGCCTATCAGGTTGCCCTGCCCGTCGCGCTGTTCCTGTGGCTGCTGCCGCTCATCGGCGTTGCGATCACCTCGGTCCGCCCGGCCTCGGACCTTGCGCAGGGCAACTATTTCGGCATGCCCTCGGGGCTTGCCTGGCACAACTACGTCGAGGTGTTCCAGAACACGCCCATCGCGGCCTACCTGCGCAATTCCTTCTACGTCACGATCCCGACCGTGATCGGCGCGGTCGCGCTGTCCACGATGACGGGCTTCGCCCTGGGCATCTACCGGTTCCGCGCGAACCTCCTGATCTTCTTCATGTTCGTCGCCGGCAACTTCGTTCCGTTCCAGATCCTGATGGTGCCGGTGCGCGACCTTTCGCTCCGCATGGGCGTCTACAACACCTACTGGGCGCTGATCCTTTTCCACATCGCCTTCCAGACCGGGTTCTGCACGCTCTTCATGCGCAACTTCATCCGTGCCCTGCCCTACGAGCTGATCGAGGCTGCCCGCGTCGAGGGCGTCGCCGAATGGCGCATCTTCTGGTTCATCGTCCTGCCGCTGATGCGGCCGGCGATCGCCGCGCTCAGCGTGCTGATCTTCACCTTCATCTGGAACGACTTCTTCTGGGCGACGGTGCTGACCTCGGACCCCGATCACCAGCCGATCACCGCGGGCCTCTCGTCCCTGAACGGCCAGTGGATCGCGCAGTGGCACCTCGTCTCGGCGGGCTCGATCCTCGCCGCCCTTCCGCCCGTCGCCATGTTCTTCCTCATGCAGAAGCACTTCATCGCGGGCCTCACCCTCGGAGCCGTCAAGTGACCCTCAGGATCGCCTTTGTCGGGGCGGGCTCGACCGTCTTCATGAAGAACCTCATCGGCGACGCGCTGCAGATGCCGGCGCTGGCGGGGGCGACGATCAGCCTGATGGACATCGACGCCCGCCGCCTGTCGGAGTCCGAACTCGTGGCGCGCAAGATGATCGCCTCGCTGGGCGTGCCGGCGACGGTCGAGACGCATGCCGACCAGCGTCGCGCGATCGCGGGCGCGGATTTCGTGATCGTCGCCTTCCAGATCGGCGGCTACCGGCCCTGCACGGTGACCGACTTCGAGGTGCCGAAGCGCTTCGGACTGCGGCAGACGATCGCCGACACGCTGGGCATCGGCGGCATCATGCGGGGCCTGCGAACCGTGCCCCACCTGTGGAAGCTGGCCGAGGACATGCGCCAGGTCTGCCCCGGTGCGCTGATGCTGCAATACGTCAACCCGATGGCGATCAACACCTGGGCGCTGGGTGCAAGGTATCCCGACATCAGGCAGGTGGGGCTGTGCCATTCGGTGCAGGGGACGGCGGCGGAACTGGCGCGCGACCTCGACATTCCGGTCGAGAGCCTGCGCTACCGCGCCGCCGGCATCAACCACATGGCCTTCTACCTGACATTCGAGGCGCGGAACCCCGACGGCACCTTCCGCGACCTCTATCCCGCGCTGGCCGAGGGCTACCGCCGTGGCACCATCCCCAAGCCCAGCGCCTGGAATCCCCGCTGCCCGAACAGGGTGCGCTACGAGGTGATGAGCCATTTCGGCCGTTTCGTGACTGAATCCTCCGAGCATTTCGCCGAATACGTCCCCTGGTTCATCAAGTCGCACCGCCCCGACCTGATCGAGACCTTCGGCATCCCGCTCGACGAATATCCGATGCGCTGCGAGGAACAGATCGCCCGCTGGGAACGCCAGGCCGAGGACTTCCGCAAGGCCGAACGGATCGAGGTTCGCCCGAGCCACGAATATGCCGCGACGATCATGAATTCGGTCGTGACAGGCGCGCCCTCGGTGATCTACGGCAACGTGCCCAACCGCGGCTTCATCCCGCAGCTTCCGGACGGGTGCGCCGTCGAGGTGCCGACCCTCGTCGATGCGAACGGGCTTCAGCCGACGGTCGTGGACGACATCCCCCCGCAGCTCGTCGCCCTGATGCGGACCAACGTGAACGTCCAGGAACTGACGGTGGCTGCGCTGATGGAGGAAAGCCGCGAGCATGTCTATCATGCCGCCATGCTGGATCCCCATACCGCCGCGGAACTCGACCTGCGGCAGATCCGCAGCCTTGTCGACGAGCTCATCGCCGCACATGGCGACTGGATGCCGGAATGGCTTCGCGCACGGAAGGCCGCATGAAACCGCCTGTCACCTTTCACGACCTGAAGGACAGGTCGGTCTTCATCGCCGGCGGCGGGTCGGGCATCGGCGCGGCCGTGACCGAGGGCTTCCTGCGCCAGGGCGCGCGGGTCGCCTTCGCCGACATCGCCGACAGTGCGGCCTTTGCCGACGCCATGGCGCACGAGACCGGCAACCGCCCCCTCTTCCTGCAGTGCGACGTCACGGACACGGCGGCCTTCCGCGCCACGATGGACCGTGCGGCAGAGGCTCACGGGCCGATCTCGGTCCTCGTGAATGTGGCGGCCAACGACGACCGGCACCGCACCGCGGACGTCACCGAGGACTACTGGGACTGGTGCATCGCCATCAACCTGAAATGCTACTTCTTCGCCGTCCAGCATGTCGTGCCGATGATGAAGGCGGCGGGCGGCGGCGCCATCGTGAACTTCTCGTCGATCAGCTACATGATGGGCCTCGGGGACTATGCGATCTATACCGGGGCCAATGCGGCGATCACGGCGATGACCCGCGGCTTCGCCCGCGAGTTCGGCGGCGACCGGATCCGCGTGAATGCCGTCGCCCCCGGCTGGGTCCTGACCGAACGCCAGAAGCGCCTCTGGGTGACGCCCGAGGCCCTTTCGCGCCATCTCGACCGGCAATGCCTGAAGGAGGCGATGGAACCCGACGACGTGGTGGGCGGCGTCCTGTTCCTTGCGTCCGACACGTCGCGCATGATGACGGGGCAGGTCCTGGTCATCGACGGCGGCGTCGTGGTGACCGGATGACCGCGGTTCAGGGCCTCGACTGGATCGGTGCCGACTGGGGAACCTCGAACCTGCGGGTCTGGGCACTGGATGCCGCCGGGCGCGTGCTGGTGCGGGCCGAGAGCGAGGACGGCATGGGCCGGCTGGACAGGGCCGGTTTCGAACCGGCGCTGCTGCGGCTCGTCGGTGGCTGGCTGCCGGCCGAGGGCCGGACCACGGTCGTCGCCTGCGGCATGGTCGGCAGCCGCCAGGGCTGGGTCGAGGCGCCCTATCGCGCTGTCCCCTGCACCCCGTTCGGCCGGGGCCCCCTGGCCCGCCCCGAGACCCGCGATCCCCGGCTTTCCGTCCATGTCATCCCCGGCCTGCGGCAGGACTCCCCGGCCGACGTCATGCGTGGCGAGGAGACCCAGATCGCCGGCTACCTCGTGCGCAATCCCGGCTTCGACGGGGTGATCTGCCTTCCGGGAACCCATACCAAATGGGCGCTCGTCTCGGCCGGCGAGGTCGTCGCCTTCCAGACCTTCATGACCGGCGAGATCTTCGCGCTTCTCACCCGGCAATCCGTCCTGCGCCACAGCACGGGCGGCGCCGGATGGGACGGGCCGGCCTTTGCCGAGGCCGTGTCCGAGGGCCTGTCCCGCCCCGAACGCCTTGCGGCCGCGCTGTTCGCCCTGCGCGCCGAAGCCCTGCTTCACGGCCTGACACCCGACCGGGCGCGCGCGCGCCTTTCCGGCCTGCTTATCGGCAGCGAACTCGCCGCGTCGCGCCCCTTCTGGCTGGGCCAGAAGGTGGCCGTGGTGGGCGCCGAGCGGGTCGCGGCCGCCTATGCGGCGGCCCTCGGCCAGCAGGCGCTGACGGTTGCAACGGCCGAGGTCGAGCCGATGACGCTGGCCGGGCTGGCCGCCGCCCGTTCCCGGATCGCAGAGGCCATCGCATGAGCCGCCCCCTCATCGCCATCCTCCGCGGGATCACCCCGCCCGAGGCCGTTCCCGTGGCCGGGGCGCTGATCGAGGCCGGAATCGACATGATCGAGATCCCGCTCAATTCGCCGCACCCCCTGCATTCCATCGAGGCGCTCGCAAGGGTCTTCGGGGGCGAGGCGCGGATCGGTGCGGGAACGGTCCTGACGGTCCGGGACGTGGGCGAGGTCGCCGATGCCGGCGGCCGGCTGATCGTCTCGCCGAACTGCGACCCCGCGGTCATCGCGGCGACCCGCGCGAAGGGGATGCAGAGCTGGCCCGGCGTAATGACCCCGACGGAATGCTTTGCCGCCCTGAATGCCGGCGCGACCGGGCTCAAGCTCTTTCCCGCCTCGCTGGTCGGCCCTGCGGGGCTCGGGGCGATCCGCGCCGTCCTGCCGCGGGCGGCACGCGTCTACGCCGTGGGCGGCGCCGGGCCCGACAGCTTCGGCGCCTGGATCGCTGCGGGCGCCGACGGATTCGGCATCGGCACCGCGCTCTACACGCCCGGGCTGGCCGTCGACGAGGTGGCCGCCCGCGCCAGGCGCATCGTCGCGGCGCTCGACCGGGCGCTTGCGGCCTGATGCCAGTCCCCGACGACACGATCCCCGCTCCTGCGACGGACGCACGCGCCCGTCGCGATGCGGCACGAACCCCCGGAGACCTGCCATGACCCCGTCGCTCGGCGTCTGCTACTACCCCGAACACTGGCCCGAGGAATGGTGGGCCGAGGATGCGCGCCGCATGGCCGAGGCCGGCCTCGCCTGGGTCCGCATCGGCGAATTCGCCTGGTCGCGCATGGAGCCCGCGCCGGGCGAGCTTGACCTCGGCTGGCTCGACCGCGCCATCGACACGCTCGGGGCGGCCGGGCTGAAGGTCGTCCTCGGCACGCCGACGGCGACCCCGCCGCGCTGGATGGTGACACGGCATCCCGACATGCTGCCCGTCGACGCGTCGGGGCGCAGGCGCGGCTTCGGATCGCGCCGCCACTACGATTTCAGCCATCCGGGCTATCGCGAGGAATGCGCGCGGATCGTCACCATCCTCGCCCGGCGCTATGGGCGCAATCCCCATGTCGCGGCCTGGCAGACCGACAACGAGTATGCCTGCCACGACACCACGCTCAGCTATTCCGAGGCCGCGCTGCACGCCTTCCGCGACTGGCTGGCGCGGAAGTACCAGAGCCCCCAGGCCCTCAACCGTGCCTGGGGCAACGTCTTCTGGTCGATGGAATATGCCGGCTTCGACGAGATCGGGCTGCCCAACCTGACCGTGACCGAACCGAACCCCGCGCATGTGATGGACTTCCGCCGGTTCGCATCCGACCAGGTCGTGGCCTTCAACCGCCTCCAGACCGAGATCATCCGCCAGTTCTCCGATGCCCCGATCGCGCACAACTACATGGGACGGGTGACGGGGTTCGATCATTTCGCCACTGGCGCCGATCTCGACATCGCCGCCTGGGACAGCTATCCGCTGGGCTTCCTGTCTGACCGGCTCGAGGCGCCGGCTGCGCACAAGCGGCGCTACCTGCGGCAGGGCGATCCCGATTTCCAGGCCTTCCACCACGATCTCTACCGCGCCGTCGGGCGCGGGCGCTGGTGGGTGATGGAGCAACAGCCCGGGCCGGTGAACTGGGCGCCGTGGAATCCCGCGCCGCTGCCCGGCATGGCGCGCCTCTGGGCCTGGGAGGCCTTCGCCCACGGGGCCGAGGCCGTCCTCTACTTCCGCTGGCGGCAGGCGCCCTTCGGCCAGGAACAGCAGCATGCCGGGCTCCTGCGCCCCGACAGCGCCCCGGCGCCCGCCCTGGCCGAGGCGGCGCAGGTGGCGCGCGAGGTTGCGGCCATGGGCGAGGTCGCCCCGGCCCGCGCCGCGGTGGCGCTGGTCTTCGACTACGAAAGCGCCTGGGCCTGGGAGACGCAGCCCCAGGGGCGCGACTTCGACTGGTTCCGCCTTGCCTTCGCAGCCTACAGGGCGCTGCGCTCGCTGGGGCTCTCGATCGACATCCTGCCCCCCGACACGGGCGACCTGTCGGGCTACAGGCTTGTCCTGGCGCCGGGGATCGCGACCCTTTCGGAGCGGCTGAAGGCCGCGCTGCCGGGCGTCGGGGGCGAGGTCATCCTCGGGCCGCGGACGAATGCCAGGACGCGCGACTTCGCCATCCCGACCGCGCCCCTGCCTCCGGCGATCCCCGGCCTCGATGCCGTGGTCGCCCTGGCCGAGAGCCTGCCACCCGACATCGAGCATCCCCTGCCCCGCGGCGGCGCCATCCGCCACTGGCTGGAGCGGCTGGAGGGCGGGGCCGAGGTGGTCGAGCGCACCGCCGAGGGCTGGCCGGTCCTGCTGCGGGCCGGGCGCGTGCTCTACCTCGGCGGCTGGCCCGACGACGCCGCCTTCCGCCGCCTTCTCGCCGAGGCCTGCGCCCGCGTCGGGATCGCGACCACGGACCTTCCCGAAGGCCTGCGCCTGCGCGATACCGCCGCCCTGCGCTTTGCCTTCAACTACGCCCCCGAACCGGTGGAACACGAAGGCAGGACGATCCCGGCGGCCGGCGTGGCATGGTGGCCGCGGGGGTGAGGGGCGGGCAGGTTCCGGTCTCTGCAAGGCCCGACAGGGACTGAAACCTGCGCCGCGCGTGGCGCCCCCCGCTGCAACGCAGCCGCCCCCTTCGGGTGCCTTCCCCAGCCTGGCCGCGGGCAAGCCCTGCACACCAAATGCCCGCACCATTGCCCCGGCATGGGACGGCGCGCTACCAGTGGCGCCGATGATGGCGCCGCAGATCCCGCTGACCCGTGACCTCGTCCTGATCGGCGGGGGCCATACCCATGCGCTCGTCCTGCGCATGTGGGGCATGAACCCCCTTCCGGGCGCGCGCCTCACCCTGGTCAGCCCGCACCCCGCAGCCGCCTATTCGGGAATGCTTCCGGGCTTCGTTGCCGGTCACTATGCCTGGGACGACCTCGCACTCGACCTCGTGCGGCTGGCGCGGCATGCGGGGGCGCGGCTGATCCTGGGCCGGGCCGAGGGGATCGACCTTGCCGCCCGCACGGTGACCGTCGCCGGGCGGCCGCCGGTGGGATTCGACGTCCTGTCCATCGACATCGGCATCACGTCGGACATGCCGGCCGTCCCGGGCTTCGCCGAACATGCCGTGCCGGCAAAGCCGCTGGACGGGTTCGCCCGCAGGTGGGAGGCCTTCGTGTCCGCCGGCGGCGGGCCCGTCGCCGTCGTCGGTGGCGGCATCGCCGGGCTGGAGCTTGCGCTGGCCGCACGGCACCGTCTGGGCGCCAGCCACCCGGTCACGGTGATCGAGGCCGGCGAGGCGCTCGCCCTCGCCGGCCCTGCCGCGCGCCGGGCGATCCTTCGGGCGGCCGCCGCGACGGGAGTCGACCTTGTCGAAAACTGCGCGGCCGCCGCGGTCGAGGCCGGCGGCGTGCGGCTGGCCGACGGGCGCCGCATCCCCGCGGCCTTCGTTGCCGGCGCCGCCGCCACCCGGGCGCCGGACTGGATCGCGCGCTGCGGCCTTGCCACGCACGAGGGCTTCGTCACCGTCGGCCCGACGCTGCAATCGCCCACCGACCCGGCGGTCTTTGCCGCGGGCGACGTCGCCCACATGGCGCATGCGCCGCGCCCGAAGGCGGGGGTCTTCGCGGTGCGTCAGGCGCCCATCCTGCTGCACAACCTGACGGCGGCGCTGACCGGGCAGGGCAGGATGCGCAGCTACCGCCCGCAGGCGGACTACCTCAAGCTCGTCTCGCTGGGCCAGAGGCGCGCCGTCGCCGACAAGTGGGGGCTGCGCGCCGCCGGCCCCGCGATCTGGGCCTGGAAGGACAGGATCGACCGGCGCTTCATGGCAATGTTCCACGACCTGCCGGGGATGCCCGCACCCGCCCTGCCGCGGGTGATCGCCGCCGGTGCCGTCGAGGAATACCAGGTCGGCAAGCCGATGTGCGCGGGCTGCGGGGCCAAGGCGGGCCGGCGCGCCCTGGCCGCGGGCCTCGCCCATCTGCCGGCCCCCGTCCGGCCGGACGTGCTGCGCGGTGCCGGCGAGGATGCCGCCGTGCTGGCCCACGGGCGGGGCGGGCAGGTCTTCACCACCGACCACCTGCGCGCCGTCTGCGAGGATCCCTGGCTCATGGCGACAATCGCCGCCGTCCACGCGCTGGGCGACATCTGGGCGATGGGGGCCACGCCCCAGGCCGCGCTGGCGCAGATCACCCTGCCGCGCATGTCCGAGGCGCTTCAGGAACGCTCGATCGCAGAGATCATGGACGGCGCCGCGCGGGTCTTCCGCGCCGCCGGCGCCGACATCGTCGGCGGGCATACGAGCCTCGGGATCGTCATGACCATCGGCTTTGCCGTCACCGGCCTCTGCGACCGGCCCGTCGGGCAGTCGGGCGCGCGGCCCGGCGATGCGCTGATCCTGACCAAGGCGATCGGCACCGGCGTGATCCTCGCCGCCGAGATGCTGGGGGCGGCACGCGGCGAGGATGTGGCGGCGGCCTGGGCCGCCATGGCCAGGCCGCAGGGCGATGCGGCGGCGATCCTTGCCCCCGTCGCCCATGCGATGACGGATGTGACGGGCTTCGGTCTGGCCGGTCACCTCGGCGGCCTGATCGAGGCCTCGGGCGTTTCGGCGCAGCTCGATCTCGGCGCGGTTCCCGTCCTGCCGGGCGCCGAGGCGCTGGCGGCGGCGGGCCATGCCTCGACGCTCGCCCCGTCCAACCGGGCCGCTGCCGCCGCGACGTCCTTCCCGGAAGGTCCGCGCGCAGCCCTTCTCTTCGATCCGCAGACGGGCGGCGGCCTCCTGGCGGCGGTTCCGCCCGGGGCCGCGGCAGATCTCGTGAAGCGGCTCGTCGCGCTCGGCCACCCGGCGGCCGTCATCGGGACGGTGGGCGAGGGTCCTCCGCATCTCGACGTCCGCTGAAACCGCCCTGCGGCGGCCGGGGGGGGCGGGGAAGCTCGATCCAGGCGCCGAAGGCCAGCCGTGCCTCCCAGGCGCCGGCCCGGCCCGCGGCCGCCAGCGCCGCGCGGATCGGCCCCATGTGGGTGACGACCAGCGCGCCCTCGGGCGCCTCTGCCAGCGCCGCCGCCACCCGCGCCGCCATCTCTGCCACGGTCTCGCCGCCATGCGGCCGGGCACCCGTCAGGTCGGCCGCCCAGAGGTCAAGCTCCGCGCGCGCCACCCTGTCCCAGCGGACCCCTTCCCAGCTGCCGAAATCCAGTTCGGCAAGCCGGTCGTCGACCGCGGCCTTCAGCCCGCGCGCGGCGCCCAGCGCCTCGGCCAGACGCAGGCAGCGCACAAGGGGCGAGGTCAGGATGGCGGTCACGGCAGGCAGCCTTGCATCCAGCCGCCGCGCGGCGTTCGCCAGGTCTGGCCCGGGCGGCAGGTCGGTCCGCCCGTAGCACAGGCCGTCGGCGCCGAGGGGCCGCGTGTGCCGCAGAAGGATCAGAGCCACGCCAGAAGTCCGAGAAGGAAGCCGATCTCGGAACATTGCTGCACGGCACCCAGACAGTCGCCCGTATAGCCGCCAAGACGCAGCTCGAAGGCCCGGCGCATCGCCAGATGGCCCGCGGCCAGCCCCGCAAGGCCCGAGAGCACGGCCAAGGGCCCCGCCGCCAGGACGAGCGGGACCGCCGCAACGGCGGCGGTGACCAGCGCCACCCGCAGGTCGTCGCGGCGGATGCCGTCCGAGACGGGCTTGCCCGTCCCGTGGTCGCGCACATAGACCGCGCTCGCCAGGACGGTCACGGCCGAGGCGCGGCTCAGCGCGTGGGCGGCCACAAGGACCCACAGGACATGCGGCAGGGCAGCAAGGGTGGCCACCTTGGCAGCCAGCATCATGAAAAGCCCCGCCGCGCCATAGGTGCCAAGCCGGCTGTCCTTCATGATCTCGAGCGCACGCTCGCGCGATGTCCCGCCGCCCAGCCCGTCGCAGCAGTCTGCAAAGCCGTCCTCGTGGAACGCCCCGGTCAGAAGCAGACCCGCCGCTGTCGAGGCCAATGCCGCCACGACGGGCGGCCAGACCAGGGATGCAAGCCAGAAGACGGCACCCGTGATCAGGCCGACCAGCACGCCCACGGCCGGGAACCAGCGCGGAATCCGGGCCATCAGCGCCGGCGAATAGGGCGCGCGGACGGGCAGGCGCGTCAGGAACTGCACCGCCAGAAGAAGGATCGCGCGGTCCTCGCCCGGGGTCATTCCCGGCTGACCCCCGCGCTTTCGAAACTGGCCATGTCCCGCAGCATCGCGGCAGCGGCGCGCACGAGCGGCAGGGCCAGCAGGGCACCCGTCCCCTCGCCCAGGCGCAGCCCCAGGGACAGGAGCGGTTCGGCCCCGAGCGCGGAAAGGACGGTGCCATGTCCGGCCTCGTCGGACAGGTGGCAGAAGACCATGGCCGCCCACGTCGCCGGTGCCATGTCCAGGGCGCAGGCGGCGGCCGCCGTGGCGATGAAGCCGTCCACCAGGACAAGGCGCCCCGCCTCGGCGGCCGAGATCATCGCGCCGGCCATCATCGCGATCTCGAACCCCCCGTATTCGGCAAGGGCCACGGGCGCGGCAAGCCGGTCCGGCATGCGCGCCGCCGCCCGCTCGAGGACCGCCCGCTTGCGCGCCAGCCCGTCATCGTCAAGGCCGGTGCCGCGCCCGACGATCCGCCCGACGGGCAGGCCAAGCACCTTCGCTGCGACCAGCGCCGCCGAGGAGGTGTTGGCGATCCCCATCTCGCCGAAGGCCATGACCTGCGCCGCCCCGGCCCGGCCGAATCCGCGTCCGGCCGCCAGGGCGGCCTCGACCTGTTCCGCCGACATCGCCGGCCCTGCCGCCGCGTTGGCCGTGCCGTCGCCGATGCGCGCGTCGACCAGGCCGGCCCCGGCGACCGGTCCGCCCGCGACCCCCGCATCGACGACCACGATCTCGGCGCCGACAGCGCGGGCGAAGACGTTGGCCGCCGCGCCGCCGCCCAGGAAGTTCGCCACCATCTGGCGGGTCACGGCCTGCGGAAAGGCGGACACGCCCTCGGCTGCGATGCCGTGATCGGCCGCAAAGATCGTCAGCCGGCAGGTATCGGCGCGCGGCGCCAGCGTCCCCTGCAGGCGGGCAAGCTGCGCGGCCAGCGCCTCGATCCGGCCCAGCGCGCCCGGCGGCTTGGTCTTGCCGTCGATCGCGGCCCTCAGCGCATCCTCGAAGGTCAGGTCGTCGATTCCCATCTCACGGCCACTTGGCAACGGGGGGCAGGCTCATCAGGACGGCGTTCGCGTCGTGCCCGGTCTCCAGGCCGAACTTCGTGCCGCGGTCGTAGACGAGGTTGTATTCGGCATAGAGTCCGCGATGGACGAGCTGCGCCTCGCGGTCCGCCTCCGACCAGGCGGTATCGCGGCGGCGGCGCACGAGGGGCAGGTAGGCCTTCAGGAACGCCCGGCCGACATCCTGGGTGAAGGCGAAGTCCGCCTCCCAGTCGCCGGTATTGAGATCGTCGAAGAAGATCCCGCCGACGCCGCGCGCCCTGCCGCGGTGCGGAACGAAGAAATACTCGTCGGCCCAGGCCCTGAACCGGTCGTAGCGGTCCGCGCCGTGCGGGTCGCAATGGGCCTTCAGGACGGCGTGGAACGCCGCCGTGTCCTCCTCGTACTCGATGCAGGGGTTCAGGTCCGATCCGCCGCCGAACCACCAGGCGGCCGGCGTCCAGAACATGCGCGTGTTCATGTGCACGGCCGGCACGTGCGGGTTCTGCATATGGGCGACAAGGCTGATGCCGCTGGCCCAGAAGCGCGGATCCACGTCCATTCCGGGCACACCGCGCGCCGCCATGGCCCGCTGCGCGCGGTCGTTCAGCCGCCCGAAGACGGTCGAGACGTTGACGCCCACCTTCTCGAAGACGCGGCCGCCGCGCATCACGCTCATCAGCCCGCCGCCCGCGTCGGACCCGTCGTCCGGGGTGCGGCGGGTTTCGCTCACCGCAAAGCGCCCGGCGGGCCGGCCGGCGAAGGGCCCTGCGACCTGTTCGTCCTCGAGCCGTTCGAAGGCCGCCACGATGTCGTCGCGAAGGGCGCGGAACCAGGCGGCGGCGCGCGCCTTGCGGCTGTCGAAGCTTTCGGTCATCGGGCGGATCCCTCACCTGCACGTGCGCGGCAACGGACTACCAGCATTGGCCGAAGCGTGCCAGTATCGCAGACCGTAACGGAGTCGCCGATGCGCAGGATCCTTTTCGCCGCCGCCGCCCTTTCCCTCCTGTCCGCCTGCGAGGAACCGCCCGCGGCCTGCAACTCGGCCGCGGCGCGGGAACTGGCCACGGTCGACCGCCTGATCGCGGAGACCCGGGCCGACATCGCGCGCGGCTACCGGCTGGAGACCGCACCCCCCGCCAATGTCGCCTTCTGCGTCGGCGGCCAGAACAACAACGTTGGCCTCAGCTTCTGCTCCGACGGGGCGCGGACGCGGAAGGTGCCGATCGACCCGGCGGCCGAGAAGCGCAAGCTCGACAACCTCGAGGCGCGGCGCAGCGCCCTGGCCGCCCAGGCCGAGGCCGACCGCCGGGCCTGCGCGGCCGGTCAGGCCTGAGATGCGCGCGGCCGCGGCCCTGACCGCTGTCGCCCTTCTGCTGGCGGGCTGCGGCACGCCGCGCGAGCAGTGCATCGCCGCCGCCACCCGCGAACTGGCCACCGTCGATGCGCTCATCGCCGAAAGCCAGGCCAACCTGCGCCGCGGCTATGCCTACCAGCCGACGGCCGTGTCGCGCCCCGAATGGCGCGTCTGCGACTGGATCGAACTGCCGCCCCGGCCCGATGGAACCCCGGTTCCGCCGCGTCCGCGCTACTGCCTCGAGACGGCGACGGACACGGTGCAGAAACCCGTGCCCATCGACCCGGTTGCCGAACAGCGCAAGCTCGACAACCTCCTCGCCCGCCGCAAGGTGCTGAACCGCGAGGCGGCCGCGGCGGTCGAGGCCTGCAAGGCCTCGTTCCCGGAATAGCGGCGCGGCGGCCTCAGCGGCGGCTGCGCACCACCGCCCCGCGCCGCGGCACGGGATGGCTGGCGCGGAACAGCTTGAACCGGCCGTCGCCGGGCAGCGTCTCGACGTCGCGGAATGCCGCGGCAAGGGCGGATTCGTAGGGCAGATGCCGGTTCGCCACCAGCCAGAGCGTGCCGTGCGGCGCCAGCATTCCCGCGGCCGCCCGGATGAAGGCGATGCCGATGCCGGGATCGGCCGCACGGCCGGCGTGGAAGGGCGGGTTGGTGACCACTGCATCCAGGGCCCCGGGCGGCCGCCAGGCCAGGGCATCCGCCCAGTGAAACACCGCCCGCGGATCGGCGATGTTGGCGCGCGCGGCGGCGAGCGATGCGTGATCGGCCTCGACAAGGTGCAGGGCCGCGATGTCCGGCCGCTCCGCCAGGATCGCGGCGGCCAGCCAGCCCCAGCCCGCGCCCAGATCGGCAACCGTCGCGCCCGGCCGCGCCGGCAGCGCCGCGGCCAGAAGCGCCGACGCAGGATCTATCCCGTCGGCCGAGAAGGCGCCGGGCGGCGCGATGAAGCCGGGGGCGGGATGGCCGTCCTGCGCTGCCCAGTCGGCCAGGGCCTCCGGCCCCGGCGAGGCGAATACCGCGCATTTGCCATGCGCCTTGGCGACGGGCGGCGACAGGTCTGCCCGCGCCTTGAGCTCGCGCAGGAGCGCCTCGATTCCGTCGGTCCGCGCGCCATCCACCCAGACCGGGGCGCCCCTGTCCACCGCCGCCACCGCCGCGGCGACGGCGGCCCGCGCCGCGGCGCGCGCCCGCGGGACGAAGACCACGGCCGCCGCGTGCCGCCCCTCCACCACGGGTGCGACGGCGAATCCCCGCGCGGCCAGGGCGTCATGGTCCGGGCGGAACCCCTGCACGATCCGGATGCGGTCGCGCGGCAGGGCGGACAGGTCCTGCCCGCCGCCCGCATTGATCACGAGGATCGTCCCCGTTGCAGGCAGCGGCGGCCCTTCGGCCAGCGCAAGTTCAAGGCGTGTGGCTGCCATGCGGGGGGCGCTCGCCTGCGCCTATTCCCTTTCCATCGTGCACTGCAGCGGGTGCTGGTGGCGGCGCGCGAAGTCCATGACCTGGGCGACCTTGGTCTCGGCCACCTCGTGCGAGAACACGCCGACGACCGCCAGCCCCTTCTTGTGCACCGTCAGCATCAGCTCGAAGGCATGCGCATGGCTCAGGCCGAAGAACCGCTCAAGCACATGCACGACGAATTCCATCGGCGTGTAGTCGTCGTTCAGCAGAAGCACCTTGTAGAGCGGCGGGCGCTCGGTCTTCGCCTTCGGCTTGGCGATGACCGCGGTCTCGCTGTCGCGCCCGGGTTCCTTGCGGTCGGCCATGTAGAGCGGGCGGAGGGACAAGCGCAATGCTCCAGCGGAATCGCGGCTGAGGAACAGGTTGAATCATATAGTCAGACAGGGCCTTTAGGAAAGGGTTGCATTCGCTGTAAGCACGGGGGGAACGCGGAACAGATGATGCCCGGCCCCTCGACCATCGCCTTCGACGCAGACGACACGCTCTGGCACAACGAGCGCTTCTTCCGCCTGACCCAGGACAGGTTCGCCGCCCTTCTGGCCGACCATGCCGGACGCGATCACCTCGCCGAACGGCTGCTCGCGGCCGAGCGGCGCAACCTCGGCCGCTACGGATTCGGGGTCAAGGGTTTCGTTCTGTCGATGATCGAGACGGCGATCGAGGTGTCGGAGGACCGGGTGCCCGCCCGCGTCATCCGCGAGCTGATCGAGGCCGGGCACGACATGCTTTCCCATCCGGTCGAACTCCTGCCCCATGCCCGCGAGACCGTGGCCGCGCTTGCCGGCAGCCACCGCCTTGTCCTGATCACCAAGGGCGACCTGCTCGACCAGGAGCGCAAGCTCGCCCAGTCCGGGCTGGGCGACTATTTCGATGCGGTCGAGATCGTTTCCGACAAGACGCCGGCGGTCTACCGCAGCATCTTCGCGCGCCATCCCGGCGGGGCCGGGGCCGCAGCGATGGTCGGCAACTCGCTGAAATCGGACGTGATTCCCGCGATCGCCGCGGGCGCCTGGGGGATCTTCGTCCCGCACGGCCTGACCTGGGCCATCGAGCACGAATCCCCCCCTCTCGACGAACCGCGCTTCCGCGAGATCGCCGATCTCTCCGGTCTCGGCCCGCTTCTGGACGAGATCGCCGGCCGGGAGCACCCATCTTGCGGTTAGGGCGAACCTGACCGCAAGATATGGCACAGTTGCATCAAAGTCGCGCTCGAGGACACTGATATCGGGGTGTTTTCCGGCGGAAATCCCTGTGCTAACGTCCCCGAAAGCCCCTCGCAGAGAAGGGGCGCGAGGCAGGACAAGGGCAGTAATCGTGACCATGCGGCTTGCGCATCGTGTCCGTGATTCGATCCGTGCGGCATTCATCCTTGCGGCCCTGCTCCTCCTGCCGGCCATCGGCCTTGCGGCGCCCTATGCGGCCTATGTGATGGACGCCCGGACCGGCGAGGTCCTCTACGAGACCAACGCGAATACCCGCCTGCATCCGGCATCCCTGACCAAGATGATGACGCTCTACATCGCCTTCGAGGCGATCGAGCGCGGCGAGATCTCGCTCGACACGCCGGTCAGGATCTCGGCCCATGCGGCCGGGCAGCCCCCCTCGAAGCTCGGCCTCAGGCCCGGGCAGACGATCGCGCTTCGCTACCTGATCCGCGCCGCAGCCATCAAGTCGGCCAACGATGCCGCCACCGCCATCGGCGAGGCGATCTCGGGCTCCGAGGCCGCCTTCGCGAAACGCATGAACCGCACGGCCAAGGCGCTGGGGATGACGCGGACCACCTTCCGCAATGCCAACGGGCTGACGGCCGAAGGGCACCTTTCGACGGCGCACGACATGTCCGTCCTCGGTCGCCACCTGTTCTATGACTATCCGCAGTATTTCGGCCTGTTCTCGCGGCGGACGGCCGATGCCGGCGTCGCCACGGTCAGCTCGACCAACCGCCGGTTCCTCGACAGCTACGAGGGGGCCGACGGCATCAAGACGGGCTACACCGTCCCGGCCGGATTCAACCTGACGGCCTCGGCCCATCGCGGCAACAAGCACATCATCGCGACGATCCTGGGGGGCAAGTCCTCGGCCAGCCGCAACGCCAAGATGGCCGAACTGCTCGATCTGGGCTTCCGCAAGGCGCCGGGCCGGACGACCGAGCAGCCGCCCGCCGCCCCCGTCTACATGGCCGAGACCGAGGATGACGCCGGCGGGGCCGTGCCGGAAACGGCCACGGCGGCAGATCCGGTTGCCGTCGCGGTCGCCAGCGACGTCGGCGAGGACCTGACCGGCGACGGCACAGGCAAGGGCGTCGCTGCGGGCAAGACCATCCGCGTGACCGCAGCCGTCGCGAAGTCGATCTTCCCGCGCCCGCGCATCGTCGCGCCCGGGCCCGCGCCGGCGGCCGACGAGGTGGCCGTTGCCTCGCTAGACGATCCGACGCTGCGCATGGCGGCCGTCGCCACGCCGCAGGCCGCGGCCACGCCCGCCCCTGCGGCGGCGGCGGAGGATCCGGGCGCCCTCGCCGCGGCCGTCGCCGAGGCGGCCGGGGAACAGGCCGGGCCCGCAACCGTGACCTTCGCCGTGACGCCCGACCCCGGCGACCCGGCCGCCGATGCGCCCGTCCCGGATACCGATGCCGCAGTGCTGCTTGCGCTGCAGGAGATGCCGGACGATGGGGCAGAGGCCGCAGTCGGGGAGGTCGCCGCCGACACCGAGGCGACGGCCGACGAGGTCGTCCCGGCGGCGGCCAGCCTTGCCCTGGCGCAGGTCGCGCCGCCCGCCCGGCCCGCNGCCCTGGCGCCGGCAGATGCCGCGCCGCTTGCCGGGGATCCGACCCTTTCCGGGATCGAGGACATCCCGGCCACCGCCGAGGATGCGCCTCCCGGCCCTGCGGACGCGGCCGTCCTTCTGGCAACTTCCGCCGGCCCCGAGGCCGTGGCGCCCCCGCAGCCCTCGCCCGAAGAGATCGTCCTTGCCGACGCGGCGCCGGTCGCAGACGTGGCCCAGCCGCTCGAGGTTGTGACGAAGGTCTCCACCTCCGGCGGTCGCCAGTGGGCGATCAGCGTCGGCAGCTACACCTCGCGCTACGAGGCCGAGCGCGTCCTGCTCCAGACGGCCCTGATCGAGATGACGACGCTCGACGAGGCGCTGCGCAAGGTCGTCGGCCGCAATGGCGGCTATGACGCCCTGTTCGTGGGGATGACGCAGGACATGGCCGAGCTGGCCTGCGCCCGGCTGGCGGCGCGCGCGGCCGAATGCACGGTGATCAGCCCCGCGGGCTGAGGATCACCGTTTCGGCCGCTCGTCCCATTCGGTCGACAGGATGCGCTCGGCATCGCCCTTGGGGTCGTCGTACTGGCGGTTGCGCAGCGTCCAGACGAAGAAGCCCAGCCCGGTCAGGCCCAGGATCAGCGATACGGGTATGAGGATGACGAGCGAGTCCATCCGGTCCTACCTCAGGCGAAGGGCATTGAGCGAGACGATGATCGACGATGACGACATGGCAAGCGCGGCGATCAGGGGCGTCGCCAGCCCGAGGATCGCGATCGGCACCGCCAGCAGGTTGTAGCCCAGCGACAGGGCGAAGTTCTCCTTGATCCGGGTGCGCGCCTGCCCGGCGATCCGCAGCGCATCGGCGACGGGCCCCAGATCCGTCCCCAGAAGCACGATGTCCGAGGCGACGCGCGCCGCGTCCAGGGCCGACCCGGGCGAGATCGAGACATGCGCCGCCCGCAGCGCCGCCGTGTCGTTCAGGCCGTCGCCGACCATGAGGACGCGGTGCCCCGCCCCGGTCAGCGCCTGCACCTCGCGCGCCTTGTCGCCCGGCAGCATGCCGGCCTTCCACTCGGCGATGCCCAGCGCACCGGCCAGTGCGGCCACCGCTGCCGCGCCATCGCCCGACATCAGGATGACGCGGCGCCCGTCCCGCCGCAGCGCCGCAACCAGTTCCGCGGCGCCGGGACGCAGGCGGTCGGCGAACAGGAAGGTCAGGGCCGGGCGCCCCTCGACGGCGAAATGCGTGGCCAGCCGGTCGGCCGGTGCGGCGCCAACCCATTCGGCGCGGCCAAGACGCAGGGTCCGCCCGCCGGCCCGCGCCTCTATCCCGTGGCCGGGGACCTCGCGGATCGCCTCGACCGCGGCGGGGCGCAGGCCACGGTCGCGCAGGGCCCTGGCCAGTGCGGCGGCCAGGGGATGGGCCGAGGCCGAGGCCAGAGCCAGGACCAGCCCCAGATCGGCCCTCGGCATGTCGTCAAGGCCGACGGGCTCGGGCATCCCGGCGGTCAGCGTTCCGGTCTTGTCGAAGACCACGGTGTCCACCTCGGCCAGCCGCTCCAGCGCCGTTCCGTCCTTGACCAGCAGGCCCATGCGGAACAGCCGCCCCGAGGCCGAAGTGACCACCGCCGGCACGGCCAGCGCCAGGGCGCAGGGGCAGGTGATGATCAGGACCGCCGCCGCGATGTTGACGGCCAGGCGCAGGTCGCCGCCGCTCGCCCACATCCAGCCCGCGAAACTGGCCAGCGCCAGCAGGTGCACCACCGGCGAGTAGAGCCGCGCCACGCGGTCGGCGAGCGAGGTATAGCGCGTGCGCGCGCTCTCTGCCGCGGCGACCAGATCGGCCATCCTGTGCAGCGAACTGTCGCGCCCGGCGGCGGTGACGCGCACCGTCAGCGGACCGGTCAGGTTCACCTCGCCGGCCGAGACCGCCGTCCCCGGCGCGCCGGCCACGGGCACCGTCTCGCCGGTCAGGAGCGACCGGTCGATCTCGGACATGCCCTCGACGATCACGCCGTCTGCCGGCATGCGGCCACCGGGCCGGACGAGGATCAGGTCGCCGGCAGCCAGCGCCGCGACGGGCACGGTCTCCTCGCCGCCGGGCGTCACACGGATCGCGCGCGGCACTTCCAGCGCCGCCAGTTCCTCGGCGGCCGAGCGCGCCGCAGCCCGGCTGCGATAGTCCAGGTAGCGCCCCGCCAGCAGGAAGAAGCACAGCGACACGGCCGCATCGAAATAGGCATGGTGGCCGTGCATCATCGTCTCGTAGAGCGAGATCGAGGAGGCGAGGATCAGCCCCAGCGAGATCGGCACGTCCATGCCCAGCCGCCCGGCCCGGATCGAGGACCAGGCCGAGGTGAAGAACGGTTGCCCGGCGAAGGCGAGCGTCGGCAGCGCGATCATGGCGCTGATCCAGTGAAAGAGGTCGCGGGTGGCATCCTCCGCCCCGGACCAGACCGCCACCGACAGGAGCATGATGTTCATCATGGCAAAGCCGGCCACGCCGAGTCGCATCAGCAGCTCGCGGCTGATGCGGTCGGTCTCGGTGGTCGACAGCAGGCCGGGATCCAGCTCGTGCGCCGGATAGCCGATGCCCGCCAGCCTCTCGATCAGTTCCGCGGGCCTGACCGAGGGATCGGCCGCCACGCTGACCCGCCGCAGCGTCAGGTTGACGCGCGCCGAGTGCACGCCCGGCACCTCGGCCAGCGTCCGCTCGACATCGACGATGCAGGCGGCGCAATGGGCCGTCGGCAGCGAAAGGACAAGGCCGGCCTCCTGCCCGCGCGCCGCCAGGGCCTCGGCCGCCGGGGCGGCGACGCAGGCGGGGCAGGCCGAGGCGGGGGCGGACAGCACGGCCGACATCAGCGCGCCGCCCCCCTGCCGCAGGTCGCGCGGCGGCCCCGCGGGCCCCTAGCCGCCGGCATGAAGGTCAAGCCTCTTGCGATAGGCCGTTCCGTCCTGCGCCTCGGCCCGGACGAACAGGACCCAGCGCCCGGGTCCCAGGACGACCGGCGCGACATAGGCGCCCTGCTCGCGGTGGAAGGCCAGGGCGACATCGTCGCTCGCCTCGGTGGGCCTTCCGGCAACGGCCTCGAGCTTCGCCACATCGACCGGGCGGCCATCCGGTCCGGTCAGGTCGAGCCGCAGCACGGCGCCGTCGTAGTGCGTCGCCAGATGCCAGCCAAGCGCCTCCTGCGCCCTGCGGTCGGCATCGAAGGTCTGCGAGGCGACATAGGAATTGGCCACCTCGAGCCCGGGGAAGGTCCGCACGGCCTGAACGGCCAGGACGACGTTGACCCCGATGATCACGGCGAAGGCCGCGGCCGTGAACACGAACACCTTGCGGCCGGTGATCTCGCCCGTCATGTCAGCCTCCCTTTCCGTTGAAGACGGTTTCCTGCGACACGCGGTCGCGGCTCTTGGTATCCTCGACCCAGAGCCGCACCTCGGTGCGCGGCGTCAGCGCGGCCTGGCTGCCGTCGGGCGCCGTCAGGTAGACGCGCAGGTTCTGCGTGGTGTCGGCCGGAATGGTGACGACCTCGCCCTCGATCCCCTCGATCTGCAGGGTCATCGGCTGGGTCGAGCCGACCGAGACGCGGAAGGGCCGGTCGTCGCCGTGCTGGTTGCGCACGCGCACCTCGTAGATGTTGCGGATCGACCCGTCGGCCAGCGTCACGTAGAGCGGGCTGCGTTCCGGCGCCACGGTCACGCTGAAGGGCGAGCGCATGAAGAGCGCCACGACCAGGCCGACGCCGACGGCCGTCCACAGGACCGTGTAGAGGATCGTGCGCGGGCGGAAGACATGCGACCACACGCTCTTCGGCGGCAGGCCCGAGCGCTCGCGCGGTTCGTCCGTCAGCGCCAGATAGTCGATCAGGCCGCGCGGCTTGCCGATCTTCTTCATCACGTCGTCGCAGGCGTCGATGCACAGCGCGCAGGTGATGCAGGCCAGCTGCTGGCCGTTCCTGATGTCGATGCCCATCGGGCAGACGTTGACGCAGGCCATGCAGTCGATGCAGTCGCCCGCGCCGGGCGTGCCCAGCTTGCCGCGCGGCTCGCCCCGCCATTCGCGGTAGGCGACGGTCAGCGTGTCCTCGTCCATCATCGCCGCCTGGATGCGCGGCCATGGGCAGGCATAGATGCAGATCTGCTCGCGGAAGAAGCCGCCGAAGGCGAAGGTCGTCGCGGTAAGGATGGCGATCGTGGTGTAGGCGACGGGATGGGCATTGCCGGTCACCAGGTCGCGCGCAAGCGTCGGGGCGTCGGTGAAGTAGAAGACCCAGGCCCCGCCGGTCGCCACCGCGATCAGAAGCCAGACCGCCCACTTGAACAGCCGCAGCCGCGCCTTGCGCAGGTCCCACTTCTGGTGCCACAGCCGCACCCGCGCATTGCGGTCGCCCTCGATCCAGCGCTCGACCAGGATGAACAGGTCCGTCCATACGGTCTGCGGGCAGGCATAGCCGCACCAGACACGGCCCAGCGCCGAGGTGAACAGGAAAAGCCCCAGGCCGGCCATGATCAGCAGGCCGGCGACGAAGTAGAACTCGTGCGGCCAGATCTCGATCATGAAGAAGAAGAAGCGCCGGTTCGCCAGATCGACGAGCACCGCCTGATCGGGAAGGTTCGGACCGCGGTCCCACCTGATCCAGGGCGTTATGTAGTAGATGCCCAGGGTGATCGCCATGATCACCCATTTCAGGTTGCGGAACGGCCCGTAGACGCGGCGCGGGAAGACGGGCTCGCGCGCGGCATAGAGGGCCGGGGGGGTCTCGGTCGAGGACATGAAGTCGATCTGGCTCTGTTCGCGTGTGCACTGGCTAGCAGGGGCCGGCCGTCGCGGCATTGACCTAGGTCAACGGCGGGACGATGCTCGCCCCCGGAAAGGAAAGGGCGGCACCGGCACCCCCCAGGAAACGCGCGAACAGGTAGGGGCGCCGGTGCCTGTGTCCGCCCCGGGCGCCGAGGGGGCGCCGGGGCGGGCATCTCACGGGTTGGCGGGGGCCTCGCCGCCGCCCAGCTGGTGGACATAGCCGGCGACGGCGCGGATGTCGGCCTCGCTCAGCCTTGTGTTCCAGTTCGGCATCACGCCGTAACGGGCATTCGTCACCGTCGCGGTCAGCGATGCGGCGTCACCGCCGTAAAGCCAGATCGCATCCGTCAGGTTGGGCGCGCCCACCTCGCGCATTCCCTTGCCGTCCTCGCCGTGGCAGGCGGCGCAGTTTTCGGCAAAGACCTGCGCGCCGGCCGCCGCCTGGGCCGCATCGTTCTGCTGGCCCGAGATCTTCAGGACGTACTGGACGACCTGGTCAATCTGCTCCGGCGTCAGAAGCTCGTCCTTGCCGAAGGCCGGCATCTGCGAGAATCGCGCATCGGGGTCCGTCGTGTTGCGGATGCCGTGCGTCACGGTGAAGAGGATGTCCTCCATCGTGCCGCCCCAGAGCCAGTCGTTGTCCAGCAGGTTGGGATAGCCCACCGCCCCGGCGGCGCCCGATCCGTGGCACTGCGCGCAGTTGGTCTGGAAGATCGCCGCGCCGGCGTTCCTGACGAAGTTGGCAAGCTCGGGATCGGCCGCGATCGCGTTGGGATCGGCCGCCACGAGCTTCGCCTCGACGGGGGCGTTCATCTCCTCGAAGCGGGCGATCTCGGCCCTGACGGCGGCGCGCTGGTCGCTGCCGATCAGGCCTTGCGTGGCCCGGTTCACCAGGGGCCAGGCGGGATAGAGGATCGTGTAGATCAGCGCCCAGACGATCGTGATGTAGAAGGTCCACAACCACCAGCGCGGCAACGGGTTGTTGTATTCGCGCAGGCCGTCCCAGACATGCCCTGTCGTCTCGGGCTCGGCACGGGTGGCGACGGGTTTCTTGCTCATGATCTGACATCCTTTGCGGTGGCGCGGGCGGTTCCCGCGTCCGGCGCCGGGCGGTCCTCGTTGCGGAAGGGGATCGACGCCGTGTCCTGATGAATGCGCGACGACCCCGGCCGGAAGGCCCAGACGATCACGCCCAGGAAGAGAAGCATCATCGCCAGAAGGGCCCAGCTGTCGGCGAATTCGCGCAGCAGCGAATAATGTTCCATGGCGCCGGCCTCACCGTTTCGGATCGGGTTCGTAGGTCGAGAAGTCGACCATCGTTCCCAGCACCTGGAGGTAGGCGATCAGGGCATCCATCTCCGATATCCCGGGCCGCCCGTCGAAGTTGCGGATGTCGATCGTCCGCGGGAAGGGCTGGGTGACGACGCCGTTCTCCTCCTTGCGGGTATAGCGGTCCGTCAGGCCGCTTGCGTCGGCTTCGGGATCGGCCTGCGCGGCGAAGTCCGCCTTCGCGTTCGCGATCATCTCCTCGGTATAGGGCACCCCGACAAGGGCATCCGTCCGCATCCGCTCCTCGATGAACTCAGGCGTGACGGGGCGGTCCAGCAGGAAGCCGTATTTCGGCATGATGCTGGCCGGAACGACCTCCTGCGGGTTCACCAGGTGCTGGACGTGCCATTCGTCCGAATACTTCCCGCCGACCCGCGCGAGGTCCGGACCGGTGCGCTTCGACCCCCACTGGAACGGGTGGTCGTACATCGATTCCGCGGCCAGCGAGTAATGCCCGTAGCGCTCGTTCTCGTCGCGCATCGGGCGGATCATCTGGCTGTGGCAGACGTAGCAGCCCTCGCGGATGTAGATGTCGCGCCCGGTCAGCTCGAGCGGCGTGTAGGGCCTGACACCTTCCACCTTCTCGATCGTGTTCTCGATGTAGAACAGCGGGGCGATCTGGACGATGCCGCCGATGCTGACCACCAGGAGCGACACCACGAGCAGGAGCGTGGCGTGGGTCTCGAGGATCTTGTGCTTTTCAAGAACGGCCATCTCTCCGGCCTCCCTTATTCAGCCGGGACCGGCACGGCCGCCGGCGAGGTCGCAGGCTGCCGGGCGATGGTGGCCCAGAGGTTGTAGACCATGATGAGGGCGCCGCTCAGGTAGAGGACCCCGCCGAGCGCCCGCACGACGTACATCGGGAACTTGGCCTCGACCGTGTCCACGAAGGCGTTCACGAGGAAGCCCTGCGCATCGACCTCGCGCCACATCAGGCCTTCCATGATGCCGGTGACCCACATCGAGGACGCGTAGAGGACGATCCCGATCGTCGCGAGCCAGAAGTGCCAGCTCACCAGCTTCATCGAGTAGAGCCCCTGCCGGCCCCACAGCCGCGGCACCAGGAAGTAGAGCACGCCGAAGGTGATCATGCCGTTCCAGCCCAGCGCACCGGAATGCACATGGCCGATCGTCCAGTCGGTGTAGTGACTCAGGCTGTTGACCGCCTTGATGGACATCATCGGTCCCTCGAAGGTCGACATCCCGTAGAAGCCGATCGAGACGACCATCATCCGCAGGATCGGATCGGTGCGCAGCTTGTCCCAGGCACCCGACAGCGTCATCAGGCCGTTGATCATGCCGCCCCAGGACGGCATCCACAGCATGATCGAGAAGATCATGCCCAGCGTCTGCGCCCAGTCGGGCAGCGCGGTGTAGTGCAGGTGGTGCGGCCCCGCCCAGATGTAGAGGAAGATCAGCGCCCAGAAGTGGATGATGCTGAGCTTGTAGCTGAAGACCGGCCGGTCGGCCTGTTTCGGCACGAAGTAGTACATCATGCCCAGGAAGCCCGCGGTCAGGAAGAAGCCCACGGCGTTGTGGCCGTACCACCACTGCACCATCGCATCCTGCACGCCCGAGAAGACCTGAACCGACTTCGACCCCAGGAGCGAGACGGGAACCGACAGGTTGTTGACGATGTGCAGCATCGCCACGGTGATGATGAAGGCCATCAGGAACCAGTTGGCGACGTAGATGTGGGGCTCCTTCCGGTTGAAGAGGGTGCCCATGAAGACCGCAAGGAACGCGACCCAGACGATGGTCAGCCACCAGTCGACATACCATTCGGGTTCGGCATATTCCTTGCTCTGCGTGGCGCCGAGCAGATAGCCCGTGGCCGCCAGCACGATGACAAGCTGGAATCCCCAGAACACGAACCAGGCCAGGTTGCCGCCCCACAGCCGCGACGCCGTGGTGCGCTGCACGATGTAGAAGGTCGACATGATCAGGGCATTGCCGCCGAAGGCGAAGATCACCGCCGAGGTATGCAGCGGCCTGAGCTTGCCGAAGTTCATGTAGCCCTGCGCCCATTCGAAGTTCAGCGCCGGAAAGGCCAGCTGGAAGGCGATGAAGGTGCCGGCCAGGAACCCGACGACGCCCCACAGCGCCGTCGCGATGGCACCGGCGCGGATGACGCCGTCCATGTATTCGTGCGACCGGTCGACCCTGGGCTCCTCGGCGTGGCGCAGCACCCAGATGAAGGTGACGGCGGCGGCCAGCATCACCGTCAGCGCGTTGACCATGTAGGCAAGGTCGTGCGCATAATTGGCGGCGATCGCGGCACCGATGGTCACGGCGCCCAGGGCGATCAGCTTCACGTAATCCCACATGCCGGGTTCCCCTCGTTCTTTCGCGGGACGGACCCGCGGGGCACGCGCCATCGCGCCCGCGCCGGACCATTCCTTGCCCCGCTTCTCGCGTCTGCGTGATCGGTGCGCCTTGATCTGCGTCAAGACGCGACTCCCGTCGCCTTGACCGGCGTCAATGTGGCGCGGCAAGGGCCAACCCATGATAGCCTGCGCGCCGGAAGGCGCAGGAAAGGGGAATCGGTCATGTCCTACAAGTCGTTGCTGACAGTCGTGACGCGCGAGGAGGCCGCCGGCGCGCCGCTGGCCTCGGCCGTGACGCTTGCCCGGCGCTGGGATGCGCATCTTCACGTCCTCTGCATCGGCATCGAGCAGATCGTGACGGACTACTACTTCGCCGGGGCCACGCTGGCGGTCCGCCAGGATCTGCTCGACGAGGCCGCGAAGGCGGCCGAAGCGCTCGACAGGAAGGTGCGGGCGCGCCTCGGCGTCGAGGACATCCGCTGGAGCGCCGAGCAGGCGGTCGTCCAGCCGGGGCTTCTGGCGACGCTGGTCGCGCTGCGTGCGCGCTTCGCCGATCTCGTGGTGATGCCGCGCCCCTATGGCCCCGCGGGTGACGAGAATGCCGTCGCCGCGCTCGAGGCCGCGCTTTTCGGCGGCGGCGCCCCGGTTCTAGTCCTGCCCGACGGCGGCCTGCCCGAGCCGTTTCCCGCCCGCATCGTGCTGGCCTGGAACGAAAGCGCAGAGGCGATGCGCGCCGCCCGCGCGGCCCTGCCGCTGATGAAGTCGGCAAGCCAGGTCGAGATCGCCGTGGTCGACCCCGACCCCTACGGGCCGGAACGGTCCGATCCCGGGGGGGCCCTGTCCGAGATGCTGGCAAGGCATGGGGTAAGGACAGAGATCGCGGTCCTCGCCAAGACCCTGCCGCGGGTGTCCGACCTGATCCTGCGCCAGGCGCGCGAGACCGGGGCCGGCCTGATCGTCATGGGGGCCTACGGCCATTCGCGCCTGCGCGAGGCGATCCTCGGCGGGGCGACGCGTGCCATGCTGGAACAGTCCGAACTTCCTGTATTCCTCGCGCACTGAAGCCCGGCGGGGCGGCGCCCGCGCGCGCGGGAAAAGGCGCGGCCGCCCCCCGCTCCCTCGCGGTCGCGGCCCCGCTCCCTCGCGGTCGCGTCAGGATCCCGCACCGCGTCTCCCCGATCCGCACGGATCGACCCCGGCGCCGCGGTCCGGCCCCCAAAGCGAGGACGCCCGCAAGGGCGGAGGAGCGGCCCCGCTCCCTCGCGGTCGCGCGAAAGCGCCCTCAGATCACCGAGACGGCGCCGGCATAGGCCGCCACGATATGGATGTCGGCATGGGCCGCGAGGGCCGCAATCTCGCGGTTCTGCTCCTCGCTCAGCGTCCCCTCCGGCGGCGCTGCGGCGATGGCCGCAAGTGCAGCCTCGCGCGCCTCGTCGAAGGCCGCCCGGCGGCCCGACTTCTCGTAGTCGTCCCGCCCCTGGCGCCGGAAGACCCGCGGCACGACCTGGTCGCGGCAGCTCGCGATCGTGTGCGGGCTGTCCAGGAAATGACCGCCCGCGCGGATCCGCATCATCTCGTCCCAGTTGAGCGCGTCCCGGTCGATCTGCGGCTTGCGGATGAACCGGCGCATGATCGCACCGATCTCGTTGTCCAGCACCGCCTGCACCGGGCTGAACACGGTGGCGCATTCAAGCTGGCCGACCCCGCCCAGGATATCCGCCCCCGAAAGCGCCACGACCTCTGCAAGAAGCGCCCGCTCGGCCATCGACTGGTGATCGACATCCGGCGTATCCGACCCCGCGCCATAGGTATGGGTCAGCATCCCCCAGCCCCGCTTCATCAGCTGGATCGAGAAGCTTGCGGCCTGAAGGCTCTCGACGCAGGACTGCAGGGCCGAACCCGTGCGCATGTCCAGGGTGAACATCAGCGGCGTCGCGATGACCGGCGTCCCGGGCGCCAGGATATGGGCCATCACCGTCATCCCGACGATCTCGGCGGCCGCCATGATCGCCATCGCGGGCACCGACAGCGGCGCCGTGCCGCCCGACGAGGGCAGCGAACAGGCATGCAGCGGCACGCCGTGGCGGCCTGCCTCGATGATGCAGTGGGTGTCCATGTACTTGAATTCGAGCGGCGTGAAGGAACAGGTGATGCAGCTCGTGATCGGGTTGGCCCGCAGCCGGTCCTCGCCGCCCGCCGCGATCGCCGCGATCTTCATCAGGTACTCGACGTTCTCCCACTGGTAGGGCTGCATCCAGACATGCTTGTTCGTCCGCCCGACCAGGCGCCCGAAACTGTGGATGTCGGCCGTCTTCTCCGGCACGCCGTGCACGAAGGGATGGGCGATGAATCCCACCTCGTCCAGCGTGTTCGCGACGGCGGCGATCTCGGTCACCGCATCGAGGTCCATGTTGCGGTAGCTGCCGTCGCGCGGATCGACATAGCCGTGCGCGCCGGTCCCCGTCCGCATGACGAAGCCGCGGTCGCCGCGCGGCAGGTCGATGTCGAACCGCGCCTCGCGCCCGCCCAGCCGCACCGCCTTCGGCGTCGCCGCCATCGCCTCGCGGATCAGTTCGCGCGGCATGCGGATGCGGTTGGCATCGATGCCCGGCCTTGCCCCGGCGGCGAGGAAGCGCTTCTGCGCCTCGGGATGCAGGATCGCCACGCCGTAATCGGCAAGGATCTCCTCGACGCGTTCCTTCAGGAAGGCGACGTCACCCTCCGTCAGGAATCCGAACCCGGCGCGGTCGAAGCCGGGGGGCTCCTGCCGGAAGGCGCTGGCCGGCAGGGACTGACGCACGACCCGCGCCCGCTTTCCGGTCCTCGATACTGTCTCTGATTCCACGGCGACCTCCATGATGCGTCCTGCACATGGCACACACCGATTAGGCTGACTGCCTGCCGACTTCAGCTTGGCGGCAAACTACCAGACCCGTGAGACCGGTCAACCGGTCCCGCGTCACGCCAGGAAGCCGCCGTCGGCGTCGTCCCCCGCCTCGTCCTGGAGCGCGCGGAAATCGGGAATGACGATGCTGCGCATCCCCTGAAGCTCGATCACCCCGTCCCGCTTCAGGGCCGAGATCTGGCGGCTCACGGTCTCCAGCGTCAGCCCCAGATAGTCCGCCATCGCCTCGCGCGTCAGCGGCAGGTCGATCACGGTGCGGCCAGAAGGCGCGCGCAGCCGCAGCGCCTGGTCGCGCCGCGCCACGATGGCGATCAGGCTCGCGATCTTCTCCCGCGCCGTCTTGCGGCCGAGCAGCAGCATCCATTCCCGCGCCGCATCCAGCTCGTCCAGCGTCATCTCCAGCAGGCGCTGCGAGATGTGCGGGGTCAGGCGCATCAGCTCCTCGAAGGGCTTGCGGCGGAAGCAGCACATCAGGACGTCGGTCGCCGCGATGACGTTGTAGGGCGCCCGCTCGCGTCCCGGCCGGCCGACGAAATCCGACGGCAGCAGCAGCCCGACCATCTGGGTCCGCCCGTCCTCCATCGTCTGGGTCAGCGTGGCCACGCCGGTCACGACCGAGGCGACGAAATCCATCCGGTCGCCGGCCCAGATCAGGGTCTGCCCGGCCTCGAAAGTGCGGTAGTACTTGATCTCCTCCAGCCGCGCCAGTTCGTCGGGCTCGCAGCGCGCGCAGACGGCCCGGTGCCGGATCGGGCAGTCGCCGCAGTCCTGGGTCAAGCGGAACGGCTGGTGCTGGGTCATCCTGTCGCGCTGCCGGCCTTGATCTGCGTCAAGGCGACGGCTCCCTTCGCAAATAGCTTAGGCGCATGGACAGGATGGCGCAACTCGCCCGCTACGGATTGTTCGACGCGCGCGTCCCGCGTTACACGAGCTATCCGACGGCGCCGCAGTTCTCGGCCGAGGTGGGGCCCGGCACGCTCGCCGGATGGATCCGCGCGATCCCCGAGGGCAGCACGATATCGCTCTACGTCCATGTGCCCTTCTGCCGGAGGCTGTGCTGGTTCTGCGCCTGCCGCACCCAGGGCACGAATTCGGACGACCCCGTCGTCGCCTATGTGGATGACCTGATCGGCGAGCTTGCCATCATCCGCGGGCTCCTGCCCGACGGCGTCACCCTGTCGCGGCTGCACTGGGGCGGGGGGACGCCGACGATGATGCCGCCCGACGCAATCCGGCGCCTCGCCTCTGCCATCGCCGGGGTCCTGCCGCTGGCCCCGGACGCCGAATTCTCGGTCGAGATCGACCCCAACGAGATCGACGGGCCGCGCCTCGACGCGCTGGCCGCTGCCGGCATGAACCGCGCCTCGGTCGGGGTGCAGGACTTCGATCCCGCGATCCAGCAGGTGATCGGACGGGACCAGACCTATGACGCGACGAAGACGGCGGTGGATGCGATCCGCGCCCGCGGGGTGCGTTCGCTGAATGCCGACATCCTCTACGGCCTGCCGCACCAGACGAAGACCCGCATCGCCGACAGCGTGCAGCGGCTGCTTTCGCTGTCGCCCGACCGCGTCGCGCTCTACGGCTATGCCCATGTGCCCTGGATGGCCCGCCGGCAGGTGATGATCCCGACCGACGCGATCCCGACGCCGGAAGAGCGGCTCGCCCTGTTCGAGACGGCCGCCAGCCTGTTCCTCTGGGACGGCTACGAGGCGATCGGGATCGACCATTTCGCCCGGCCCGCGGACGGGCTTGCGGCGGCGGCGCGCAGCGGCCACCTGCGGCGGAACTTCCAGGGCTACACGGACGATGTCGCGCCGATCCTGCTGGGCATCGGGGCCTCGGCGATCTCGCGCTTCCCGCAGGGCTATGCGCAGAACGCCGCCCGCACCTCGGACTATGTCCGGGCGGTCCGCGACGGCCGGCTCGCGGTCGAGCGCGGCCACGCCTTCCGCGGCGAGGACCGGCTGCGGGCGCGGATGATCGAGGCGCTGATGTGCGACTTCCGCATCGACAGGGCGGAACTCGAGCGGGGCTACGACGCCACGCCCGAGCGGGTGGAGGCGATCCTGCGCGATGTCGCGGGCCGCTTTCCGGGGATGGTCGCGCTTGGCCCCGAGGGCCTGTCGATTCCGTCCTTCGCGCGGCCGCTGACGCGGGTCATCGCCCGCGGATTCGACGCCTATGACCTGGCCGCGACAGGGCACAGTTCCGCCGTCTGAGGGGGTGTCCCACGATGGGACACCCCTTGAATACCAATGAAATCAACGTGTTGATCTGTGGCGTTGGGACTCTGTTAACTTCCGGCCGCCCTCAGGCCGCCCCGCCGGTGACGAAGCGCATCATCCGGGGCAGCGCGCGGGTGCGCAGGTCGTAGCCTTCCACCACCGTCGCCCGGCCCGCCCGGCGCAGCGCGTCGTCGGCCCGCGGATCGGCCAGCGCCGCGATCAGCGCCGCCGACCAGCCCGCCACGTCGAAGAACCCGACGAGGCGCCCGTTCTCGCCGTCGCGGATCACCTCCCTGACCGGCGGCGTGTCCGACCCGATGACCAGGGCCCCCGCCGCCATCGCCTCGAGCATCGACCAGCCGAGGACGAAGGGATAGGTCAGGTAGGCATGGACCCGCGACACCTTGATGAGCGACAGGTAGGTCGCATAGGGCACCTGGCCCAGGAAATGCACGCGGGCGGGATCGATGCTGCCCTCGACCTCCTTCAGGAACTTCGCCTTCCAGGTCTGCCCCTCGGGCAGGCGCGGGCCGTAGCTCTGCCCGTCGCCGCCGACGATCACCACGCGGGCGGCGGGCCGGGCCGCCAGCACCGCCGGCAGCGCCCGCATGAAGATGTGGTAGCCGCGATAGGGTTCGAGCTGGCGGTTGACGAAGCTCAGGACCTCGTCGCCCGGCGCCAGCACGATGTCGGTGCCCGGCAGCGCCAGGCGCGCCGACGGGTCCGGCGCCGCACGGGCGGTGTCGATCCCGTCATGGATGACGCTGATCTTCGGCCGGATCTCGGGCGGGAAGGTCGAGGCCTGCCAGTGCGTGGGCGAGACGGCGGCATCGGCCACCACCGCCGCCTGCAGCAGGTGCGCCGAACGGGCGACCACCTTGATCCGGGTGTCATCCGTGGCGGGCAGCGAGAATTCGGGATCGAAGTCGGTATCCGCGCCCGAGGTGCGGTAGAAGAACTCGGCATAGGTCAGGTGCCGCGCCTCGGGGAAGACGTCGCGGACAAAGAGCGTCTCGCCCCAGCCGCCGTGCCCGAAGACGACATCGGGCACGAAGCCCTTCTCGCGCCGCAGCGCCGCGGCCGCCCGCGCCGCGACGGCCCCGCGCATCGCCGCATCGGCATAGCTCGCGCCGGGCCCCTCGGCCTTCGACCGCTGCGGGGTGCGGTAGCGGTAGACCGGAAAGTCGAAGCTGCGCTGGTTCGTCTCGGCCGTCAGGACCCTGACATCGTGCCCCGCAGCGATCAGCGCCGGCGCAAGATGCACGAACTGCGCGGGAAAGTTCTGGTGGATGAGCAGGATCCTCATTCCGCCGCGCGCCCCCCCCTGCCGGCGGCCTCCGGCCCGAAGGCCGCTTCCATGAGCTGGCGGGTATAGGCCGTCTGCGGCGCGGCGAAGACGGAGTCGCAGGTGCCCGATTCGACGATGTCGCCGTCCTTCATCACGACGATGCGGTGCGCCAGCGCCCGCACGACGCGCAGGTCGTGGCTGATGAACAGGTAGGCAAGCCCGTGATCGCGCTGCAGCCGTCGCAGCAGATCGACGATCTGCACCTGCACCGTCATGTCCAGGGCCGATGTCGGCTCGTCCAGGACAACCAGCTTCGGCCGCAGGATCATCGCCCGGGCGACGGCGATGCGCTGGCGCTGGCCGCCCGAGAACTCGTGCGGGTAGCGCCCCATTGTCTCCGGGTCGAGCCCGACCTCCTCCATGATCGCGGCCACCAGCGCGCGGCGCGGCCGCCCGCCCTCGATCCGGTGGACGGACAGGCCCTCGGCGATGATCTCGCCTGCCGTCATGCGCGGGCTGAGCGAGCCGTAGGGATCCTGGAAGACGATCTGCATGTCGCGCCTCAGGTCGCGCAGCGCGCGCGTCCCCAGGGCCGAGATGTCGCGCCCGCAGAACAGCACCGGCCCCTCGCCGTCGATCAGCCGCGTCAGGGCCAGGGCCAGTGTCGTCTTGCCCGAGCCGCTCTCGCCGACGATGCCCAGCGTCTCGCCCGCGCGCACCGCGACCGAGGCATCGTTGACCGCGCGGATATGGCCGACCGTGCGCCGCAGCAGCCCGCGGCGGATCGGGAACCAGACCTTCAGGTGCTCGGTCCTGATGATCTCGGCTGCGTCCGGCCCGACCGGATCGGGCGCCCCGGCGGGCTGGGCGGCCAGAAGCTTCAGCGTGTAGGGATGCTGCGGGCGCGCGAAGACCTCGGCCGCCGGGCCCTGCTCGACGATCGCGCCGTCCTGCATGACGCAGACCCTGTCGGCGATCCGCCGGACGATGTTCAGGTCGTGGCTGATGAAGAGAAGGCTCAGGTCCTCGTCCCGCTTGAGATCGGCCAGCAGGTCCAGGATCTGCGCCTGGATCGTCACGTCGAGCGCGGTCGTCGGTTCGTCGGCGACCAGCAGGTCGGGCCGGTTGGCCAGCGCCATGGCGATCATCACCCGCTGGCGCTGCCCGCCCGAGAGCTGGTGGGGATAGTCACGGAGCCGCCCTTCGGGGTTCTGGATGCCGACCCGCCCGAGAAGGCCCAGGATGCGTTCGCGGGCCGCCTGTCCGGTGACGCCCTGATGGATCATCAGGCTTTCGCCGAGCTGCTTCTCGATCGTGTGCAGCGGGTTCAGCGATGTCATCGGCTCCTGGAAGACGAAGCTGATGGCATTGCCGCGCACCCTGCGCAGCGCCGCCTCGGACGCGCCCACGAGCTCCTGCCCGTTGTAGCGCACCGATCCCGTGACCGTCGCGTTGCGCCCCAGGAGCGAGACGGTGGCCAGCGCGGTGACCGACTTGCCCGAGCCGCTCTCGCCGACCAGCGCCACGGTCTGCCCCCTGGGCACGTCCAGCGACACGCCGCGGACGGCGGGAATGTCGCGGCCGTCCTGGCGGAAGGTCACGTGCAGGTCGCGGATCTCGAGGATCGCGGTCACGCGAAGGTCTTCCGCGGATCGAAGGCGTCGCGCACGCCCTCGAAGATGAAGACAAGAAGCGCCAGCATGAAGGCGAAGGTGAAGAAGGCGGTCAGCCCGAGCCACGGCGCCTGGAGATTCGTCTTGCCCTGGTTGGCCAGCTCGCCCAGCGAGGGATAGGACGAGGGCAGCCCGTAGCCCAGGTAGTCCAGCGCGGCCAGGCCCGAGATGCCGCCGGTCACCATGAAGGGCAGCATGGTCAGCGTCGCCACCATCGCGTTGGGCAGGACATGGCGGAACATGATCGTGCCGTCGCGCACGCCCAGCGCGCGGGCGGCGCGGACATATTCGAAGTTCCGCGCGCGCAGGAACTCGGCGCGCACCACGCCGACCAGCGCCGGCCAGCCGAGGACGACCGAGACCACGACAAGCAGCGTGAAGCTGCGCCCCAGGATCGCGGCGAAGATGATGATGATGTAGAGCCCCGGCATGTTGCCCCAGATCTCCAGGAGCCGCTGGAACACCAGGTCCACCGCGCCGCCGAAATAGCCCTGCACCGCCCCCGCCGCGATGCCGATCAGCGCGGTGAAGGTGGTGACGATCAGGGTGAACAGGATCGAGATGCGGAAGCCGTAGATCAGCCGGGCCGTGACGTCGCGCGCGGTATCGTCGGTGCCCAGCCAGTGGTCGCGGTCGGGGGGCGAGGGCGCGGCGCCGACGTTGTTCACGGTCTGGAAACTGTAGGGGATCGGCGGCCAGATCATCCAGCCTGCGTGGACGGGCTCGCCGTTGAAGCTGCCCGAGGCCGCCTCTGCCTCGACGCCCGCGGGGTCGTCCCAGCAGTCGGGAATGCCGCCGGTGCGGATCAGGCACTGCACCGCCGGATCGCGATAGATCGCCTCGGTCTGGAGGTCGCCGCCGAAGGCCTTCTCGGGATAGAAGCGGTAGACCGGCACGAAGAGCTGGCCGCGGTAGCTGACGAGGATCGGCCGGTCGTTGGCGATGACCTCGGCCAGGAGCGACAGGCCGAACAGGACGGCGAAGATCCACAGCGACCAGTAGGCGCGCCGGTTCGCCCGGAAGTTGCGCCAGCGGCGCTGGTTCAAGGGCGACAGCGCCATCAGCCCGACCTCCGCTCGAAGTCGATGCGCGGGTCGGTGAAGACATACATCAGGTCCGACAGGATCCCGAGCAGGAGGCCGATCAGCGTGAAGACGAAGAGCGTGGCGAAGACGACCGGATAGTCGCGCTGCACCACCGCCTCGAAGCCCATGCGCCCGAGCCCGTCCAGCGAGAAGATCGTCTCGATGAGAAGCGCCCCGGTGAACAGCACGGCGATGAACAGGCCCGGGAACGAGGCGATGACGATCAGCATCGCGTTGCGGAAGACATGGCCATAGAGGACGCGGCGCTCGCTCAGGCCCTTGGCGCGCGCCGTCATGACATACTGCTTGCCGATCTCCTCGAGGAAGCTGTTCTTGGTCAGCAGCGTCAGCGTGGCGAAGCCGCTGACCACCATGGCAAGGACCGGCAGCGTGATGTGCCAGAGGTAGTCGGCAACCTTGCCCAGCGCCGACAGCTCCTCCCAGTTGTCCGAGGTCAGGCCGCGCAGGGGAAAGACCTTCCAGTAGCTGCCGCCGGCGAACAGCACGATCAGCAGGACCGCGAACAGGAAGTTCGGGATCGCGTAGCCGACGATGATCGCGCCCGAGGTCCAGGTGTCGAACCGCGACCCGTCGCGCACCGCCTTGCGGATGCCCAGCGGAATCGAGACGAGATAGGCCAGAAGCGTGGTCCACAGGCCCAGCGAGATCGACACCGGCAGCTTCTCGACCACCAGGTCGAAGACCGAGATCGAGCGGAAGTAGCTTTCGCCGAAATTGAAGGTCAGGTAGTTGCCCATCATCGTCAGGAACCGCTTCCAGGCCGGGATCGGCACCTTGCGGCATTCCGGCGCGGCGATCGTGGGCTTGCCGGTATAACCCGGTTCGCATTCGATCCGCACGAAGCCGAACTGCTGTTCGAGCTGGGCGATGTATTCCGGCGGCAGGCCGCGGGCGCCCGCGTAGTCGGCCGTGGCCGGCGCCTGGTCGGCCCCGGCATCGGCGCCCGTCCCGCCGGTGGCGGCGCGCATCGCGTCGAGATCGCCCTCGGCGCGGGCCAGCGCCTGCTCGACCGGGCCGCCGGGGACCATCTGGATCAGGGCGAAATTGATCACCATGATCCCGAACAGGGTCGGAATCACCAGAAGCAGCCGCCGCAGGATGTAGGCGCCCATCCGGCCGTCCGCCCGCCCCTACTTGAACGCGCCGGCGGCTTTCAGCGCCTCGGCCTTCGCGGCGTTGTACCACCAGAAGTTCAGCTCGCCCAGCGCGTAGGGCGGCAGCGGATCGGGATGCTCGAACATGTCGTAGTAGGCGACGGTATGGGCCGCCTTGTGCCATTGCGGCACCCAGAAGCGCAGCGCCCGCAGCACCCGGTCCACGGCATGGGCGGCGGTCGTCATCTCGGCCCTGCTGTCGGCCCTGACCAGCGTGTCGAGCAGCGAATCCACCGCCGGATCAGAGAGGCCCATGACGTTGAAGACATCCTTCACGCCCTCGGAGCCGAAATACTGCTTCATGCCCGAACCGGGTTCGTTGCCGGTGGGAAGCTGCGTGGTGATGATGTCGAAGTCGAAGGCCTTCGAGGGATCCTCGTCGTTGTAGCGCACGCGGAACTCGTATTCGGCCGTGTCCACGCGGGCGAGCCTTGCGTCCACGCCCAGGGCCTTGAGGTTCTCGATATAGGGGTTGATGACCCGGTCGAAGTTGGGATCGTCGGTCAGGAACTCGACCGTCAGCGGCTCGCCCCGGGCGTTGCGGCGGATGCCGTCGGTGCCGGCCGGCCAGCCCGCCTCGTCCAGAAGCGCGGCCGCCCGCCTGAGGTTCCGGCGGTCGAGCTGGGATTCGCCCGAGACCGGCGCCATCACCGGCTCGGCATCCAGCACGCCGGGGGGCAGCTTGTCCTTCAGCGGCTCGAGCAGCGCCAGCTCCTCCGGCGTGGGCAGGCCCGTCGCGGCAAGGTCGCTGTTCTCGAAGAACGAGTTGATGCGCGTGTAAAGCCCGTAGAAGAGGGTCTTGTTCGACCATTCGAAGTTGAACATCAGGCCGATCGCCTCGCGTACGCGGGGGTCGCGGAACTTCTCGCGGCGCAGGTTGAAGACGAAGGACTGCCCGTTGGCGATCAGCCCGTGCGGGATCTGCGCCTTGACGACCCAGCCCTTCGTCAGCGCCGGAAAGTCGTAGCCCGTCGCCCAGTTCTTCGACGAGTTCTCGTTGCGGAAGGTGAAGGCCCCGGCCTTGAACCCCTCGAAGGCGGCCGTCGGATCGCCGAAATACTCGATCCTGATCGTGTCGAAGTTGGCCGTGCCGCGGTTGATCGGCAGGTCGCGGCCCCAGTAGTCGGGGTTGCGCCGGTAGACGATGCGCTGGTTGACCTCGACCTTGTCCACGACATAGGGACCCGAACCGATGCCGGGGTCGAGCCGGCTTTCGTCGAGCTTCGCGCCCGTCCGCTCGAACCAGGCCTTCGACATCACGGGCATGCCGGCAACGATCTGGATGCGGTCGCGCATCGGCGAGCCGGGGTTCAGCGTGTACTTCACCCGGTACTTGTCCAGCACCTCCACCTTCTCGACATACTGGTTCAGGATCGTGCGGAAGGACAAGAGCCCCTCGCGCGCGAAGAGGTCGGCGGTGAACCTGACGTCCTCGGCCGTCAGCTCCGACCCGTCGGAGAAGCGCGCCGCCGGATTGATGTTGAAGATCACCCAGGACTT
Organism: Paracoccaceae bacterium; assembly: GCA_026417295.1. Classification (GTDB taxonomy): domain Bacteria; phylum Pseudomonadota; class Alphaproteobacteria; order Rhodobacterales; family Rhodobacteraceae; genus JAOADN01. Next base: position 52,199 of record JAOADN010000008.1, read on the forward strand.
GTCCTCGGGGTATTCCAGCGTCGTGCAGATCAGGCAGTAGAGGGTGCCGATCTCGTCGGCGGTGCCCGTCATCATGTCCTCGAACCCGATCGTCGACAGCCGGCCGGGGGCGCCCTTGTCGGAATAGGGGTTCATCGTGTCGAAGGTGCCGAACCAGGACTGCGCCATCTCGCCGCCCTTGGGCGCGTCGGGATTGACGTAGTCGAGGTGCTGGAAGTCGGCCGGGTATTTCGGCGGGTCGCCGAAGGTGGTGATCGCGTGGCTGACGATGACCTTCGCCTCGTCTGCCGGCACAGGGCCCGCCGAAAGGGCGACGATCGCCGCCGCCGCCAAACCAAGCCGCTTCATGGCCGCCATCCGCGCCTCCTCCTCGGGTGCCGCTCCCCGGCTCCCCGCCGCCGGGTGCGCCTAGCTAAACGGGCAGGTGGCGGCGCATCAAGGCGCGAATGCGTGACAGGGCGCAGGGCGTGCGCAGGCGCCCCGCAGGCCGGCCGGCAGAGGCTACTTCTCCAGCGACTTGAGGTAGGCGATGACGTTGGCCCGGTCCTCGGGCTTCGGCAGGCCGGCGAAGGTCATCTTGGTGCCCGGAACGAATTCCTTCGGCGCCTTCAGGAAGGCGAAGAGCGTCGCCTCGTCCCAGGTCCCGCCATGGGACTTCATGCCCTCGGAATAGCCGGCGAAATCGGCGACGGTCCCGATGGCCCGGCCGACCACGTCGTTGAGATGCGGGCCGGTGCCGTTCGTCCCGTCGATCTTGTGGCAGGACTTGCACTTGCCGAAGATCTTCTCGCCCGCCGCCACGTCGGCCGAGGCCACGAGATCGGCGACGTTGACGTCGGCCGCACCCTCGGCGGGGGCCGCCTCGCCGGCGCCGCCGGTCTCGATCGTGTAGGCCTGGGCGGCATGCGCCTCCTTGCCCTCGGCCCCGGCATGGGGCGTGACCGAGGTCGAATACAGGCTCGACCCCGCCCAGCCGATCAGCAGGAAGACCAGAAGCGATCCGCACAGCGCGCCCCCGGCCTTGGTCAAGGTCATCGTGTCGAACATGTCGCGCCCCGGTTCCAGCCTTGTCGTTGGCGCGGTATCTACCCGCTTCCCCGTGCGGCTTTCAAGGTATAGTTAGCGCCGCGGATCGCCCCTCCGCGGGGCTGCGGAGGATGCCACGTCGTGACCGGCAGGATCGCCTTTCAGGGTGAACTGGGCGCCTATGGCCATCAGGCCTGCCGCGAGGCACGCCCCGAGATGGAGCCCTTGCCCTGCCCGACCTTCGAGGACGCGCTCGAGGCGGTGCGCAGGGGCGATGCCGACCTGGGGATGATCGCCGTCGAGAACTCCACCTACGGCCGGGTGGCGGACGTGCACCACCTCTTGCCCGAGAGCGGCCTTCACATCGTGGACGAGGCCTTCGTGCGGGTGCACATCAACCTGCTTGCCGTGCGCGGGGCGCGCCTGTCGGACGTGCGCCGCGTGCGCAGCATGTCGATCCTGCTCGGCCAGTGCCGGGGCTTCATCCGCGAACACGGGCTCCAGACGATGAACTGGTCGGACAACGCCGCCGCCGCGCGCGAGGTGGCGCGCCTCGGCGATCCGGCCGAGGCGGCGCTGGCCTCGGAGATCGCGGCCGAGATCCACGGCCTCGACATCCTGGCCCGCAACATCGAGGACCGGCAGAACAACACGACCCGCTTCCTCGTCATGGCGCGCGAGCCCGACCTCCGGCGCCGCGGCGACGGGCGGATGATGACCACCTTCGTCTTCCGCGTGCGCAACATCCCCGCGGCGCTCTACAAGGCGCTGGGCGGCTTCGCGACGAACGGAATCAACATGACGAAGCTGGAAAGCTACATGCTGGACGGCAGCTTCTCGGCCACCCAGTTCTATGCCGACATCGAGGGGCATCCCGACGACGCGGCGGTGCAGCGCGCGCTGGAGGAGCTGCGCTACTTCACCTCGTCGATGACGCTGCTCGGCGTCTATCCGGCCGATCCCCGGCGGCACTAGCGGCCGGGCCGGGGGTATCAGGCCGGCGCGTCGGCCAGCCAGGACCAGAGGAGGAAGCCCGCGATCGCCGCCCGCCGCGGCGCCCGGATCCGCGGATGGCTTCCGGCGAAGGCGAGGGCCAGCTCCTCGCGGCCCAGCCAGAGCGCATCCTCGAGCTCTGCCGGATCGCGCCGGATCGCGGTTCCCGACGCCTCGGCGGTGCAGCCGATCATCAGCGAGGCGGGGAAGGGCCAGGGGCTGCGAGGCGCGGTAGCGGACGGCATGCGTCTCGATCCCCGCCTCTTCCAGCACCTCGCGCCGGACCGCCGCCTCGATCGTCTCGCCCGGCTCCATGAACCCGGCAAGCAGCGAATACATCCCCTCGGGCCAGCCCGGCGAGCGGCCCAGAAGCACGCTGTTGCCATGCGTCACCAGCATGATGACGACGGGGTCGGTGCGCGGGAAGTGGCAGGCCCCGCAGGCCGGGCAGGTGCGCTGCCAGCCGGCCTGCGTCACCAGGGTCGGGGCGCCGCAGGCGGCACAGAAGCCGTGCGTCGCGTGCCAGCCGAGCAGCGCCTTGCCGGTGGCCGCAAGGGCGGCATCGGCGGCGGGCAGGCTGGAAAGCAGGGCCCGCAGGTCGCCGTGGTCCCCGCCGTCGCCGTCCGGCACCGCCGTCTCGGGCCGGGCGGCCAGCGTTGCGGCGAAGAGGTCCGCCCCGCCCTCCCCGACCCCGAGGAAGACGACGGGCCCGGCCCCGGCGAGCCGCGGATCGCCGGGCTCCAGCCAGCCGAGGCCCGCCCCGTCGAGCCGCGGCATCCCGTCGCGGAAGGCCAGGACGCGGGCGCCCGCACCGGTGCCCGCCGGCTGCGGCCGGGGGCCGTCGGGCCCGCGCCGCCATGCCGCGCGGTCCAGCCAGGGGCCGTCGAACGCGAACCTTTCCGCCATGCTGCCCCCCGCGCCGCGCCGCATCCGGGCCGCACCATGCCCCGGCCCGGTTTCCGCCGCCAGCCCCCGCCGCAGGCCGCGACCGCGCCCCCAGCCGGCCGCTGGCCCCCGGTCCGCCGCATGTCGCAGCGCTGCAACCATGACCAGAACTGCGGAGACCGGCCGCAAACCAAGGTGGAATTGCCCCGTTCCCGCGGTATTCTCGCTGCGGTTGCCGGGGGGCGCGCACGCTTCCGGCATGGTGGTGGGGCGGTGTGCAGCCCCGTTCGGGTGGGGACAGATTGCACGAACGCAGGGCCCTCGGGCAGCGCGCGGCCGCGCGCGGGACAGGGACGGCGCGCGCGGGGACGGCCCGCCTGCGCCTGCTGGGGACCGCCGACCTGCATGCCCATCTCGCGGCCTGGGACTATGTGGCCGACCGGCCCGATCCCGGGGTGGGCCTGACCCGCGTCGCGCATCTGGTCGCGGCCGCCCGCGCCGAGGTGCCCGACACGCTGCTTGTGGATGCCGGGGACTGCATCCAGGGCACGGCGCTCGGCGATGCGGCGGTGCGCGCGCCGCCCGGCCGCATCCATCCGATGATCGCCGCGATGAACCGCATGGGCTATGACGCGGCGACGATCGGCAACCACGATTTCGACTACGGCGTCGCGGCGCTGGCCCGCATCTACGCCGCCGCCCGCTTTCCCGTCGTCGCCTCGAACCTCGTCGGGGCCGGGGCCGGCGAGTTCGTCCGCATCCTGCCCCACGCGATCCTGCGCCGCCGGCTGGCCACGCCCGAGGGCGCCCGCCTGCCGGTGACGATCGGCATCGCCGGGTTCCTGCCGCCCGGCGCGCCCGGCGAGGGGTCGCTCTACAGCGCCGATGTCGAGATCGCGCCCATCGTCCGGTCCGCGACGGCGACCGCGGCCCTGCTGCGCGCGGCCGGGGCCGACATCGTGATCGCGCTCGCCCATACCGGGATCGCCGATCCCGCCGCCGCCGATCCGGAGAACGCGGCCGTCCCGCTGGCCGCCATCGGGGGCATCGACGTCCTGCTCTGCGGCCACAGCCACCGGACCTTCCCCTCGGCCGACCATCCGCCGGGCGGCGGGGTGGAGCCCACCCGCGGGGCGATCCACGGCAAGCCCGCCGCGATGCCGGGGCCCTTCGGGGCCAATCTCGCGGTGATCGACCTGTGGCTGTCGCGCGGCCCCGGGGGCTGGCGCATCGACCGCTTCCGCTCGGCCCTGCGGCCGATCGCGCGGCCCGGCGCGCCGGCGGCAGACGGGGCGGCAGACGGGGCGGCAGACGGGGCGGCAGACGGGGCGGACGGGCACGTCCGGGCCGAGCTCCTCGCAGAAGACGCCGCTGCGCTGGCGCGGATCGCCGGGCCGGCGCATCGCCTGGCGCGCCGCTTCGCCACCCGGCGCGCCGGCTGGACGCGGCACGACATCCACACCTTCTTCGCCCTCGCCGGGCCGTCGCGCGCGCTGGCCTTCGTCGCCGCCGCCAAGCGGCAGGAGACCGAGGCCCTGCTCCGCGGCAGCGCCTGGGAGGGCATCCCCGTCATCGGCTCGGCCGTGCCCTTCCGCACCGGGGGTGCAACCGGAACCGAGGCCTATTGCCTGATCCCGGCCGGCCCGGTCGAGGTGCGCCACCTGATCGGCCTCTATCCCCATGCCAACGCGCTCCGGGCCTGCCTTGTCAGCGGTGCCGACCTTGCCGGCATCCTCGAGCGCTCGGCCGCCATCTTCGCCACCATCCGGCCGGGCAGCCGGGACGTGCCCCTGCTCGATCCCCGGATGCCCGGCTACGAATTCGTGGTCATGGACCGCCTGTCCTGGGCCATCGACCTGACCGCACCGCCGCGCTTCGGACCGGACGGGCGGCTCTGCGACCCGGCGGCAGGGCGGATCAGGGACCTGCGCTTCTGCGGCCGGCCGGTCGGGGCGGACCACCAGTTCATCCTCGCCACCTCGTCCCACCGCGCCCGCGCGGCGCGCCTCGGGCGGACCGTCGCCCTGCCCGAGATCTTTGTCCGCGACATCCTCGAGGCACGCATCGGCCTGCTGGCGGAGGAGGGCCTGCCCGACGGCCCCGACTGGCGCTTCCTGCCGGTTCCCGGCGCCAGCGCCCTGTTCCTCAGCGGCGCGGGGGCCGCGCGGCAGGCGCCCGAGCCCGGCACGCCGGCGATGGACTTCCTCGGCCATGACGGGGCGGGGCGCGCCGTCTTCCGCCTGCCGCTCGACCCGGGCGGCGGGGCCTAGCGCAGCACGATCAGGTCGCGCGGCGAAAGCAGGAAGGGTGCGACGACGCCGCAGGTATCGGCCAGGGGCAGAAGGTCGTCGGGCACGTCCAGCCCGACCGTGGCGCGCATGAAGTCCTGCCGCGCCCGGCAGCGGCGCCAGGTGTCGGGGTGGCGCGCCGCCAGCGCCGCGCGGCCCGGCGCGTCGAGGATGACATAGCCGTCCTCCATCCGGGTCGAACCGTAGTCGGGGTGCGAGGGGATGACGTCGCACTGCATGGCCATGCCCGGCCGCAGCGGCAGGTCGGATCCGGCGAAGACCGGCGACGAGATCCATTCGTCGTCGCCGATCAGGTGGCCGGGATTGAGCGTGACCCCGAAGACCGCGTCCGGCAGCGCCGCCTTCATCGCCGCCGCCACGGCGCCGCCCGCGACGCCGGGGCGCATCATCGAACACCAGACCGACATCGCCCGCATGTAGGGGCCGGCGAAGGCGTCCAGATAGTCGCGCGCCGCCGGCGGAAGGTCGCCCGGCCCCGCGGCCAGCCAGCCGGCGCGGCAGATGTTGGCGCCCCAGTGGCAGATGTTGAACGAGATCGGGCTTCCCCGGCGCAGGACCTGCCCGGTCGGCCCGCTCAGCCCCTGTCCGGCCATCGCGCCGGTGGCGAAGGTGACGTGGCATCCCAGCGGCAGGCCGCCCAGCCGCGCCGCCTCGACGCAGGCGAAATCCGTCATGCCCTCGCGGAAGGCGAAGACCATCCGCGTCAGCGCCGCCGCGGCCATGCGGTTGGCGAATTCCAGCCGCGGGATGTCGTCGATGGCGACGGTGCTGCGCAGGCCGCAGCCCGGGTCCATGAGGATCGCGGTGGCGTTGACCACCTCGCGGCCGATCGCGCGCAGGAGGTCGGCGATGACCGCGGGGATCTCCAGCGCGTGGTCGGGGTCGGCAAGCTCGCCGGGCAGGAAATACTTCCATCCCGCGGTGCCGATCCTGCTGCCCGCGGGAACCTCGGCGGCAAAGAGGCTGTCCAGGCGGTCCCCGGCGCGCGGCTGCGAGACCAGCGACAGGCTCGGGCAGTGCCGCACCCGCATCCGTCCCGCCTGCACCAGCGGCGCGATCGCGGTATAGGGCAGGCACTCGTTGCCGGCCACCAGCACCGCGTCGTCCGGCCGCAGGATCAGCAGCGCCTCCTCGAACCGCGGGTCGAAGCCGGTGGCCCAGCGGATGTTGGCGGCATGTTCGCGGTCGCCGTAGACGACCAGGACGTCCAGCCCCCGCGCCGCCATCGCCGCGCGCAGGGCGGCCAGCCGTGCCTCCATCTCCGCCGGCCCCGGCGGCGCGGGCACCGCGACATCGCCGTTGTCGGGCCAGTCCGTCCGCCGCAGCCAGTCCGCCATCGCCGCGCCCCCCTCCCCGCGTGCTTGCCTTCCTCCGCAAGGCTCGTGCAATCTCGGCCGCGACACAACGGGGGAACCGACATGCGCCTCTTTCTCGCGGCTCTGGCCCTTGTCCTTCTGGCCGTCGTCGCGGCGGCCGTCACCCGGCCCGGCCCCGAGGCGTTCGACGCCATGCTCGCGGATGCGATCCGCGACAGGGTGGCCAATACGGACATCGGCGAGAACAGCGGGGATGCGCTCGATTCGGTGGCGCTCGCGGCCTGCAAGCTGCGTCCGTCCGACTGCATCCGGCTGGTCCGCCAGGCCATCGACGTGCGGATGGACGAGCGCGTCCTCTACACGGTCGCCGATGTCCACGGCTTCGGCCGGGACGCCCGCTGCTGGGGCGCCTTCGGCCGCTTCTGGTGCAGCACGGATCTCGGCCGGGACTAGGGCGGTTGCATCGCCCTGCGGCTGTCACTATCTAGCGGGTCGAGAGGTTGGCGCGGGCAGGCGCCTCGCCAACCCGGTCAGGTCCGGAAGGAAGCAGCCGTAACGAGACCCGTCTGGGTCGCTGTCCAGCCTCTCACCCCGCCTGCTCTCCCGCCCCCTCCCGCGACAGTCCCGCCCGGCCGCCGGCAGCGGCCGGAAGCAGCGGCCGGAAACAGCGGCGGCACGCGCCGGCGGAAGGGCCGCCGGTTGCACCGGCGACGGAAGGCCTTATCTGCAACGTTCAGGACCGCGGGCGGCGCGCAGGGCCGCGCCCCGGCACGGCAGCGGGGTGAACATGAGACGTGGCCTTGTCCTGATCCTTGTCATCCTCGGCCTGGCCGCGGCCGGCTGGTGGTATGCCGCCCGGCGCGGCGCCGAGGATGCCGCAGCCGAGCCGCCGACCGTCACGGTCGGGCGCGGAACGGTCGAGCGGACCGTCCTTGCCTCGGGCGTGATCGAGGCCGGGACGCTGCTTCCGGTCGGGGCGCGCGTCTCGGGCCAGATCGAGACGCTGGCCGTCGAACTTGGCCAGAAGGTCGCCGCCGGCGATCTTGTGGCGGTCATCGATTCGCTCGACCAGCAGAACGAGGTGCTGAAGGCGCGGGCCGACCTGGCCCAGATCGAGGCGCAGCAGGCCTCGAATGCCGCCTCGATCCGCGAGGCGGAACTGGCGCTCGACCGCACGCGGCAGCTCAACCGCACCGATCTTGCCTCGACCCAGGCCCTCGAATCGGCAGAGGCGACGCTGGCCATGCGCAACGCCGAGGCGCGCGCGCTTCAGGCCCAGCGCGACCGCGCCGAGGTGGCGCTGGCCTCGGCCGAGCTCGCGCTGGAACGGACGCGCATCACCACGCCGGTCGGCGGCACGGTCGTCGCCATCGTCACCGACGAGGGCGAGACGGTGAACGCCGCCTCCGAGGCGCCGACCATCGTCAAGATCGCCGATCTCGAGCACATGGTGGTCAAGGCCGCGATCTCGGAAGCCGACGTCATCCGCGTCAGGCCGGGCCAGACGGCGACCCTGTCGCTGCTGGGCGACCCCTCCACCACCTTCGACGCGACGCTGCGCTTCGTCGAACCCGCGCCGCAGGGGCTTGCCACGGCCGGCACGACCGGCGGCAGCGAGGGGACCGAGGCGGTCTACTACAACGGGCTTCTCGACGTGGACAATCCCGACGGCCTGCTGCGCATCGGGATGACGGTCCAGGTCTCCATCCTGCTTGACAGGGTCGAAAACGTGCTGACCGTGCCCTCGCTCGTCATCACCCGCGGCGCCGACGGCAGCGCCTCGGTCCGCGTCTGGGATCCCGCCACCCGCAGCGCGGCCGAACGCGAGGTGCGCGTCGGCCTCGACAATGCCGTCACGGCCGAGATCGTCTCGGGCCTCGCCGAGGGCGAGAAGGTCGTCGCCACGCGGGACAGCACCACCGAATCGGCCGCCGTCAGCCTGCGCGGGCGCCGCTCGGTCTTCGGGTTCTGACGGATGGAAGGGCCGCTCATCTCGCTGCGCGGGGTCGGCCGCGTCTATCCCGCCGGCGACGGCGAGGTGGCGGTGCTCTCGGACATCGACCTCGACATCTGGCCGGGCGAGATGGTGGCCATCGTCGGCGCCTCGGGCTCGGGCAAGTCGACGCTGATGAACATCCTGGGCTGCCTCGACCGGCCCAGCTCGGGCACCTACCGCTTCGCCGGGCAGGATGTGGGCACGCTGGACGAGGCCGGGCGTGCGCGCCTCCGGCGCGAGCATTTCGGCTTCATCTTCCAGCGCTACCAGCTTCTCCCCGAGTTCGACGCCGTGGCCAATGTCGAGATGCCGGCCGTCTATGCCGGCGCCCCGCGCGGGGGCCGGCGGCGCCGGGCGGCAGAGCTTCTGGACAGGCTGGGCCTGGGCGGCAAGCTTGCCAGCCGGCCGGCGCAGCTCTCGGGCGGCCAGCAGCAGCGTGTGTCGGTGGCCCGCGCCCTGATCAACGGCGGCGAGGTCATCCTGGCCGACGAGCCGACGGGGGCGCTCGACACCAGGTCGGGCGCCGAGCTGATCGCCCTTCTGACCGAGCTGAACGCCCAGGGGCACACGATCGTCATCGTCACCCACGACCCCGCCCTTGCCGCGCGCGTCGGCCGCACCGTCGAGATCAGCGACGGGCGCATCCTGCGCGATACCGGCCCGGTGGCCGGCCGCGCGCGGATGCAGGTGGCGCGCCCCGCCCGCCGCCCGGTCGGCGCCGCCCTCGACCGGCTGGCCGAGGCCCTGCGCATGGCGGTCCGTTCGATGGCGGCGCACCGGCTGCGCACCTTCCTGACCATGCTGGGCATCATCATCGGGATCGCCGCCGTCGTCTCGGTCGTGGCCCTGGGCACCGGCAGCCGCGAGCGCGTGCTGGCCGACATCTCGGCCATCGGCACCAGCACCATCGACATCCGCCCCGGCACGGGCTTCGGCGACCGGCGGGCCGCAGCCATCACCACGCTCGGCCCCGACGACGCGGCCGCACTGGCGGCGCAGCCCTTCGCCGTCTCGGCCTCGCCGCAGGTCCAGACCCAGGCGACGGTGACGCGCGGCAGCGTCTCGACCTCGGCGCGGGTGCAGGGCGTGGGCGCGGGGTATTTCGACATCGGCGCCTTCCGCGTCACCGCCGGGCAGCCCTTCGACGCGGGCGCCGTCGCGCGGCGCGACCAGGTCGTGGTGCTGGATGCCGATGCCGCCGCCACGCTGTTCCCCGACGGATCGGACCCGGTGGGCCAGACCATCCTGATCGACCGCGTGCCGATGCGCGTCATCGGCATCGTCCAACAGACGGGCATCAGCTTCGGCCCGCGGACGATCGGGCTGTACCTGCCCTATACCACCGTCGCGGTTCGGCTGACCGGGCAGTCGGACATCGATTCGATCTCGGTGCGGATCGCCGACGACTTCGACATGGCTTTGGCCGAGCGGCTGATCACCGAGATCATGATCGCCCGCAACGGCAGCCGGGACTTCTTCCTGACCAATTCTGACACGATCCGTTCGACCATAACCTCGACGACCGAGACGCTGACGATCCTGATCGCCTCGATCGCCGTCATCTCGCTTCTGGTCGGCGGCATCGGGGTGATGAACATCATGCTCGTCTCGGTGACCGAGCGCACGCGCGAGATCGGCGTGCGCATGTCGGTCGGCGCGCGGCGGTCCGACATCGTGACGCAGTTCCTGATCGAGGCCGTCCTCGTCTGCCTGACCGGCGGCGTGCTGGGCGTGGCGCTGGCCTTCGGCGCGGGCGAGGCGGCGGGCCGGTTCCTGCCGCAGATCCCGCTGGAATTCCCGCCCGAGACGGCGCTCTGGGCCTTTGCGGCCTCGTCGCTGATCGGCATCGTCTTCGGCTTCCTGCCGGCGCGGGCGGCGGCCCGGCTGGACCCGGTGCAGGCGCTGGCGCGCGAGTAGCGCCGGTTTACCTCGCCGGCGGGGACCACTAGATTGTCGCGGCCACGCCCGAGGAGCGCATGTCCGACACCCCCTATCAGGTGCTCGCCCGGAAATACCGGCCGCAGACCTTTGCCGACCTGATCGGCCAGGAGGTGATGGTGCGCACGCTGCGCAACGCCTTCGCGGCCGACCGCATCGCCCATGCCTTCGTGCTGACCGGGGTGCGCGGGGTCGGCAAGACGACGACGGCGCGGATCGTGGCGCGCGGGCTCAACTGCGTGGGGCCGGAGGGCACGGGCGGGCCGACGATCGAGCCCTGCGGGGTCTGCGGCCCCTGCAGGGCGATCGCCGAGGGGCGGCATGTCGACGTGCTGGAATACGACGCGGCGTCGAATACCCAGGTCGACAAGATGCGCGAGATCCTCGCCGCGCTGCCCTACCGGCCGGCCGAGAGCCGCTTCAAGATCGTCATCTTCGACGAAGTGCACATGCTGTCGCCGGGGGCCTTCAACGCGCTCCTGAAGACGCTCGAGGAACCGCCCCCGCATGTGAAGTTCATCTTCGCCACGACCGAGATCCGCAAGGTGCCGGTCACCATCCTGTCGCGCTGCCAGCGCTTCGACCTGCGCCGGATCGAGCCCGAGGTGATGACCGCGCATCTCGAGCGGATCCTTTCGGCCGAGGGCGCGGCGATGGATCCCGGCGCGCTGGCGCTGATCGTGCGGGCGGCCGAGGGCTCGGTGCGCGACGCGCTGTCGCTGCTCGACCAGGCGATCGCCCATGGCGGCGGCGAGACGGACGCGGCAGCGGTGCGCGCGATGCTGGGGCTGGCCGACCGGGGCCGCGTGCTCGACCTCTTCGACCTGATCCTCAGGGGCGAGGCGGCCGCGGCGCTGGCCGAGCTCTCGGCGCAATATGCCGCCGGCGCCGATCCGGTGGCGGTGCTGCGCGACCTGGCCGAGGTGACGCACTGGGTCAGCGTCATCAAGATCACGCCCGAGGCCGCCGAGGACCCGACCGTGGCCCCCGACGAACGCGCGCGCGGCCTGGCCATGGCCGGGGCGCTGCCGATGCGCGTGCTCACGCGGCTGTGGCAGATGCTGCTCAAGGCGCTGGAGGAGGTGGCCCAGGCGCCGAACGCGATGATGGCGGCCGAGATGGCGGTGATCAGGCTGACCCATGTGGCCGACCTGCCGGATCCCGAACAGCTCCTGCGGCGGCTGTCCGAAACGCCGCCCGCGGCCGCCTCGGGCG
>JAOADN010000090.1 GCA_026417295.1 Paracoccaceae bacterium
CCTTTTCTGCCAGGGCGAGAACTGCTCGGCCGGGTCCAGGCTTATCGTCGAGGAGCCCGTGCGCGAACGCCTGATGGAGGCGCTCAGGGCGGAATTCGCCACGTGGAAGGTCGGCGATCCCCTGTCCACCGACACCCGCGTCGGCGCCATGATCGAGGAGAAGCACCTCAACAAGGTGACGGGCCTGATCGCGCGCGGCGTGGCCGAGGGCGGCCGCATCACCTTCGGCGGGCGGCGCGTGCTGGAAGAGACCGGCGGCTACTTCGTCGAGCCGACGATCATCGAGGATGTCACGAATGACAGCACCATCGCCCGCGAAGAGATCTTCGGTCCCGTCCTCTCGGTGATCCCGGTGCGCGACGAGGACGAGGCGCTGCGCGTCGCGAACGACACGGCCTACGGGCTCGCCGCCTCGGTCTACACCGACAACCTCAATGTCGCCCACCGCCTCGCCAGGGGCATCCGCGCCGGCACCGTCTCGGTCAACTGCTTCTCCGAGGGCGACTTCGCAATGCCCTTCGGCGGCTACAAGCAGTCCGGCTTCGGCGGCCGGGACAAGGGCCTCGCCGCGCATGACCAGTATCTCGAAACGAAATCCATCTGGATCCAGCTTCGTTGAACCGGGAGGCCAGATCATTTCCGCTTCCCCGTCAGCCCTGTCCCTCCTGCCTGCGGAAGGCCGCATGCGCCTCGAACGCGGGCCAGTCATGGTCGTCGATCTTACGGCCATGCGCGCGAACTTCCGCCTGCTCGTCCGGCTCTCGGCCGGGCGATGCGCGGCGGTCGTGAAGGGCGACGGCTACGGGCATGGCATGATTCCGTCCGCGCAGGCCCTTCTCGCGGCGGGCGCCGACCTCTTCTTTGCCGCGCGGCTGGACGACGCGCTGCGGCTTCGCGAATGCCTGCCTGCCGCGGCCACCGTCGCCTTCCTCGACGGCGCACGCGGCGCAGACATGGCCGAAGCCATCCGGGCTGGCCTTGCCCCGGTCATCAACAACCCCGGTCAGCTCGAGGCCGCGCTGGCAGCTGCGCGCCGCACTGGCACGCGCGTCAGGGCCTTTGTCCACATCGACACCGGACTGAACCGGCTGGGGTTCGCAGCCCGCGACATGCGGCATCTGGCCGCGGCGGTCGGCGATCTGGACGTTCGGGCCTACATGACACATCTCGCCTCGGCCGATGACCTTGATCTCGACCTCTGCCGAAGGCAGGTCACGCGGCTCCGATCCGCCGTCAGGCACCTGCCGCCCGCACCGCTGTCGATCGCCAATTCCTGCGGGCTCTTCCTGTCGCGCAGGCTGCACGGCGCCATCACCCGTCCGGGAAAGGCCGCCTTCGGGATCAATCCTCTGCCGGGGGACCGCAATCCCATGGCACAACCCGCCCGCGTCCTCGCCCCCGTCGTCCAGGTCCGCGACCTCGTCAAGGGCGATCCGGTGGGCTATGCCTCGACCTGGCGGGCCCCGGGCCGCCGGCGCATAGCCATCCTCGCGATCGGCTATTCCAACGGCTATCGCCGCAGCGCATCGAACGCCGGTACGGTTGCATTCGATGGGCGGATGGCTCCCGTCGTGGGCAGGGTGTCCATGGATCTCACCGCCGCCGACGTCACCGCGCTGCCAGATGTCGGCCTCGGCAGCATCGCGGAAATCGTCGGCCCGACGATCTCCTACCGCAGCCTCGCGCGCAGCGAAGGCACCAACGAACACGAGGCCCTGATCGGATTGGGAGCGGGCTGCCCACGGATCTATCTCGACCACGCCCCCGCCGCGGCCGTGGTGGAAGAGGCCGCATGAGCCCTGTTCCCGCAGCCGCCGATGCCGACCGGGCCGGCCGCCACCGCTCCCGCACCGCGGCGGGGGCCGCACCACACCCGGGCCCGGCGCCCGGGGCCGCCCCCGATCCCATCCAACCGATCCCCGTTCCGGGAACCTGACAGAAGGAGAGAGAGAATGACCGAACTTACGGGCGTCTGCGTTCCGATCTGCACGCCATTCAAGGACAACGGCGCAACGCTGGACCTCAAGGCGTTCGAGGCAAACATCGACTCGCTGATCGAGAACGGCGTGCACATCATCGCCGTCAACGGCGGCACCGGAGAGTTTCCCTTCCTGGCCGAAGACGAGAAGCGCACCCTTGCAGAAATTGCCGTCAGGCGGGCCGGTGGCCGCGCCAAGGTCATCGTGCAGACCTCGGCCATCCGCACCGAGGACGCGATCGAGAATTCCAGGCACGCCGAGGGCATTGGGGCAGACGCCCTGCTGATCCTGCCGCCCTATTTCGAAGGCCCCGGAGAGGCCGGGGTGCGCTGGCACTACGAGCAGATCGCCAGGGCGGTCCGGACGCCCATCATGGCCTACAACATCCCCGTCTACACCCAGTTCGACATCACGCCCGAGATCTTCGCCCGCTTCTCCGAGATAGACGGGGTCGAATACATAAAGGATTCGACGGCCGACCCGAGCCGCATAGAGAAGCTCGCCGGGCAGGGCAGCAGGGTCTTCTGTGGCTGCGACTTCCTGAACTTCTTCGCCATCATCAGCGGTGCGGCCGGCCTGTTCACAGGATCGGGCAATGTCGCCCCCGGACTGGTGCGGAAGCTCTGGGACCTCACGAAATCGGCCCGCTACGGCGAGGCCGAGGCGGTCTGGCGGAAACTGCAGCCGATCAGCCGCCTGCTCTGGACCCTGCCGTTCAATCCGGTGGCCAAGGCCGGAAGCCAGCTGACCGGCCGGCCCGCTGGCCTCTGCCGCATGCCCGTCCCGCCTCTCAGCAGGGACGAATGGCAGCGCGTGGAAGAGGCCGTGGCCGCCCTCGGCTGAAGCCCCGCCCCGGGGGGCCCGCGCCACGGGCAGGGCGCGCGGGGCGCGCGCGGCCGCCTGCGGAGGCGCCATCACGCCAGTCCCGGCCGGCGTCCCTGAAGGTGGCGGAGTGGAAGGGATTCGAACCCTCGAGACGGTTTCCCGCCTGCACCCTTAGCAGGGGTGTGCCTTCGACCACTCGGCCACCACTCCGCCGCCGCGTTTAGCGGGCACGGAACCGCGGGGCAAGGACAAAGGGCCCGCCGTCAGGTGTTGAACAGGAAATGCAGCACGTCGCCGTCCTGAACCGCGTAGCCCTTGCCCTCGACCCGCAGCTTGCCCGCCTCGCGCGCGCCGGCCTCGCCGCCATGGGCCACGTAATCGTCGTAGGCGATGGTCTCCGCACGGATGAAGCCGCGCTCGAAATCGCCGTGGATCACCCCTGCCGCCTGCGGGGCCAGCGTGCCCCTGCGGATCGTCCAGGCCCGGGCCTCCTTCGGCCCCGCGGTGAAATAGGTCTGCAGGCCCAGAAGCCCGTAGGCTGCACGGATCAGCCGGTCGAGGCCCGGCTCGGCAAGCCCCATCTCCTGCAGGAAAAGCGCCGCCTCTTCGGGCGGCATCTGCGCCAGCTCCTCCTCGATCCTGGCCGAGATCACCACCGCCGCCGCGCCCTCGGCCCGCGCCCGCTCGGCCACCCGCGCCGACAGGGCATTGCCGGTGGCGGCCGAAGCCTCCTCGACGTTGCAGACATAAAGGACGGGCTTCGCCGTCAGCAGCTGCAGCATCCGCCAGGCCCGGTCCTCGCCCTCGCCCACCCGCACCATGCGCGCCGGCCGGCCTGCGTCCAGCGCCGCCTGCGCCGCCTTCAGCAGCCGCTCCTGCTCGATCGCCTCCTTGTCGCCGCCCTTCACCTTGCGCGAAAGGCCCGCGAGCCGCCGCTCGATCGACTCGAGATCGGCGATCATCAGCTCCGTCTCGATCGTCTCGATGTCCGCGATCGGGTCGATACGGCCCTCGACATGGGTCACGTCGCCGTCCTCGAAGCAGCGCACGACATGGGCGATGGCGTCCACCTCGCGGATGTTGGCAAGGAACTGGTTGCCCAGGCCCTCGCCCTTCGAGGCGCCGCGGACCAGTCCGGCGATGTCGACGAAGGTGATCCGTGCCGGGATCACCTGGCGCGACTTCGCGATCCCGGCCAGCACATCGAGGCGCGGATCGGGCACTGCCACCTCGCCGACATTCGGCTCGATCGTGCAGAACGGGAAGTTCGCGGCCTGCGCGGCGGCAGTCCGCGTCAGCGCGTTGAAGAGCGTGGACTTGCCCACGTTCGGCAGCCCGACGATCCCCACCTGCAAGCCCATGATCCGCCCTCCCGTCCGGCGCCGCGCCGCTGATAGGGGATGCGCCGGGCCCGCGCAAGGCGGGCGCAGGGGCCTCCCGCGCGGCGGCTGTCCATTGCCTTTCCGCGGCAATTCCCGCACATCGGCGCCATGGACGGGGACAGCCGATGACCAGAATCGAAGACACCTTCGCCCGGCTGCGGGCCGCGAACCGCAAGGCCTTCGTCGCCTACATCATGGGCGGGGATCCCGACTTCGCGACCTCGCTCGCCCTGATGAAGGGCCTGCCCGGCGCCGGGGTCGACGTGATCGAGCTCGGCATGCCCTTCACCGACCCGATGGCCGACGGCCCGACGATCCAGCTTGCCGGGCAGCGGGCGCTCGACGGCGGACAGACCCTGCGCCGGACGCTCGACATGGTCGCCGAGTTCCGCAAGGACGATGCGGTGACGCCGATCGTGCTGATGGGCTACTACAACCCGATCTATTCGCGCGGCGTCGACCGCTTCCTCGCCGAGGCCGGGGCGGCCGGGGTGGACGGGCTGATCGTCGTCGACCTGCCGCCCGAGGAGGACGCCGAACTCTGCCTTCCGGCGCGGGCGGCGGGGCTCGACTTCATCCGCCTCGCCACCCCCACCACCGACGACCGCCGCCTGCCCAGGGTGCTGCAGAACACCTCGGGCTTCGTCTACTACGTGTCGATCACCGGCATCACCGGGGCCGGGGCCGCCGAGGCGGCCGAGGTCGCACCCGAGGTCGCGCGCATCAAGCGGGCGACGGACCTGCCCCTTGTCGTGGGCTTCGGCATCCGCACCGCCGGGGCCGCGCGGGCCATCGCCGCAGTGGCCGACGGCTGCGTCGTCGGTTCGGCCATCGTGAAGATGGTCGAACAGAAGCGCCCGCTCCCCGAGATCCTCGCCTTCGTGAGGGAACTCGCCGACGGCGCCCACGGCGCCTGACCGCGACCGCAGCACCCGGGCCGCGGGCCGTCGCGGCCCCGCCATCCCCGCGCGGGTTGCGTCCGCCTCACGGCCGGCTAGATTGGCCTGACCACTCGACCCGGCGGACCCGAGAATGCGCCCCATCGCCTGCATCGACGACCTGAAGCGGATCTACCGGGCGCGCGTCCCGCGCATGTTCTACGACTACTGCGAATCGGGCAGCTACAGCGAACAGACCTTCCGCGACAATACGGCCGACTTTGCGGCGATCCGCCTGCGCCAGCGCGTCGCCGTGGACATGACGGGGCGCTCCACGGCAACCGAGATGGCGGGCCACAGGGTGACGATGCCCGTGGCGCTGGCGCCCGTCGGCTCCTGCGGGATGCAGCATGCCGACGGCGAGATCCTGGCGGCGCGCGCGGCCGAGGCCTTCGGTGTGCCCTTCACGCTCTCGACCATGTCGATCTGCTCGATCGAGGACGTCGCCGCGCATGTGACGCGGCCCTTCTGGTTCCAGCTCTACGTCATGCGCGACGAGGACTTCGTCGATGCCGTCATCGAGCGCGCACGCGCCGCGGGATGCTCGGCACTCGTCCTGACGCTCGACCTGCAGATCCTCGGCCAGCGGCACCGCGACGTGCGCAACGGCCTGTCCACCCCGCCCCGCCTGACCATACCGAACATGATCGACATGGCGCTGCATCCGCGCTGGTCGCTGGGCATGGCGCAGACGCCGCGCCGCCAGTTCCGCAACATCGTGGGTCACGTGAAGAACGTGCAGAAGCTGTCGGACCTGACGGCCTGGGCCAACGAGCAGTTCGACCCGAAGCTGGACTGGGACAAGGTCGCCCGAATCCGCGACCGCTGGGGCGGACGCTTCATCCTGAAGGGGATCCTCGATCCCGAGGATGCGCAGCGGGCGGCCGATTGCGGGGCCGACGCGATCGTCGTGTCCAACCACGGCGGACGCCAGCTCGACGGCGCGCTGTCCACCATCCGGATGCTGCCGGCGATCGTCGCCGCGGTCGGCGGCAGGACAGAGGTCTGGATCGACGGCGGGATCCGCACCGGACAGGACATCCTGAAGGCGCTGGCGCTCGGCGCCAGGGGCACCATGATCGGGCGCAGCTACATCTACGGCCTCGGCGCCCTGGGGCAGGCCGGGGTGACCAGGGCGCTCGAGATCCTGCAGAAGGAACTCGACGTCACGATGGCCCTCTGCGGCGAGCGCTCGGTCCACGACCTCGGCCGCGACAATCTCCTCGTTCCCAGGGGCTTCTTCGACAGCTACGACTGATGGCGGTCGCGGCGCGCCGGATGCGGTTTGCAAACCGCATCCCATGCCGCTTCGAAGCGGCATGGACGGGCCTTCGAAGGCCCGTCCCCCGGCCTCACGCCCCGCGCCGGCGCAGCAGCCCGACAAGCGGGATGGCCAGCGCCATCACGGCCGCCGCGAAGAGGAAGGACACGCGCAGGCTCGTCGCCTGCGAGATCGCACCGATCAGCGTCGGCCCGATGAAGAAGCCCGTGAAGCCGATCATCCATGCCCGCGCGATGATGTCGCTCTGCAGTCCCGGCGGCGACACCCGCCCGAGGACCGCGTTCCCCGTCGGCACCATCACCGCGACGCCCAGCCCGAACAGTGCCACCCCCGCCACGGCGACCGGAACCGCCGGCGCCAGCGCCAGGACGACCAGGCCCAGGGACCCCAGGGCCGCCCCCCAGGTGATCAGCCGCAGGTCGCCCAGCCGCCCGGTCAGGTACTGGCCGAAGATCCGCCCCACGCCCATCGTCACGCCGAACATCGCCGGGCCGACCCCGCCACTGCCGCGCGCCGCACCCAGCGTGCGCTCCATGTGCAGGGCCGACCAGCTCTCGGTCGCGTTCTCCGTCACGAAGGCCGCGAACAGGATCCCCGCCCCCGGCAGGACCAGCGCCCAGGGGATCCGGGCATTGGGGTGATCCCCGCGGCGCGGGGCCGGCCGCCAGGACGGCCCTTCAAGGCTGCCCAGCGCGAAAAGGGCGAGCGTCAGGACGATCCAGGGATGGATCTCCGCCGGCTCCCACCCCGCCCGGCGCGCCAGCGTCACCGCCAGGGCCGAGGCCCCGAAGACGAAGGCGAACATCGCATGGTTGAGGTTCTGCAGATGGAGGCCGTGCCGTGTCTCCAGCGCGGCGATCCGCATGTTCGTGCCCATGTCCCAGTAGGCCACGGCCAGCGCCACGGTCAGGAAGGCGGCTGCGAACTGCACCGGCGTCGCCGCCATGAACACCAGCCCGCAGGCGGCCGCCAGGATCATCCCGCCTGCCGGGTGATGCCAGCGCCCCAGCACCGGGGCGAGGCGCGGGGTGAAGTACATCCCCAGGATCCCGCCCAGGGCGCCGCACATCAGGATCAGGCCCATCGTCGCGTCGTCGGCACCGATCTGCGCCTTGAAGGCCGGCACCATCGCCGCGAAGGCGCCCAGCCACACGCCCACCCCCGACAGCGAGACGATCTGCGGGCGGCTGATGCGCGCTGCGGCCAGGACGGCCATGGCTCCCCTCCCCTGTCGCCCGGGGCGTCGCGCCACCGGCGCCGCGGCATTAGCACCGGCGGCGCGCGACATGAAGCCACCCCCGGGGCCCCGCGCCCCGCGCGCATGGCCGGCGCGCCGCGCATTTCCGCTTGCCATCCCGCGCGAAGGTCACTATCGGGGGCGCCCTGCGGACATGCACCCTTGGAGGATGTCCGTTCACATGATGGAGACCACGGAAATGGCCGGAACGATCCCCGATCTTCAGGCCGTGGTACGGACGGGGACAGGCAAGGGGGCCGCCCGTCAAGCCCGCAGGAACGGGCACGTACCCGGCATCGTCTATGGCGGCGGCAAGGATCCGCAGCCGATCAGCATCGAGTACAACACGCTGCTGAAGCGCCTCAAGGCAGGCCGCTTCAAGCAGACCCTGATCAACCTCAAGCTCGACGGCCATGACGACGTCCATGTCATCTGCCGCAACGTCCAGCGCGACGTGGTCAAGGACAAGCCCACCCATGTGGACCTGCTGCGCATCAGCGACGACACGCGAATCGCGCTCTTCATCCACGTGACCTTCATCAACCACGACAAGGCGCCGGGGCTGAAACGCGGCGGCGCGCTGACCATCGTGCGCCCCGAGGTCGAACTCGAGGTCCTGGCCGGCGACATCCCCGACCACATCACGGTTGACCTGACGGGCCGCGACATCGACGACGTGATCCACATCAACGATGTCGAGCTTCCGGCGGGCTGCGTCCCGACGATCAAGCGCAACTTCGTGATCGCCAACATCACGCCGCCTTCGGGCCTGACGGCCGCCGACGAGGGCGGCGCCGCCGAGGGCGAGGGCGCCGCCGCGGCCTGACCGCGGGGCGGGCTACCGGCGCACGCATGACATGGCGGGGCGCGGCGGGCGACCGCCGCGCCCTTTGCGTTGCCGGCGCCGGCGCGCTAGCCTCTGCCCGGCTGAACCCCGGAGACGCAATGAAACTCTTCGTCGTCCTCGGCAATCCCGGCCCGAAACACGCGGCCAACCGCCACAACATCGGTTTCATGGCCGTCGACCGGATCGCGCGCGATCACGGCTTCGGCCCCTGGCGCGCGCGGTTCCGGGGCGAGATCGCCGAAGGCAGCCTCGGCGGCGTCAGGGTCCTCCTGCTCAAGCCGATGACCTTCATGAACCTCTCGGGCGAAAGCGTGGGCGAGG
>JAOADN010000091.1 GCA_026417295.1 Paracoccaceae bacterium
CGTCAGACGTGGCGCGGAAGGCGCGCCCCAGCGCCGTGCCGTAGAAGATCCGGTTGAGCACGACGATCACAGCCACCGCCGAGGCGAAGGTCAGGACCGGCAGGACCCCCACCGAGACCGGCCCGAGCGCCACCGAGGCGGTCTCGAGCGCGCCGGCCGGGATGCGGCGGCTGTCGGCCGAGAAGCCCTGGAGCATGGCGTTCTGCAGCACGACGGAAAGGCCGAAGGTGACCAGCAGCGGGGGCAGGATGTCGGGCCCGAGCGTGCGGTTGAGCACGAGCCGCTGCAGCGCCCAGCCGGCCGCGAACATCAGCGGCGCGGCCAGCAGCGCCGCCACGAAGGGGTTGAGCCCGAGGGCCGAGACGAGGACAAGGATCAGGAAGGCGGCGGCGACGATGAGATCGCCATGCGCGAGGTTCACGAGCCGCATGATCCCGAAGACCAGGCTGAGGCCGGCCGCGAAGAGGGCGTAGAGGCCGCCGAGCAGGACGCCCTGGACGATCGTGTCGAGCCAGTTCACGCCGCTTCCCCGAAATAGGCGGCATGGATCGCCGCGCGGCTCATCCCGGCGGCCGGGCCGGCCAGGGTGACGCGGCCCTCCATCAGGCAGTAGACCCTGTCGGCGACCCGCAGCGCCTGGCCGATGTCCTGCTCGACGATGACGACCGAGGCGCCCGTCTCCTTGATCCGCGGCACCGCGCGGTAGATGTCGCGGATGACGACCGGGGCGAGGCCGAGGCTGATCTCGTCGCAGAGCAGGAGTTCGGGATTGGACATCAGGGCCCGGCCGATCGCCACCATCTGCTGCTGGCCGCCCGACAGGGCCGTCGCCGGGCTTGACCGGCGGTCCTTCAGCACGGGAAAGAGCCCGTAGACGGCCTCGAGCGACCAGGGGCCCCGCTGCTTGCGGACATGGGCGCCGATGAGCAGGTTCTCCTCGACGCTGAGCGAGGGAAAGAGGCGGCGCCCCTCGGGCACCATCGCGATGCCGCGCGCAAGGATCGCCTCGGCCGGCAGGTGGCCCACGGGCTCGCCCTTCCACAGGACCTGTTCGCGCCCGTTGCGCAGGACCCCGGCGACCGAGCGCAGGAACGTCGTCTTGCCCGCCCCGTTGGCGCCGATGATCGCCACGGTCTCGCCGGCGCGGACCTCGATGTCGAGGCCGAAGAGGGCGCGGAAGTCGCCGTAGCCGGCCGTCAGGCCCCGGGTCTCGAGCAGGGTCATGCCTCGAGCCCCAGGTAGATCTGGTGCACCGCCTTCGAGGCCATGACCTCGTCGGGCGCGCCCGTCGCGATCACCCGCCCGAAATCGAGCACGACGAGCCGCGTCACCACCCGGGTAAGCGCGTGCAGGACATGCTCGATCCAGATGATCGTCGTGCCCTGGGCGTTGATCGCCCGGATGGTCGCCACCAGGGCATGGCTCTCGGCCTCGGTCAGGCCGCCGGCGATCTCGTCCAGAAGCAGCAGTTCCGGCCCGGTCGCGAGCGCACGCGCGAGTTCGAGGCGCTTGCGTTCCAGAAGCGTCAGCCCGCCCGCCGGCACGTTCGCCCGCCGCAGGAGCCCGGTCTGTTCGAGGATTTCCGCGCAGCCGTCCTGGACCTCGCCCTCGGGCAGGCCGCGCCCGAAGGCGGCGGCGGTGAGCAGGTTCTCGAACACCGTGAGCTTCTCGAAGGGCTGCGGGATCTGGAAGCTGCGCCCGATCCCGAGGCGGACCCGCGCCATCGCCGGCAGGCGCGTGACGTCGCGCCCGCCGAGCAGGATGGTGCCGCCGTCGGCGCGGACATTGCCGGTGATGAGGTTGAAGAGCGTGGACTTGCCCGCGCCGTTCGGGCCGATGATGCCCAGCGCCTCGCCGCGCGGCACGGCGAAGCTGATCGCGTCCGCGACCTTCAGCGCGCCGTAGCTTTTCGTCACCTTGTCGAGGCTCAGGATCATCGCCGTCTCCGGGGCTGCGCGAACGGACGGGTTGCCCGCCCCGGCCGCAGGGTGTGGCCGGGGCGTGCGGTCAGGCAAGCGCTTCCATCAGGCAAGCGCTTCCATCGTGCCGCCGGTCGGGATTTCCGGGGCGGTGGAGTTGTCGACGTTCACCATGTCGAAGCTGCCGTCGGCCTTGCGCCGCCACTGCCCGCCGACGAGCCTTGTCTTGGCCACGTTCCTTGCCGCGAAGGGCGGCAGGCCGGCGCCGTCCCAGGCGATGCGGCCGACGATCGTGTCAAGGCTGGTGGCGGCGATGGCGGCGGCGACCGCATCGCCGTCGCGGGTGTCGCCGGCCCGCGCCAGCGCGTCGGCGGCGATCTCGAACAGCGAGTGGACGAAGCCGATCGGCTGTGTCCAGGGCCGGCCGGTCCGCGCCGTGAAGTCGGCCGCCAGATCGCCCGCCGACTGCCCGGTGAGCGAGGAGCGGAAGGGATGGGTGGGCGACCACCAGACCTCGGAGGACAGGTTGTGCCCGGCATCGCCCAGCGCCTCGACCGATTGCGGGAAGAGCAGCGCCTTGCCCACGGTCACGGCCTTGGGCGCGAAGCCCTGCTGCTTGGCCTGGTTCCAGAAGGTGGTGAAGTCGGGCGGGATGACGACGCCGGTCACGATCTCTACCCCGGCCGTCTTGAAGGCGTTGATCTGGGCCGAGAAGTCGTCGGTCAGGTTCTGGTAGCGGCCCGGATCGGTAAGGGTGAAGCCCTTCTCGGCCAGGACCGGCGGGAAGCCCACGACCGGGTCGCCCCAGGCATTGCCGTCGCCGTCGTTGGGAAAGAGCGCACCCACGGCCTTGTTGGTCTCGAGCTGGCCCCACATGCTGGTGAAGACGGCGATGATGTCCTCGAGCCCCCAGAAGTAGTGGAAGGCGTAGGTGAAGGGCTTCCAGCTGGCCGGATCGCCGGGATTGCCCTGCTGGCCGATGAACCAGGGCTGCCAGGGCGCCACCGTCGACAGGACGGGCACGCCCTCGGCCTCGGCCGTGGTGGCCACGGGGTTCGTCGTCTCGGGCGTCGAGGCGACGAGGATCATGTCGACCTCGTCGTCGACGATCAGTTCCTTGGCCACCTCGGCGGCGCGGTTGGGATTGGACTGGCTGTCCTTGACGACGACCTCGAACTCGGCCCCCGCCCTGGTCGCGAGGAAGGCGTCGATGTTGTAGCCGTCGCTCTCGGCGAAGGCGGCCAGCGGCCCGGACTGCGGGCTGACATAGCCGAGCTTCAGCTTCGCGCCCTGCGCGATCGCCGGCGCGGCGAGCCCGCCGGCGGCAAGGCCGAGCCCGGCAGCGGTGGTGGATTTCAGGAACCTGCGTCGCGTGAGCATTTCAGTCCTCCCTTTCAGGTCTTGCTGTCGGTGTCGTCAGGATTGCGGGCGGCGGCCCTCCCAGGCGGCCTGGAGCAGGGCGCGGATGTCCTCGCGCGTGAAGGGGCGCGGATTGGCGTAGGGGCTGGCGACGGCGATCCCGGCCGCGCGGTCAAGATCCTCCGGCCCGAGCCCGAGGTCGGCAAGCCGGAGCGGCGCGCCGCAGGCCCTGGCGAAATCCCACAGGCCGGCGCCGGGCCTGGCCCCGAAGGCCGCGGCGACGGGCGCCAGTTCGGCCGCCGCGGCGGCGGCGTTGAAGCCCACGGCATGGGGCAGCAGGATGGCGTGGGTCTCGGCATGGGGGGTGCCGAAGCTGCCGCCCAGGACATGGGCGAGCTTGTGGTGCAGCGCCATCGAGGCATGGCCGAGCGCCGTCGCCGAAAGCCAGGCGGCATAGAGGACCTCGCCGCGCGCGTCCCGGTCGCGCAGGGCCCTGACCACCGCCGGCAGGGCGGTGGCGAAGACGGCCAGCGCGTCGCGGCACATCAGTTCGATGACCGGGTTGCGGTCGGGGGCATAGAGCGCCTCGACGGCATGGGCGATCGCGTTCAGGGCCGAGCAGACGGTCAGGCCGGCGGGCAGCGACAGGGTGAGATCGACGTCGTAGATCACGGTCTCGGGCCGGATCGAGGGGTCGCGGCGGGTGGTCTTCTGCCCGCCCGCCGTCTCGCCCAGGATGTCGGTCATCTCGGACCCGGCATAGGTCGTCGGGATCGCCACCTGGTCGGCGCCCGTCCGTGTGGCGATGGCCTTGCCGAGGCCGGTCGTGGACCCACCGCCCAGCGCCACGACGCAGGTCGCGCCGCTGTCGCGGAAGGCCGCGAGCGCCGCCTCGGTCACCTCGACGGGGGTATGCATGGCCGCCCCGGCGAAGACGCCCGCCGCCAGCCCGCCGAGCTGCGCGGCCAGGGCCTCGGCCGCGGCCCGCTGCCCGGGCGTCGACAGGACGAGCGCGCGCCGGTGGCCGAGGCGCTCGACCTCCTCCCCGGTCCGGGCCAGCGTGCCGGCGCCGAAGATCACCCGCGTCGTCAGCCCCGGAAAGGTGAAGCTGCGCGTCATCCCCCCGCGGCCTCCTCCGGCGCCAGGACGAACCCGACCTCGAGCAGGTAGCCGCCGGCGGGCTGGGGCCGGAACTCGCCCAGAAGCGCCGGCCGCACGCCGAACAGGGCGTCGTTGCCGATCGCCGGATCGTCGCGGTCGAAGATGTGGGTGGTCAGCCGCTGGAAGCCCGGCGCGGTGACGCGGAAATGGATGTGGGCGGGCCGTTCCAGCCGGCAGCCGAGGCGCGCAAGAAGCTGGCCCACCGGGCCGTCGGCGGGCAGCGGATAGCCGCGCGGGCGCACGGTGCGCAGGCCGAAGGTGCCGTCCTCGGCCGCGCGCAGCCGCCCGCGCAGGTTGAACTCGGGCTGCAGGTCGGGTTCCTGGTTCTCGTAGACGCCGTCGCCATTGGCCTGCCAGACCTCGACCATGGCACCGCCGACCGGGCGGCCGGCGCAGTCGACGATGCGCCCGCGGACCTCGACGGGCTCGCCACGGCCGTCGCGGCTGATGTCGGCGCCGTTGGGGCATTCCGGCACGTCGGCGCGGTAGAAGGGCCCGGCCACGGTGTTGGGCGTGGCGCCGGGCGGCCGGGTGGAGGAGAGATCCTCGACCAGCGTCGAGACGCCCAGCACGTCGGCCAGCAGCACCCATTCCTGGCGGCGCGAATCCGTGGCATGGCCGACCTCGGTCAGGAAGCCGATCGCGGCATGAAGCGCCCCCGGCGTCAGCCGCATGCCGGCGATCATCGCATGCAGGTGCCCGACGACGCCGGCCACGGCCCGGCCGAGCGCGGGATCGGGCGCGGCCGCGACGCGCGCCGCGAAGGCAAGGGCGATCTCGCCGCCCTCTGCGCCATGGCCCTGCCCGTCCATCCGGCCCCGCCCCCCCGTCGCCCGTTCCTGCGCCAGCCCGTCACCGGGCCAGAATACGCCGGGGGCGCGCCGCATTGATGATTTTTCGCGCTGCCGGTATAGCAGATCGGCATGAAGCTGAACGAACGCCACCTGATGCAGCTGGCCGCGGTGCTGGATGCCGGCGGCGTTTCCGAGGGGGCCGCCAGCCTTGGCCTGACCCAGCCCGCGGTATCGCGGTCGCTTGCCATGCTGGAGGCGCGGGTGGGAGAGCCCCTGTTCCGCAAGGGGCGCCGGCCGCTTCAGCCCACCGAGCTCGGCCGGCAGCTGGCCGTTCAGGGCCGCGCGATCCTGGCCGCCTCGCGCAAGGCCTCCGAGGCGGTCGAGGGCTTCCGCAGCGGAACGGCCGGGACGGTGCGCGTGGGCGGCGTGCCCTTCTTCATGGATGCGATGATCAGCCGGATGGTGGCGGGTTTCCAGAACGCCGAGCCCGACATCCATGTCCAGCAGTCCTACGGCAACCAGGCCGAGCTGGCCGCCGCCGTGCGCTCGGGCGAGATCGACCTTGCCGTCGTGCCGATGGGCCAGGTCGCCCCCGAGCGGGGGCTCGAGTTCATCGAGATCCTTCCGGGGCGCAACATCGTGGCCTGCCGCACCGGCCATCCGCTGCTGCGCAAGCGCCGCATCGAGACGCGCGACGTGGGGGCCTTTCCCTGGGTCGCGCCGCTGCCCGGTTCGCCGCTGCTGGCCGACCTTCAGGTCATCCTCGCCTCGGTCGGCCTGTCGGAGCTGAACATCCGCTATTCCGGCGGATCGCTGATGAGCGTGATCAACTACATGGCCGACACCGATGCGCTGGCGGTGCTGCCCCACAGCGTCGTCTTCGCCCACCGGCGCGAGAACCGCATCACCGTCCTGCCGCTCGACATCCCGCAGCCGAACCGGGCGCTCGGCCTGCTGCGGCGGTCGGCCGGCCCGCATCCGGCCGCGGCCGAGCGCTTCGCCGCCCATGTGATCGCCGCCTTCGAGGATCTCAAGCACCTGATCAAGCGGCACGAGACGGCGGTGATCTGGGGGTCCTGACCGGGGCGCGGGACCGCGGGACGGGCGGGGGAGGGATGGTGCCCAGGGGCGGAATCGAACCACCGACACGCGGATTTTCAATCCGCTGCTCTACCGACTGAGCTACCTGGGCACGCCGTCGGGTGGCGCGTGTTTAGGGAAGGCGCCGGGGCCTGTCCAGAGGGAATCCGCCCCGGCGCCGGTGCCCCGCCCCGGCGGGCCGGGGCCGGCCGGCCCGCCCTTCGGGCCTAGTGCGGGCGGCCGCGCGGCGGTGGCGGCGCTGGGCCGTCCGGGCTGTCTTCCCCGGGCGTGTCGGCGGCCTCGCCCGCCTCGCCGGGGATGCGGTAGCTGCCCGTCAGCCATCGCCCGAGGTCGATGTCGGCGCAGCGGCGCGAGCAGAAGGGCCGGTATCTGGGGTCAGTCCGGCGCTGGCAGATCGGGCAGCTCATGCCTCGGCCTCCCGCAGGAGCACGGCGAGCGGCATCCTGTCGCGCCGCCGCGTCAGTTCGTAGCTGCCAAGCGGCGTCCAGCCGGCCAGGCTGGCATCGCCGCCCTCGGCCCGGAAGGCCGCGCGCAGCTGCCCCTCGACCTGGGCGCGGTCCTTCCGCGCCAGGGGCGCGGGGTCGAGGACGACCTTGCCCCCGAGGCCGCGCAGGCGCAGCTGGCGGGGCAGTTCGCGCGCGGCCGCGATGTTGGCCTTCAGCGCGGCGGCGGGCGAGGTGTCGGGGCCGGTATTGACGTCGACGGCGACGAGGGCGCGCGTCGGCTCGACGACCAGCGAGGCGCCGCCCGGCAGCGGGGCGGCGGGGTGGCGCAGGGCGTCGATCATCTCGAGCACGCCGTGGCGGGCGAAGGCGCCGGGGGCGTCGTCCACGGCGTCGGGGGCGGGGTCGGCCCAGTCGCACCAGGCCGCGAGGCCGGGATCGGGGGCGGCGAGCAGAAGCTCGGGCGGGCCGGCGAGGTCTGCCGCGACGGCCTCGGCGAGGCGGCGGACGCGGGCGATGTCGGCCGCGACCTCGTCTTCCGGCGCGAAGGCGGCGGCGCTGCGCAGGATCAGGCCCAGGGCGCTGCCCGCCATCGCGCGCCCGGCCAGAGCGAGCAGGCGCTCGCGCTCGCCCGCGTCGCGGATCGTCCGCGCAAGGTTCAGCCCCGGGGCGCCGGGCGTGGCGATCGCGTGGCGGCTGCGCAGCAGGAGCCGCGTGGTCAGCGGCAGGGCCTTGCCGGGCTCCGGCCAGCCGGTGACCTGGACGAGGACCGGGCGGCCGGGGGCGAGGCCCGCGGTCTCCTTCAGGAAGCCGGTCAGGCCGCCGGGCAGGTCGACGAAGGCGCCGCCGAGGCCCTTGACCGGGCGGCCCATCCGCCCGCGCAGGATGGCGCCGGGGCCGGGCGGGGCGTCAGCGGGCGGGGCGACGAGCAGGTCGGCGAGGCGCCCGTCGACGACGAGCGCCGCCGCCTCACGGGCCGCGAGCCGGTCGAGGGCGACGAGGCGGCCCCTCATGCGCCGGCCCCGGCGGACAGTCCGGCCGCCCCGAGGAGCGCCGCCGTCTCGGCCAGGGGCAGGCCGACGATCCCCGAATGGCTGCCCTGGATCCACGGCACATGGGCGGCGAAGGCCCCCTGGATCGCGTAGCCGCCGGCCTTTCCCCGCCATTCGCCGGTGGCAAGGTAGGCCGCGATCGCCGCGCGGTCGAGGCGGGCGACCCGGACCGTGGTCTCGTTCACGCGCAGCCAGGCACGCGCGCCGGCACGCACCGCGACCGCGGTGATAACCCTGTGGCGCCGGCCCGAGAGCGCCGCGAGGAAGGCCGCCGCCTCGGCCTCGGACGCCGGCTTGCCGAGGATGCGGCGGCCGAGCGCGACCGTCGTGTCGGCGCACAGGACGATCTCGCCCGCCGTGCAGGGCAGGGCGGCCGCCTTCTCGCGCGCCATCCGCGCGGCATAGGCGCGCGGCAGCTCGCCCGGCCGCGGCGTCTCGTCGATGTCGGGGGCGCGCACCGCATCGGGCACGAGCCCGAGCTGCGCGAGCAGCTCGCGCCGCCTTTCGCTGGCCGAGCCGAGGATCAGGCGCGGGCGCGGGCCCGCGTGGGGCCCGCCGCGGGCGGCGGGCACCTCCGCCTCACCTGAACCGGTAATTGATCCGCCCCTTGGTCAGGTCGTAGGGCGTCATCTCGACCTGCACCTTGTCGCCCGCGAGGACCCGGATGCGGTTCTTGCGCATCTTGCCTGCCGTGTGCGCGATGATCTCATGGCCGTTCTCGAGCTCGACCCGGAACGTCGCGTTGGGCAGGAGTTCCTTCACGACGCCAGGAAATTCGAGCATCTCTTCCTTGGCCATGGTCACTCCGTTGCAGTCCGCCCCGCCCTAACCTCGCGGGGCGCCCCTAAATGCGCCGTGACCGCGCGATTTTCAAGCGGAATGTCCCGCCTTGGCCGGCAGGGACGCAGGCCGGGCCGCGGCCGCGCGC
>JAOADN010000092.1 GCA_026417295.1 Paracoccaceae bacterium
CTTCAAAAGTGTATGTGCGACAGCGGGAGTCCTGCATCGTGGCGCTCGAAAACGTGGGATCGGTTGAATTGCTTCAACTGTGTGATGTCGCTTATGTCAAGGTTTCGGCAGGAATCATCACCCCCAGGGCTGGTCGGGATCGGGCAGCGGGATCGCGTCGAGCAGCTCGCGCGTCCAGGCGGCCCGCGGCGCGGCGAAGAGGTCGGCCGTCGCGGCCTCCTCGACGATCTCGCCGCGATGCATCACGATCACCCGCGTGCAGAGGCGGCGGATGACGCTGAGGTCGTGGCTGATGAAGGCGAGCGTGAGGCCGAGGTCGCGCACCAGCCGCTCGAGCAGGTTCAGCACCTGCGCCTGGGACGACACGTCGAGGCCCGAGACGATCTCGTCGCAGAGGATGAAGTCGGGCGAGAGCGCGATCGCCCTTGCGATGCCGACGCGCTGGCGCTGGCCGCCCGAGAGTTCGTGCGGATAGCGCCGGGCGAGGGCGCGGGGCAGGCCGACATGGTCGAGCGCCTCGCCCACCCGCGCCTCGATCCGGTCGAAGCCCTGGATGCGCAGGGGCCCGGCGATGATCGCGCCGACCCGCCGGCGCGGATTGAGCGAGGACATCGGGTCCTGGAAGATCATCTGCATCCGCGCCCGCAGCGGCCGCAGGGCGGCTTCCGGCAGGCCGGCGATCTCGGTCCCCTCGAAGCGGATGCTTCCGCTGTCGGGCACGAGCAGCCCCAGGAGCGCCCGGCCGAGCGTGGACTTGCCCGAGCCCGAGCCGCCGACGATGCCGAGGACTTCGCCCCGCGCGATGTCGAAGCTCAGGCCCCTGAGGATGGCGATGCGCGGCGCCGCCCGCAGGAAGGGCTTGCGGCCGTGATCGGGCAGCGACAGGCGCAGGTCGCGCACGCGGTAGAGCGGGCCGGCGGGGGGCGGCTCAGCCATGCCGCGCCCCCTCGGCAGCGGCGTCCCGGGCCGCGACCTCGGCCCGGACCGCGGCGAGGACGGCCTCGGGCACCGGGGTCAGCGACCCGCCGGGATCGGTGTATCTCGGCGTCGCCGCCAGGAGCGCGGCCGAATAGGGATGGGCCGGGGCGCGGAAGAAGCTGCGCACGCCGGTATCCTCTACCACCATCCCGGCATAGAGCACGGTCAGGCTCTGGCAGACCTTCGAGACGACGCCGAGGTCGTGGGTCACGAACAGCAGCGCCGTGCCGTGGCGGGCCTGCATCTCGGCGATCAGGCGCAGGATCTGCTTCTGCACCGTGACGTCGAGGGCGGTGGTCGGCTCGTCGGCGACGATGAGCCGCGGCCCGGCGACGAAGGCCGAGGCGATCAGGCAGCGCTGGCGCTGGCCGCCCGAGAGCTGGTGGGGATAGGCGCGCATGATGCGCTCGGGGTCGGGCAGGTGCGTCTCGGCCAGGGCTTCCTCGGCGCGGGTCCGGGCGCGGGCCCTGTCCCAGCCGAGGATGTCGACGAGCCGGCCGGTGATCTGCGGCCCGATGCGGCGGGCGGGGTTGAGCGCGGTCAGCGGATCCTGCGGGATGAGCGCGCAGGCGGCGCCGACGCGGCGCCGGCGCTCGCCGGGCGGCAGGGTCAAGAGATCCGTCCCGTCAAGCAGGATCTCTCCCCCCGTCACCTCGACCGCCTGCGGCAGGATGCCGAGGACGGCCTTGCCGATCATCGACTTGCCGGCCCCGCTTTCGCCCACGAGGCCGCGCACCTCGCCCGGCGCCACCGACAGGCCGACCCCGCGCAGCAGGCGCGCACCATCGCCCTTCAGCCGCGCCGACAGGCCGCGGACGACAAGGAAGCTCACCGCAGCACCGGATCGAAGCGGTCCTTCAGCCCCTCGCCGAGCTGGCTGAAGGACAGGACCATGAGGAACAGGGCGACGAGCGGGAAGACGAGCACCCACCAGGCCTGATGGATCGAGCTGCGCCCCTCGGCGATCATGCCGCCCCAGGTCGGCGAGTCGGTCGGGATCGACAGGTTCACGAAGCTGAGGATCGCCTCGACGATGACCGCGATCCCCATCTCGAGCGTGAGCAGCACGACGATGGTGGGCAGGACGTTGGGCAGGATCTCGGCCAGCAGGGTGCCGGCGCGGCCGCGCCCGGCGACGCGGGCCGAGGCGACATAGTCCATCGCCGCCTGCGCCATCGCCTCGGCGCGCACGACGCGGGCAAAGCGCGTCCAGTCGATCACGACGATGGCAAGGATGATGGCCGGCAGCCCGGGCCCGATGACGGCGACGAGCAGGATCGAGAAGAGGACCGGCGGAAAGGCCATCCAGATGTCGATCCCGCGCGAGATGAGGATGTCCGCCCAGCCCCCGAAATAGCCCGCAAGCAGGCCCAGCGTGGCGCCGATCAGGCAGGTGAGGCTGCCCGCGACGAGGGCCACGAGCAGCGCGACGCGCGCCCCGTGCATGATCCGGCTCAGCACGTCGCGGCCGAGCGAATCGGTGCCCAGCCAGTAGCCCGGTTCGGCACCCTCGACCCAGAAGGGCGGCAACCGGCCGAGGAAGAGGTCCTGCGCCAGGGGATCCTTCGGCGCGATCCAGGGCGCGAGCAGCGCGACGGCGAGCATGAACAGAAGCCAGCCCCCGGCCAGCCACAGCCGCAGCCCCGCGCGGCGCCCGCGCCCGCGCCCGCCCCCGGCAGATGCCGCGTCAGCCATGGCGCAGCCTCGGGTTGAGGGCGACGCAGGCGAGATCGACGATCAGGTTGACGGCCGTGAAGATCACCGCGAACAGGATGACGATCCCCTGGATCAGCGGCAGGTCGCGGTTGATGACGGCGTCGATCGCCAGGTTGCCGAGGCCCTCGTAGCTGAACAGCCGCTCGATGATCACCGTTCCGCCGATCAGGAAGGTGAACTGCACGCCGACCAGGGTCAGCGTGGGCAGGATGGCGTTGGGCAGCGCCTCGCGCAGGATGACGTGGTTCTCGCCGTAGCCGCGCGTGCGGGCGAGCGTGACGTAGTCGAGGTGCATCGTCTCCTTCAGGCTCTGCTTCAGGAGCTGCCCGATGATCGCGGCCAGCGGGATGGCCAGCGCGAGGGCGGGCAGGATCATGTGCGACAGAAGGTCGGCGACAAGATCGGGCCGCAGCCGCAGGATCGACTCCAGAAGGTAGAAATTCGTCGTGAAAGGAAGGTCGAGAGACGGGGTAACCCGCCCCGAAATGTTGAAGACTGGAAAGATCACGCCGAACAGAAGCACCAGGACCAGCCCCCAGAGGAAGTCCGGCACGCTCAGCGCCATGCCGTTGGCCACGTCGATGGCCGCCTCGGTCCGGGTGCCGCGCAGGCGCGTTCCGGTCAGCGCCGCGACGCCGCCCATGAGCACCGCGAGCCCGAGCGCCAGGACCGACAGTTCCAGCGTCGCGGGCAGCCGGCCGAGGACGAGATCCAGCACGGGCTGGCGGTTGGTGATCGAGGTGCCGAAATCGCCCTGCAGCACGCCGCCCGCCCAGATCAGGAACTGCGCGGGGATCGACCGGTCGAGCCCGTAGAAGGCCCTGAGCCGCGCGATGTCGTCGTCGGTGGCGCCGGGCGGCAGCATCATCGAAACGGGATCGCCGGGGACCACGCGGATCACCACGAAGACGATGACGGCCACCCCGGCCAGCGTGACCGCCGAGGTCGCAAGGCGCAGCAGGATCGCGCGCAGAAGCCTCATCGCCGGGTCCGGCCCCCCTCCGCCCCTGCCTTCATCCTGGCCGAAATACTCCGCAGGGGGTGCGGGGGATGCGAAATCCCCCGCCCGGCCCGCCCCGGGTGCGGGGGATGCGGAATCCCCCGCCCGGCCCGCCTCATGCCCGCTTCATCAGGTGCGGCAGAAGCGCACCCGAGGCATGGGGCGTGACCACCACGCCGGGCGCCGACAGGATCGGCTGGACATATTGCAGCAGCGGGATGACATAGGCGTTCTCGGCGATGTAGGCGTCCACCGCCTTCCAGCCGGCGATGCGCTTGGCCTCGTCCGGCTCGCCCCAGAGCGGGGCGATCATGTTGACCAGGTCCTCGCTGTCCCAGACCGAATGCGGGCTGGGCCCGAACATGGCGAAGCCGGTCGAGGTCGTCGGGTCGCCGACCGAGTTGCCCCAGTTGTAGAAGGCCGCCGGGGCGAGCGTGTCGGCCGCCCGCAGCTCGTAGTGCTTGGCGATCTCGTAGACTTCGATCTCGGCCTCGATCCCGACCTTGCGCCAGAGCCCGACGATGGCCTGGATCATCTCGTAGTCCTTGGGCTTGAAGCCCTTGGTCGTCTGGATCTTGAAGCGCACCGGGTTGTCGGGCCCGTAGCCCGAGGCGGCCAAGAGCTCGCGCGCCTTCGCCTCGTCATAGGGCGTGCGGATCGAGGGGTCGTAGGCGTCGTATTCGGGCGTCTCGAGCGTGTCGATGGCCACCCCGTAGCCCGACAGGAGCCGGTTGATGATCGCCTGCTTGTCGATCGCCGCCACCGCCGCCTTGCGCACGTTGGGGTCGAGCATGGGATCGACGTCGTTGAGGAAGATCATCCCGATGTCCGAGATCGGATGGGCCACGCCCGAAAGCCCGGCCGCCTTGAGCCGGTCGTATTCCTCGTAGGGCATCTCGAGGGTGACGTGGCTGTTGCCCGATTCGACCTCGGCCACGCGGGCCGCGGCATCGGGCACGAACTTGATCGTCACCGTCCCGAACTCGGGCTTGCCGCCCCAGTAGTCGGGATTGGCCTTCAGCCGGACGAAGGCGTTGCGCTCGAACTTGTCGACCATGTAGGGGCCGGTGCCGACGGGCGCGGCCTCGAATCCCTCGGGCCCCACCTTCTCGTAATAGGCCCTGGGCAGGACGTAGCCGGTCAGGAAGTACATCCACTTGAAGATCGTCGGCTCGAAGCGCAGCACGTCGGCCGTCACCGTGTTGCCCTCCACCTGGAAGTTGCCGAGCGTCGACCAGATGAACTGGATCGGGTTGCCCGTCTTCTCGTCGGCGGCCCGGGCCAGCGACCAGGCCACGTCCTCGGCGGTGAAGGGCGAGCCGTCGTGCCACTTCACCCCTTCGCGCACCTTCAGGAACACCCTGGTGCGGTCCTCGTTCCAGCCCCATTCGGTGATCAGGCCGGGGGCCGGCTTCAGGTCGGGCTGCTGGAGGATGAACTGGTCGAAGACCGACTGGTAGATGCCCTGGATCGTCGGGTTGACGGCGCTGGCGCCGACGGTGGGATCCCAGGAGGGGAGGTTGACGTTGTAGGCGATGACGAGCTCGTCGATGCCCTCGCCGAGGGCGGGCAGACCCGCCGCGCCGAGGGCCGCCGTCGCGGCGGAGAGTTTCAGGATCGTCCGGCGGTTCATCTGCATGGTCGCATCTCCCTGAAGTTGCGGTTCTGTCTCAGTTGCCGGCAAGGCGCCGGGCGAGGAGGAAGCCGGCCCCGGCGCCCGTTCCGGCGCCCGGCCAGACGGCGGCGCCGGTCAGGTGGAGGCCGGCGATCGGGGTCGAGCCGTCGGCATGGCCGGGGGCCGGGCGGAAGACGAAATGCTGGGCGAGGTGGTGGCTGCCGCAGATCTGGTCGCCGCCGACGAGGTTGGGATTGTCGGCCTCGAGCTCGGTGGGCGGCACGATCCGGCTGGCCAGGATGCGCCCCGAAAGGCCCGGCGCATGGCGTTCGACGATGGCCAGCGCGCGGGACGCGAAGGGGGCGGCGGCCTCGGCCCAGGAGGTGGCCGCGATCTCTCCGGCCGCATCGCCCCGGATCGTCGCCGGCGCCATGCGGACCTGGAGCCACAGGATGTGCCGCCCCTCGGGCGCTCGCGTCGGGTCGACTTCCGTCGGCTGGCCGACGACGATCACCGGCTCGGCGGGCAGCAGGCCCGCCTGCGCCTCGGCATAGGTGCGGGCCATCTGGTCGAGCGAGGGCGCGAGGTGGACATAGGCGAAGCGCCCGGGTCCGGCGCCGGCCGCCCAGTCGGGCGGGGCGGCGAGCGCGAGGTGGATCATCATCGTGCCGGGCGCATGGACGAAGGCGCGCATCGCGGCGTCGAATCCGGGCGTCGTGCCGCCGGTCAGGCCGGGCAGGGCGGCGGGGGCGACGCCGGCGATCACCGCCCGCCGGGCGGCGATGCGCCGCCCGTCGGCGAGTTCGACGCCCTCGGCGCGGCGTCCGTCGTGCAGGATGCGCGCGACCGGGATGCCGGTCTCGACGGTGCCGCCGCGGGCGCGGATGGCCGCGACCATGGCGCGCACGATCGTGTCGGCCCCGCCCTTGCCGAGGACCATGCCGAAGGCCTGGCCGGCCATCCCCTCGAGATAGGGAAAGAGCGCCCCTCCGGCGACGTCGGGCGCGAAGTCGAGATGCATCCCCCAGGCGCCGAGCATGGCGCGGACCTGCGGCGATTCGAAGGTTCCCTCCAGCCAGGCGCGCGACGACTGGAGCAGGAACCGGGCGAGGGCGGCGCTGCCGGCGAGGCCGCGCGCGCGCAGTGTCTTGAACCCGAAATATGCAAGCGCACGTTTCCGCGCCGGGCTGCCCAGAAGCCCGAAGAGGGCCGGCGCCTCGGCCGCGAAACCGTCGCAGAGGCGGTCCCAGGCCTCGGCGTCGCGGGCCGAGAAGGCGGCGATGCGGGCGCGCGTGGCGGCGCGGTCGGTGGAGACGCCGCACCAGGACCCGTCGGGGAAGGACGAGCAGAAGGGATCGGCGACCGGCACGAAGGCGCAGCCGTGGCGCACCAGTTCCTGCCCGTGTTCGCGGAAGAAGGGCGAGCCGGCGAAGAGCGAGAGGTTCATCGCGGCCCAGTCGTGGCGGAAGCCGGGCAGGGTGTATTCGCCGGTCCTGACGGCGCCGCCGGGGCTGGCATTCGCCTCGAACAGGCCGACGCGCCATCCCCTGGCGCCGAGATGGACGGCGGCCGCGAGCGCATTGACGCCGGAGCCGACCAGGACTGCATCGAAATCCGCCAATTCCGCCCGCCCCGTCCCTTCAAGCGAAAGGGATATTTGCAAATGCATGGAATTCTGTCTAGCCTCGTCACGGGGGCCGGTCCCCGTGCGGGCGCGCCGCGGTGGCGCCCCGGGGCGCGCGCCGGCCGGAAGGCAAGGGAGGGTGCCGGATGACGTCGGCGGCGGTTCTGGAAAGCCTGGGGCGGATGATCCTGTCGGGCGGGATCGAGGTGGTGGACTGTTCGGGGCGCCTCGGCCCCGAGACGCCGATCCTGAAGCTGCCGCCCGACTTCGCGGTGGACACGCCGAAGGTCGAGATCCACCGGATCAGCGAATACGACAAGGCGGGGCCCTTCTGGGCGTGGAACTGGCTGAAGCTCGGCGAGCATTCGGGGACGCATTTCGATGCGCCCCATCACTGGATCACCGGGCGCGACTTTCCCGACGGCTTCACCGACACGCTGGACGTGCAGCGCCTGGTGGCGCCGGTCAACGTGCTGGACTTCTCGGCCGAGTGCGCGGCGGACCCCGATTTCCTGCTGACCGTGAAGCATATCGAGGACTGGGAGGCCCGGCACGGGCGGATCGGGGCGGGCGAATGGGTCGTGCTGCGCTCGGACTGGGATGCCCGCGCGCATGACGAGGCGCTGTTCCTGAACGCCGACGCCACGGGGCCGCATACGCCCGGGCCGACGGCCGAGGCGATCGCCTTCCTGATCGACAGGGGCATCGTCGGCTGGGGCAGCCAGTGCATCGGCACCGATGCGGGGCAGGCGGGCGGCATGGACCCGCCCTTCCCGGCGCACAACCTGCTGCACAAGCACAACCGCTTCGGGCTGGCGTCGCTGGCCAACCTGTCGCGGCTGCCGCCCAGGGGGGCGATCCTGATCGCAGCGCCGCTGAAGATCGCCGCCGGCACGGGTTCGCCGATCCGGGCGCTGGCGCTGGTGCCGAAGGCCCAGGGGTGAAGGGGGACGACCGGGCGGCAGGGGCAGGGCCGCGCGCCGCGGCCGGGGTGGCCCGGGCGCGCGCCCGGGCGGGCCACGCGCCGTGCACGGCGCGTGACGCG
Source organism: Paracoccaceae bacterium (assembly GCA_026417295.1). GTDB lineage: Bacteria > Pseudomonadota > Alphaproteobacteria > Rhodobacterales > Rhodobacteraceae > JAOADN01. Next base: position 7,979 of record JAOADN010000092.1, read on the forward strand.
GCGCGCGCGCGCCGCGCCGCCGGCGGGGGCGGCGCGCCATGACCGGCGCCGCGTCGGCCGATCACGTCATCGTCGGGGCGGGCATC
>JAOADN010000093.1 GCA_026417295.1 Paracoccaceae bacterium
GGCAGGGGCGGGCCGCTCGTCGCGCGCTGGCGCCGCGCTTCTCGCGGCCGGGGCCTCCTCGCCCTCCTCGACCAGCAGGGCGATCGGCGCGTTCACCTTCACCCCCGCCGTCCCCTCGGGCACGAGGATGCGCCCGATCCGGCCCTCGTCCACCGCCTCGAACTCCATCGTCGCCTTGTCGGTCTCGATCTCGGCGATGACCTGGCCGGCCTTCACCGCATCGCCCTCGCGGACCAGCCACCTGGCCAGCGTGCCCTCCTCCATTGTCGGCGAAAGGGCGGGCATCAGGATCTCGGTCGCCATCTCTTCCCCCCTCAGCGGTAGGTCACTTGCCGCACGGCCGAGACGATCTCGGCCGTCGTCGTCAGCGCCAGCTTCTCGAGGTTGGCGGCATAGGGCATCGGCACGTCCTTGCCGGTGCAGTTCAGCACCGGCGCATCGAGGTGGTCGAAGGCCCGCTGCATGATCACCGCCGCGATGTGGTTGCCGATCGCGCCCACCGGGAAGCCCTCCTCGACGGTGACGCAGCGGTTCGTCTTCATGACGCTCGCGATCACCGTGTCGTAGTCGATCGGCCGCAGCGTCCTGAGGTTCACGATCTCGGCGCTGATCCCCTCGCGGGCCAGCTCGTCTGCCGCCGCGATGGCATGGGTCATGCCGATCCCGAAGCTCACCAGCGTCACGTCCGTTCCCGCGCGCCAGATCGAGGCCTTGCCGAACGGGATGGTGAAGTCCGGATCGGCCGGCACCTCGAAGGACCGCCCGTAGAGGATCTCGTTCTCCAGGAACACGACCGGGTTGGGGTCGCGGATCGCGGTCTTGAGCAGGCCCTTGGCATCGGCCGCCGAGAAGGGCATGCAGACCTTCAGCCCCGGCACATGCGCATACCAGGCCGCATAGTCCTGGCTGTGCTGGGCGGCGACGCGGGCGGCCGCCCCGTTGGGGCCGCGGAAGACGATGGGCGAACCCATCTGGCCCCCCGACATGTAAAGCGTCTTGGCAGCCGAGTTGACGATGTGGTCCATCGCCTGCATGGCGAAGTTGAAGGTCATGAACTCCAGGATCGGCCGCAGCCCGCCCCAGCTCGCGCCGACCGCGATTCCGGCGAAGCCGTGCTCGGTGATCGGCGTGTCGATGACGCGCCCCGGGCCGAATTCGTCCAGAAGGCCCTGGCTGATCTTGTAGGCGCCCTGGTACTCGCCCACTTCCTCGCCCATCAGGAACACGGTCGGGTCGCGGCGCATCTCCTCGGCCATCGCCTCGCGCAGCGCCTCGCGCACCGTCATCGTCTTCGTCGCCGCGCCCTCGGGCAGGTCGGCATGGGGCCAGCCCGATGCCGGGGCAGGGGCCGCGGCGGCCGCAGGCGCAGCCTTCGACCCCAAGGGGAACGGCACCTCGCCGCCGGATGCCGCGGGCTGCGCCACGGCCGGGGGCGCCGCGGAGGGCTGCGCCGCGGCCGGGGGCGCCGAGGAGGGCTGCGCAGCGACCGACGAGGCGTCCTCCCCCTCGTCAAGCAGGACGGCGATCGGGCTGTTCACCTTCACCCCCGCCGTCCCCTCGGGCACCAGGATGCGCCCGACCTTCCCCTCGTCCACCGCCTCGAACTCCATCGTCGCCTTGTCGGTCTCGATCTCGGCGATGACCTGGCCGGCCTTCACCACGTCGCCCTCGCGGACCAGCCATCTGGCCAGCGTGCCCTCCTCCATCGTCGGGGACAGGGCCGGCATCAGGATCTCAATGCTCATCTTCCATCCCCCTCAGGCATAGACATCCGTCCAGAGCTCCTCGAGCGGCGGCTCAGGGCTCTGCCTGGCGAATTCCGCGGCATCGTTCACGATGTCCTTGATCTCGCGGTCGATCGCCTTCAGGTCCTCCTCGCTGGCATGCCCGCCCGTCAGCAGCAGGTCGCGCACGTGATCGATCGCATCGCGCTCGCTGCGCATCTTCTCGACCTCCTCGCGCGTGCGGTACTTGGCCGGGTCCGACATCGAATGCCCGCGGTAGCGGTAGGTCATGACCTCCAGGATATAGGGCCCCTTGCCGGCGCGGCAGTGCGCCACGGCCCGCTCGCCCGCGGCCTTCACCGCCAGCACGTCCATCCCGTCCACCTGCTCGCCGGGGATCCCGTAGGCCAGGCCCCGCCCGTAAAGCGTGACCGACTTCGTCGACCGCTTCACGCTGGTGCCCATCGCGTACTGGTTGTTCTCGATGACGAAGACCACCGGCAGGTCCCACAGCTCGGCCATGTTGTAGGTCTCGTAGACCTGGCCCTGGTTGGCCGCGCCGTCGCCGAAATAGGTGAAGGTCACCCGCCCGTTGCCGAGGTAGCGGTCGGCGAAGGCCAGCCCCGCGCCCAGCGGCACCTGTGCACCCACGATCCCGTGGCCGCCGTAGAAATGGCGCTCCTTCGAGAACATGTGCATCGATCCGCCCTTGCCCTTGGAATAGCCGCCGATGCGGCCCGTGAGCTCGGCCATCACGCCGCGCGGGTCCATCCCGCAGGCCAGCATGTGCCCGTGGTCGCGGTAGCTGGTGATGCGCTTGTCGCCCGGCTCCGCCGCCGCCTCGAGGCCCACGACCACCGCTTCCTGGCCGATGTAGAGGTGGCAGAAGCCGCCGATCAGCCCCATGCCGTAAAGCTGGCCCGCCTTTTCCTCGAAACGGCGGATGAGCAGCATGTCGCGGTAGTATTTCAGCAGGTCGTCGCGCGACACGTTGGGCAGGGCCGCCGCCTTCGTCCCGGCGGCCGCTGAGGCGGGCTTTCGTGCCATGTGGGCTCTCCTCCCGGAAGGGCTCAAGGTAGTTTAATGTTGAACTATCCCTTACACCAATCCGGCCCGCGGCGCGAGGGTTTTGTCGCCCCCAGCCCTGCGGCCGGCGGCGTGGCGCCATGCCGCAGCGGAATGGCTGGCCCCGGCAGGGGCGAGGCCGCGCCCGGTCTCTTCTGCCGGCGGGGCGGGCGAAGGGCTTGTGCGCGCGGGCCGTCGTGCCCCGGGGGGGCGGATCCTCCGCCCGCCCGCTCAGCGGATGACGATCTCGTCCGACCGCACCAGCCCCGGCACGTCGCGGGCGCGCTCGTCCAGGAGGTCGAGGTCGACACAGCCGTCCGACAGACGATGCGCCAGGTTCTCCATCCGCGCCACCTCGGCGGCCAGGACGTCGCGCTCCTCCGTCAACGCGCGCTTCTCGGCCTCGATCTGCACCCGCCGGAAGGCGTGGCGCCATGCCGCAGCGGAATGGCTGGCCCCGGCAGGGGCGAGGCCGCGCCCGGTCTCTTCTGCCGGCGGAGCGGGCGAAGGGCTTGTGCGCGGGCCGGCCGTCGGGCGCGTGTGCGGGCAGGGGGCGGATCCTCCACCGGGGCAGGGGGCCGGGCCCCGGGGGGGGGAAGGGGCGGATCCTCCGCCCGCCCGCTCAGCGGATGACGATCTCGTCCGACCGCACCAGCCCCAGCACGTCGCGGGCGCGCTCGTCCAGCAGGTCGAGGTCGAGATAGCCGTCCGACAGACGATGCGCCAGGTTCTCCATCCGCGCCACCTCGGCGGCCAGGACGTCGCGCTCCTCCGTCAACGCGCGCTTCTCGGCCTCGATCTGCACCCGCCGGAAGACGCCGTAATCCCCCTGGACGGCGGCGAAGGTGAAGTAGAATCCCAGGACGAAGGCCAGGGTGAAGTAAAGGAGTGTGCCCGCTCCGGCCCGCCCGCGCGCCTGGCTCATGCCTGCTCTCCCGCCCCGTCGGATCCCGACTGCTGCCTCTGCCCGCCGCCTCTTGCCGGGCGGCATGGAAAAAGGATCGCAGAGATTCGCCGGCCGCGGAACCCCCTGCGTGGCGTGGCCGCACCCGCCCCGTCGCCGCTGTGACGCCGGTGCCCCATCTGCTAGACTCGGGCCCATGGCCCGCACCCTTCCGCCACTCGGCGATCTGCCGACCCACAGCGTGACGAACCAGCCGCCCGAGCCGGGTGACCGCGACCTCTGGGCCGACGATGCCGCCCTGCGTGCCGCCGCCGCCGGCGCCGGGGCCGACCTCGCGGCGCTCGCCCGCCACGGCCCTGTGCTCGGCACCGCCGCCCTGCGCGAGGCCGGGCGCGAGGCCAACCGCGTGCCACCCGTCCTGCGCGGCTTCGACCGGGCCGGGCGCCGCCTCGACGAGGTGACCTTCCACCCCGCCTATCACGAATTCCTCCGCCTCGGCCTTGCCGCGGGCTATGCCGCCTGCGCCTGGGAAGGGGGGGCGGGCGGCCATGCCACCCATGCCGCCCTCGTCTACCTGCACAGCCAGGTCGAACCGGGCACCTGCTGCCCGATGACCATGACCCATGCCGCCGTGCCCCTGCTCGCCGGCCTTCCCGACTGGCGCGCCCGCGCCCTGTCGCGCCGCTACGATCCCGCCGTCGCGCCCATGGAACTCAAGGCGGGGGTGACGCTCGGCATGGCGATGACCGAGAAGCAGGGCGGGTCGGACCTGCGCGCGACGGCGACCCGCGCCGAGGCCGACGGCGGGGGCTGGCGCCTCACCGGGCACAAGTGGTTCTGCTCGGCGCCGATGTCCGACGGCTTCCTGACCCTCGCCCTCGCCCCGGACGGTATCGGCTGCTTCCTCGTGCCCCGCTGGCTGCCGGACGGGCGCAACGCCATCCGCCTGATGCGGCTCAAGGACAAGCTCGGCAACCGCGCGAATGCCTCGGCCGAGATCGAGTACGAGCGTGCCTATGCGCTCCGCCTCGGCGAGGCCGGCCGCGGCATCGCGACGATCATCGCGATGGTCCACGAGACCCGCCTCGACACCGCCATCGCCCCTGCCGGGCTGATGCGCGCGGCCCTTTCAGAGGCGCATCGCTGGGTCCTTCACCGCACCGCCTTCCAGCGCCGCCTCATCGACCAGCCGCTGATGCGCGCGGTCCTCGCCGATCTCTGCCTCGACTGGGAGGCCGCGACCGCCCTCGGCTTCCGCGTCGCCCGCGCCTTCGACGGCGACGGGCCGGAGGACCGCGCCTTCGCCAGGATCGCCGTCGCCCTCGCCAAGTTCCTCGCCAACAGGCGCTGCGTCTCCGTCGTCGCCGAGGCGATGGAGGTGCTGGGCGGCATGGGCTATGTCGAGGACACGGACCTGCCGCTGCTCTATCGCGAGGCGCCGCTCAACGGCATCTGGGAAGGGTCGGGCAACGTCATCTGCCTCGACGCGCTGCGCACGCTTTCGCGCGAGCCGGCCGCCGCGGCCGCCCTCGAAGGCGAACTCGATGCCGCGCGCGGGGCCGACCGGCGCTTCGACGCGGCGCTTGCGGATTTCCGCGCCCGCTGGCCCGGCCCGGTGCCCGAGGCCGAGGCCCGCGCCTTCGTCGAACGCGCCGCGCTCCTGCTCTCGGCCGCCGTCCTCCTGCGCACCGCGCCCGCCCCGGTCGCCGAGGGCTATGTCGGGGCCCGCCTGCCGCCCCAGGGCCTGACGCCCGGCACCGCCGGCGGGCTCGACACGGCGGCGATCCTCGCCCGCCTCTCCCCCGACGGCTGAGCGCGGCTGCGGGATGGACCGCGCCGCCCCGATGCCGTAAGCCGCGGTCCGTGAGGCAAGGGGAGGCCCCGCGTGGCGACAGGCACCGGCAGCGTTCAGGCGGCGATGGCCGAGGCGGCGCGCCTGCGGGCGGCCGGGCGGGGGGCCGAGGCGCGGGCGCTGCTCGAATCGGCCGCGCGGGCGGCGCCCCGGCATCCCGGCCTCCAGCTCGCGCTCGGCGAGATCCTGCGCGAGGCGGGCGAGGAGGAGGCCGCGCTCGCCCGCTTCAAGGCGGCCGCCGAAGGCGGCGGGCGCGATCCGCGGCTCTGGCAGCGATTCGTGACGGAACTCCTGCGCAGCGGACGCAAGGGCCGGGCGCGCGCTGTGGCGGCCAGGGCGCCGCTCGCCCCGGCCGACCGCAGGGCGCTGGTGGCTTTGGCCGAACGCGGGCTCGGCGGCCCCGCCGCGACGCTCGGCGACGCCCCGCCCGAGGCGGCACGGGCGCTCCAGGCCCGGATCGCGGCGGGCCGCCTGATCGAGGCGCGGGCCGAGGCCGACAGCCTTCTGGCCGCCCATCCCCGCTCGGCCTTCCTCCTCAACCTGCGCGGCGTCGTCGCCCTGGCCGAGAACGACCCCGCCGGCGCCATCCCCTTCCTGCGGCGCGCGCTGGCGCTGGTTGCGGGCTTCACCGAGGCGCGCGCCAATCTCGGACTGGCGCTCCTGCGCGCGGGGCGCACGGCCGAGGCCATCGACATCCTGCGGGCGGCGGTCGAGGACGACCCGACCTCGGCCGATGCGCGGGCCAACCTCGCCTCGGCCCTCGGCGAGGCGCATCGCTACGACGAGGCGCTGCGCGAGATCGGCGTCGTGCTGCGTGCCAGCCCCGGCGACGTCACGCTGCGGATGATCCGCGCGCAGCTCCTCTTCGACGCCCGCCGCTTCGCCGAGGCGGTCGAGGTGCTCGACCGGCTCGAGGCAGACCAGGGCGAGGCCTTCGAGCTTGCCCATCTGCGCATCCGCGCGATGGCCGAACTCGGCGATGCCCGCGGCGCGCTCGACTATGCAGAACGGTGGGTCGGCCGGTCGGACGACGCTGCCCTGCGGGCGGCGATGATCCGCGCCGAACTTGGCCAGATCGACACCGCGCGCGGGCTCCTGCGCAAGGTGGCCGAGCGCACCGCCGCCAATACCCAGGTCTTCCGCACCTACGGGATGCTGGCGCGCTGGACGCCGGATGATCCGCTCCTGCCGGTGCTCAGGCGCCGGGCCGGCGACGACAGGCTCGCCCCGCAGGACAGGGCGGTTCTCAACTATGCGCTCGGCAAGGCGATGACCGACCTCGGCGATCCGCAGGCGGCGATGCAGGCCTGGCACCGGGCGAACGCCGCCCAGGACAGCCTCCTGCCGCCGCAGGCGCGCCTCGACGAGGCATGGTCCGAACCGATCCGCGCCTTCTGGACGCCCGAGAGGCTTGCCTCGCTGCGCGGCGCGGGCGTCGATTCGGTGGCCCCCATCTTCATCGTCGGCCTGCCGCGGTCGGGCACGACGCTGACCGAGCAGATCATCGCCGCCCATCCCGACGTGGCGGCCTTCGGCGAGGATTCGGTCGTCCTGGACCATCTCGGGACCGGGCTCGAGGAGGACTGGAACGACCTGCGCACGAAGGCGGTCGCGGCGGCCCGGGCGCTGCGCCGGGCCGCCGGCGGGGCGCCGCGTCAGGTCGACAAGGCGATGACCAACCGCCGCTTCGTCGGCGTCCTTGCGGCGGCCTTCCCGCAGGCGCGGTTCGTCTTCGTCTCGCGCGACCTGCGCGCCGTGGCGCTGTCGATGTACGGCAACTGGTTCGATCCCTACGGACACCCCTATTCGGTCGATCTCGCCCGCATGGCCCGCCACATGATCCAGATGGACCGCATGATGGCGCACTGGCGTGCGCTGCTGCCCGACCGGGTCCACGACCTGTCCTACGAGGAGCTCGTCAGCGACCCCGAACCGGTGATCCGCCGGCTGATCGGCTGGCTCGGCCTGCCCTGGAACGATGCCTGCCTGTCGCCCGAGGAGGTGCAGCGCCGCGTCACCACCCTGTCCGTGGCCCAGGTGCGGGCGGGGATCAACACCGGCTCGGCCCGCCGGTGGGAGGCCTTCGCCCGCGATCTCGAGCCCCTGACCGCGATCCTGCGGCCGGCCGGGCTCATCGCCGACTGACCGGCCCGCCGCCGCCGTCGCCGGCGCCGCGGCGCGCGCCCGCGCGCCGCCCCGGGCC
>JAOADN010000094.1 GCA_026417295.1 Paracoccaceae bacterium
TGCTTGGAGAGCGTGTCCTGGGCCTCGGGCGTCAGGGTCACTGTGTCGACGATGAAGAAAACGCGGTCGCCCACATTGGTGGTGAAATCAGCCTTGGAGCCGGGAGGCACCTGGCCCATGCCGGCGCCGCCGCCGGCGGCGATCCCGAACGCGTTGAAGCCGGCGCCGACGAACAGGCCGCGGACCTCCGGCGCCTCGCCCAGGATGAACCAGCCGTCCGGCGTGAAGCTCTCCGGCCCGTTGATCATCTGCTTGACGCCGACCTTCTCCAGCACCGGCACCCTTGCGATGGCCTGCTCGAGATGCTGGCCGAAATGGTCCCAGTCGTCGTCGAACAGGCGGAACTCCCAGTCCGGCACGTCACCGGTCGTCCAGGGCTGGGGATCGGGTTCGTAGCCGCCCATCACCAGGCCGCCGACCTCTTCCTTGAAGTAGGTCCGCCGGTCGGGATCGCGCAGCGTGGGCGCATCGGTCGCAAGTCCCGGCACCTTCTCGGTGATGATGTACTGGTGCTTGACCGGCTGGAGGGGCACCTCGATCCCCGCCATCCGGCCGACCTGCCGCGCCCACATCCCGGCGCAGTTGACGACCGTCTCGCAGGCCACCTCGCCGCTGTCGGTCAGCACATGGGTGATCCTCGGCCCGTCCATGCGGAATCCCGTCACCTTGACGCCCTCGGCGAACCTGACGCCGCGGTTGCGCGCTCCCCTCGCCAGCGACTGGGCGATGTCCGACGGGCTGGCCTGCCCGTCCGTAGGCAGCCATGAGGCGCCCACAAGGTCGGACACGTCGAGAAGCGGCCACATCCGCCTGACCTCTGCCGGCGAGATCAGCTCCATCTCCATCCCGAACGAGCGCGCCGTGGTGGCCAGGCGCCTGAACTCGGTCCACCGGTCGGCGGTCGTCGCCAGCCGCAGGCAGCCGGTCATCTTCCAGCCGGTCTCCAGGCCGGTCTCCGCCGCGAGACCCCGGTAGAGCTCAACCGAATACTTGAGCACGCGCGTGATCGAGGCCGAAGAGCGCAGTTGCCCCACCAGCCCCGCCGCATGCCATGTCGTGCCCCCGGTCAGCCGGCCCTGCTCGACCACGAGCACGTCCGCCCCGTGGTCGCGGGCCAGGTGATAGGCGGTTGAACAGCCGATGATGCCGCCGCCGATGACTACGACCTGGACATGCGATGGAAGGGTCATGCGAGGGATCCGTACCTTGCGTTGAAGCGCGCCACGGCCGAACGCAGCCGCGCCAGGTTCTCGGCCGCATAGGCCGCATAGTCGACGCCGGGTGCGTTCAGGTGCAGGGCCGACACCATCGCCCACATCGCCTCGCGCACCAGCGCGGCGACACACATCGCATCGAAGGCCCGGCGCGTCGCGGCATCCGGTTCGCCGCCCAGATAGGCCGTCACCAGTGCCCCCGCCTGCGCATCGTCCATGCCGGCGTTCGATGCCGCCCCGGCAAGGTCGAACATCGCGGTGCCGAAACCCGCATATTCGAAGTCGATCAGCCACAGCCGGCCGTCCGCCGTCTCCAGGAAGTTCGCCGGCAGCAGGTCGTTGTGCCCGAAAACGACGGGCATGGGCACCTGAAGGGCCTCGGCGGCCGCGGTCAGCGCCAGAAGCCGGGGCAGGTCCGCGACATGCGGCGATCCGCCGGCCTTCAGGCTGCGCGCATAGTCCCGCACCACCTGGAACGGCCAGAAGAAGTAGGGTGCGCCCTCGATCTGCGCCCCCATGCGCCCGTGGAATTCGCGCAGCAGCCCGGCCACGCGCGCCGGATTGCCGGCCAGGTCGGCCGCCGACCAGGTCCGTGCGGCGAGGAACCGCGTCACCATCACCCCGGGCGCGGTGAACTCCACCTCTGGCGCGAACCCCGCGCGCGCGGCGGCGCGCGCCGTCATCGCCTCGCGGTCGCGGAAGACGTGGTGGAAGGGATAGTCCTGCCCGAAGCGCACCACATGGTCGCCCCGGCCATCCGTGACCTTCCATATCTCGTTCGACAGCCCGCCATGCAGCGGCTCGGCCGCGACATCTCCCTGCCAGCAGGGCAGGGCCCGGATTCGCTCGATGCTCAACCCCTCCTCCCGGTCACCGCCCGCATAGGGCCGCGGGGCCCGCGGGCTGTCAACTCGCGCCCGCCTTCATCCTGGCCAAAATACTCCGCGGGGGTCCGGGGGCGCGAAGCCCCCGGCCCGCAGCTAGTAGCGCGTCGTCATCCGGTAGCCGCGCCGGTAGCGCAGCCTCACATGGGTGATCGCCCGCCCCTGCCACCAGGTCGTGCGCTCGGCCGTGAACACCGGCTCTCCCGCCTCCATCCCCAGAAGCCCGGCCCAGGCCCGATCCGCCCCCTCGGCGAGAAAGCTCATCTCCACCTCCGAATAGGGGACGGTCGCGATCAGCCACTCCGTGGGCCCGCGGTCCCGGAATGCCTCCCCCGCGGCTTCGGGCAGGGCCTCGAGACTGATCCAGCGCTCCTCCAGCTGGAACGGCACGGACCCCGCGCTGTGCAGGCACAGGATGTGCAGGACCTGCGCTCCGGCACCCAGCCCCATCCGGGCCCGCAGCCAGTCGGGCGCCGGCCCCGCTTCGCGCGCGATCAGCGCATAGCCGTAGGCCGCCCCCGTCGCCGCGATCTCGTCGCGCACCACCGGGATGGCGAAACGCGCGGCCCGCCGTGGCGCCGGCAGCACGCGGCTGCCCGCCCGCCTGCGGCGATCGATCAGCCCGTCCTCGGCGAGCGCGCCGAGGGCGCGGTTCATCGTCGCGCGCGAGACACCGAATTCCGCGGCCAGTTCCGTCTCGGAGGGCAGGCGTCCCCCCGCGCCCCAGTGGCCGCTTGCCAGGCGCGCCTGCAATTCGCTGCGCAGCGCCCGCCAGCCCATCTTCCCGCCGCGCCCCGTCCGCGTCATCCTGCCGCCAGTCTGCCGGCCGGGGGGGCCATGCGAATCCATCTGCCCGAGGACTTCGTGACGATGCCCTGGCGCAACGGCGGCGGGCTCACGCACGAGATCGCACGACAGGGCTCGGCCGACAGCTTCGTCTGGCGCCTGTCGGTCGCCGATGTCACCGCCGACGGCCCCTTCTCGGCCTTTCCCGGCCTGACCCGCGTGCTCACGGTGATCGCAGGCGCCGGGCTCGTCCTGCGCACGCCCGGCGGCGTCATCGAGGCACGGCCCCTCTCGCCGGTGCGCTTCCCCGGAGACCTCGCGGTCCACTGCCGCCGCATCGCCGGCGACGTGCGCGACTTCAACGTGATCTTCGACGCGCGCGCGGTCGCCGCCGCGGTGACCGTCCCGGCCGGCCCCTTCGAGGTCGAAGGGCGGACGCCCGGCCAGACCCTCGCCTTCCTTGCCCTGCGCGGGCGCGTGCTCGCCGGCGGAATGGCGGTCCCCGCGGGCGCCGTGGCGACCGGGACAGGACCGCTCGTGCTTGCCGAGGGGGCGCGCGGCGTGCTGGTCCGGCTCCGCGCCATCTAGATCGCCTCGCGGAGCCGGCGGACCGTGGCGGCGAAACGCGCCGTCACCGCCTGCCGTGCGACGTGCCGGCCACCCCGCACGACGTGCCGCCCGGCCGACCACAGGTCGGTCACCACCCCGTCCGGCGCGGCGAAGACCAGTCCGTCGAGCAGCCGCTCGTCGGGCAGCGCCACAAGCGCGGGGTGACTGGCATCCACCGCCACGAGGTCGGCCCACAGGCCGGGCGCCAGCGCCCCGGCGGGCCGCCCGAGGGCCTGCGCGCCCCCGCGCGCCGCAGCCTCGTAGAGGAACCGCCCCACCGACCCCTCGCCCCTGACCATGACGTTGCGCGACAGGTCGCGCAGGCGCTGGCCGTATTCCAGCATGCGCAGTTCCGCCTGCATCCCGATCCGCACGTTCGAATCGGTGCCCACCCCGAAGGCGCCCCCGGCTGCCAGCCAGGCCGGCCCGTCGAAGGGGCCGTCCCCGAGATTGGCCTCGGTCACCGGGCACAGGCCGGCCACCGCCCCGCTGGCAGCCAGCCGTGCGGTCTCGGCCGCCGTCATGTGCGTTGCATGGACCGCGCACCATTGCGGACCGACCGCGCAGTTCTGCGTGAGCCAGTCCACGGGCCGCGCCCCCAGCCAGGCGGAAACCTGCTCCACTTCCGCAGGTTGCTCGGCGATGTGAAGATGTATCGGAGCGCCGCCGGCCAGCGGCAGGACGGCGGCAAGATCCTCCGGGCAGGTGGCCCGCAGGGAGTGCGGCGCGATCCCGACGACGGTGTCGGCCGGCATCCCGCGTGCCGCGCTGCGCACCTCTTCAAGCAGGCGCCCGAAACGTCCGACATCGTTGCCGAAACGCAGCTGCCCGCCGGCCAGCGCCTGCCGCCCCGCACCGCCATAGGTGTAGAGGACCGGAAGGATCGTCAGGCCGATCCCGGTTTCAGCGGCGGCGGCCATGACCTGGCTGCTCGTCTCGGCCAGCGCGGCATAGGGCGCGCCGCCCGGCCGGTGATGGACATAGTGGAACTCCGCCACCGCCGCGAAGCCGGATTCCTGCATCTCGACAAAGCCTTGCGCGGCGATGTCGAGAATGTCGCCGGGATCCAGCCGGTCGAGGAAGCGGTACATCACCTCGCGCCACGTCCAGAAGCTCTCGCGCCCCGCCGCCCGGTGCTCGGCCAGACCCGCCATAGCCCTCTGGAAACTGTGGGAATGCAGGTTTGACAGCGCCGGAAGCAGGACGTCGACGGCGACGTCCCCCGCTGCCGCTGGCTGCCCGGCCCGGACCGAGTCGATCCGCCCGCCGGCGATCGTCACGCGGACATCGGCACACCACCCCGTTGGCAGGAGGGCGCGGCGGGCATGGATCATGTCGGCCTCATTATGTATAGACATAATATGTATATGCGCATACATATACATCGCGCAACCGGAATCGCCGCAGGGGGGCCATGACCGAGGAACCGCTGATCCTGACCGATTGCCGCATGGCCACGATGGAGGCCGGGCGCTACGGCCTTGTCGATGATGCGGCCATCGTCCTGTCGCGGGGGCGCATCCTCTGGGCCGGCCGGCGCGCCGATCTGCCTTCCGGCATCGCCGGCAGGCGGCAGGTGCTCGACGGCCGGCTCGTCACGCCGGCGCCGGTGGATTGCCACACCCATGTCGTCCACGCCGGCAACCGCGCGCGCGAGTTCGAAATGCGGCTCAATGGCGCGACCTACGAGGAGGTGGCGCGTGCCGGCGGCGGCATCGTCTCGACCGTCGCGGCAACGCGCGCGGCCTCCGAGGACGATCTGGTGGCCCAGGCCCTGCCGCGGATCGATGCGATGCTTGCCGAGGGCGTGACGACGGTCGAGATCAAGTCGGGCTACGGTCTCGACATCGAGACCGAGCTGCGCATGCTCAGGGCGGCCCGCCGGATCGGGCGCCTGCGCCGGGTCACGGTGCGGACCAGCTTCCTCGGCGCCCATGCCGTGCCGCCCGACCACGCCGGCCGCGCCGATGCCTATATCGACGAGGTCTGCATCCCGGCCCTCAGGGCCGCCCATGCCGAGGGGCTTGCCGATGCCGTGGACGGCTTCTGCGAGGGCATCGCCTTCAGCCCCGATCAGATCGCAAGGGTCTTCGACACGGCACGCGCCCTTCGCCTGCCCACGAAGCTTCATGCCGAGCAGCTGTCGAATCTCGGCGGCGCCGCGCTTGCCGCACGCTACCGCAGCCTCTCGGCCGATCACCTCGAATATCTCGACGACGCCGGCATTGCGGCGATGCGGGCCGCCGGCACGGTGGCGGTCATCCTGCCCGGGGCATTCTACACGCTGCGCGAGACCAAGGCACCGCCCGTCGCCGCCCTGCGCGCCGCCGGGGTGCCGATGGCGGTGGCCACCGACATGAACCCGGGCTCCTCGCCCATGTGCTCGATCCTCCTCGCGATGAACATGGCCTGTACCCTGTTCCGCATGACCCCCGAGGAGGCGCTCGCCGGCGCGACCGTCCATGCCGCGCGGGCGCTCGGCCTTTCCGACCGCGGTCGCATCGTCTCGGGTCTGCGCGCCGATCTCGCCGTCTGGGACGTGACGGCCCCGGCGGAACTCGCCTACCGCATCGGCGTCAACCCGCTCCATGTCCGCTACGCCGGAGGCCGCACATGACCGCACTGACCCTCACGCCAGGCGAGGTGACGCTCGATGACCTGCATGGCGTCTGGGCCGAAGAGCGGCCGGTCCGTCTGGCCGCAGCCGCCCGCGCCCGTGTCGAGCGCGCAGCGGCGGTGATTGCCGCCGCCGCCTCGGGCGACGCGGCAGTCTATGGCGTCAATACCGGCTTCGGCAAGCTGGCAAGCCTCAAGATCGCCCCGGAAGATACCGCCATACTTCAGAGAAACCTGATCCTCAGTCACTGCTGCGGGGTCGGCGAGGCCCTGCCGCGGCGCATCGTCCGGCTGATGATGGCGCTCAAGCTCCTGTCCCTCGGTCGCGGGGCGTCCGGCGTGCGCTGGCCTGTCATCGCCCTCATCGAGGACATGCTTGATCGTGGCGTCACGCCGGTCGTGCCCTCCCAGGGGTCGGTCGGCGCCTCGGGCGATCTCGCGCCGCTCGCGCACTTGACCGCCGTGATGATCGGCGAAGGTCGGGCCGAGATCGGCGGGCGCCTCAGGTCCGGCGCGGAAGCCCTTGCCGAGGCAGGGCTTTCGCCCATCGAGCTCGGCCCCAAGGAGGGCCTCGCCCTGATCAACGGCACCCAGTTCTCCACCGCTTGGGCGCTGGCCGGCCTCTTCGGCGCCTGGCGCGCGGCGCAGGGCTCGCTGGTCACCGCGGCCCTCTCGACGGACGCGATCATGGGGTCGACGGCGCCGCTGGAGCCGGGAATCCACGCCCTGCGCGGCCATGCCGGCCAGATCGAGGCTGCAGCCGCGATGCGCGCATTGCTTGCCGGCTCGGCCATCCGCGAAAGCCACCGCACGGGCGACAGCCGCGTTCAGGATCCCTACTGCATCCGCTGCGCCCCCCAGGTCGCCGGCGCGGCGATGGACGTCCTCCGCCATGCCGCAGGCACGCTGGCGACCGAGGCCAATGCCGCAACCGACAATCCGCTCGTCCTCGAGGACGGCCAGATCGTCTCGGGCGGCAACTTCCACGCCGAGCCCGTGGGCTTCGCCGCCGACATGATCGCCCTTGCGGTGGCCGAGATCGGCGCCATCGCCCAGCGCCGCGTCGCGCTGATGGTGGATCCTGCGCTCAGCTTCGACCTGCCGGCCTTCCTCACGCCGGCGCCCGGCCTCAACTCGGGCTTCATGATCGCCGAGGTGACGACGGCGGCGCTGATGAGCGAGAACAAGCACCTCGCCACACCCTGCGTAACCGACTCCACACCCCCCTCCGCCAACCAGGAAGATCATGTCTCCATGGCGGCCCACGGGGCGCGCCGATTGTTCCGCATGAACGCCAACCTGCAACGCTGTC
>JAOADN010000095.1 GCA_026417295.1 Paracoccaceae bacterium
AGATGTGTATAAGAGACAGGCGTATCTCCGGCCGGCGCTAGGGCCGTCCTTGTCCCATGTCAATCGGGCAATCGGGTCTGCTCAGCCCCTGACGCGGCTGCGGTAGTCGTGCGCGCGCCAGTCGGCCCGGCGCAGCCAGTCCGCCTCGGGCTGCCGCGCCGCCCGCTCGGCGGTGATCTCCACCTCGTCGAAGCCGGCCCGCCGGGCCATCGCATACTGGTCGGGGATGAGGTTGCCGCGCGCCCGCAGCCGCCCCGCATAGCCCAGCCGGCGCAGCGTCTGGCCCAGCGTGAAGCCGCGCCCGTCCGAGAAGGCGGGGAAGTCCACGGCGATCAGGCCGACATTGCCGAACTCGCGCGGCAGGTCGGCGGGGCGGGTGTCGGGGGCGATGGCCAGGGCCTCGCCGGTGAAGTCCTCGCGGTGGAAACCGTCGTCGCGGACGATCACGGTTCGGGTCTCGGTCATGGTTCAGGCCTCGGCAGGAAGGGGGCCGCGCACGACCCGCCCGTTGACGATGTGGATGCCGCATTCGGTCTTGCCGGTGCCGCGCCAGCGGCCGGCGCGCGGATCCTCGCCCGCCTCCACCGGCGAGGTGCAGGGCATGCAGCCGATCGAGGGATAGCCCCGCGCCACCAGCGGATGCCGCGGCAGGCGGTTGTTGACGATGTAGTCCTCGATGTCGTTGCGCCCCCAGTGCGCCAGGGGGTTGATCTTCAGCCGCTTTTCGCCCTCGGCCTCGAAGAATTCCAGCGCGGCGCGCGCCCCGCCCTGGAACCGCTTGCGCCCGGTGATCCAGCCGTCGAAGCCGCGCAGCGCCTGTTCCAGCGGCGCCACCTTGCGCAGCGCGCAGCAGGCGTCGGTCGAATGCAGGTGCAGCTGGTCGTCGGGATCCTCGCGGCGCAGGTCCACCTGGCTGGCGCGGATCGTGCGGATATCCGTCAGGTCCAGCCGGCGCGCCAGGTCCTGCTGATAGGCCAGCGTCTCGGGGAACAGCATCCGCGTGTCGATGAACAGGACCGGCGTGCCCGGCGCAACGACCGAGACGAGATGCAGCAGCACCACCGATTCCGCCCCGAAGGAGGAGACCAGCGCCACGTTGCCCACCTCGGGGTCCTTCAGCGCGCGCTCCAGCACCGCCGTCGCCGAATGGTGGCGGTAGCGCAGGTTCAGCGCCGCCGCCCTGTCGGCCAGCGTCGTGAAGGCCCCGTCAGGCGGCATCGGCCTGCGCGTCCGCGGGGTAGAGTGCGGCCCGGAACGGCTCGGGGCCGAGCCGGCGGTAGGCCTCGATGAAGGTCTCTCCGGGGCCGAGGCGCAGCTCCAGATAGGCGCGCAGCAGCCGGTCGATCGCCGGCACGACCTCGTCATAGGCGAAGCCCGGCCCGATCTTCTCGCCGATCGCGGCGTTCTCCGTGTGGTCGCCCCCGAGCGTGATCTGGTAGTTCTCGACCCCCGCCCGGTCGAGCCCGAGGATGCCGATATGGCCGACGTGATGGTGCCCGCAGGCATTGATGCAGCCCGAGATCTTGATCCTGATCCGGCCGATCTCGTGCTCGAGGCCGGCGGCCCGGAAATGCGTGGCGATCCCCTGCGCGACGGGAATCGAGCGGGCCGTGGCCAGGGCGCAATAATCCATGCCGGGGCAGGCGATGATGTCCGACAGCAGGCCGGCATTGGCCGTGCCCAGACCCTCCGGCACCAGCGCGCGATAAAGCGCGTGCAGGTCGGCCTTGCGGACATGCGGCAGGATCACGTTCTGTTCGTGACTGATGCGGATCTCGCCGTGGCCGTAGTCGTCGGCCAGGTCGGCGATCAGCCGCATCTGGCGCGACGTGGCATCGCCCGGGGTCGTCCCGTGCGCCTTCAGGCTGATCGTGACGATGGCATAGCCCGGCTGGCGGTGCGGGGTCAGGTTGGTCTCGGTCCAGGCGCGGAAGGCGCCGTCGCGCGCGCGCGCCGCCTCGTAGCCCTCCGTCGGGGCATCGCGGAAGGCGGGCGGGGCAAAGGCCGCCTCGATCCCGGCCAGAAGGGTCTGGTCGATTCCCGTGAAGGTCGGGCGGATCTGCGCGAAACGCTCCTCCACCGCGTCGCGGAAGGCCTCGATCCCGTTCTCGAAGACGGTGATCTTGATGCGGGCCTTGTACTTGTTGTCGCGCCGGCCCATCAGGTTGTAGGTCGCCACGATCGCCTCGAGATAGGCCAGCAGGTCGGCCTTGGCGACGAAGGGGCGCAGGACCTGACCGAGCATCGGCGTCCGGCCGAGGCCCCCGCCCACGATGACCTCGTAGCCCACGCGCCCCCTGCCGTCGCGCTGCGCCCTGAGCCCGATGTCGTGCGCCCGGGTCACTGCCCGGTCGTTCGGCGATCCGGTGACGGCGATCTTGAACTTGCGGGGCAGGAACTGGAATTCGGGATGGTCGGTGGACCATTGCCGGATCAGCTCGGCCACCGGGCGCGGGTCCTCGATCTCGTCGGCCGCCGCCCCCGCGAAATGGTCCGCCGTGACGTTGCGGATCGTGTTGCCCGAGGTCTGGATCGCATGCATCTGCACATCGGCCAGGGCATCGATCATGTCGGGCACGTCGGGCAGCTTCGGCCAGTTGAACTGGATGTTCTGGCGGGTGGTGAAATGGCCGTAGCCCTTGTCCCAGGTGTCGGCGATGTAGGCAAGCTGACGCATCTGGCGCGTGTTCAGCGTGCCGTAGGGAATGGCGACGCGCAGCATGTAGGCATGAAGCTGCAGGTAGAGCCCGTTCATCAGCCGCAGCGGGCGGAACTCGTCCTCGGTCAGGGCGCCGGCGATGCGGCGGGCGACCTGGGCGCGGAACTGCGCGGCGCGTTCGCGGACGAAGGCCTCGTCGAAGTCGGAATAGCTATACATCCATCGCCTCCTGCTTGCCGTGGCGATAGTTCGACGGCCCGCGGGCGCGGAACACCTCGCGGAAGTGGACGGGTTCGGGGCCGTTCGGCCCGGCCTTGGCATCCGCAAGGTAGGCGCCGACGACAAGATGAGCCTGCCGCTGCGCCTGCAGCAGGCGCAGCTCGGCATGGGCCTCGTCCTCGATGAGCTCGGCCTCCGAAGGCCGGCGCGACCAGCGGTCGTCGGCCGTCAGATAGACGACGTCGCCCTCGAGCAGCGCGTTGGCGGTGATGACCTTGGGGCTGAAGCGGCGGCTCATGCGCTGGCCTCCTTCAGTTGGGGCAGCACGGCCGCGGCCCGGCGCGGCGCAAGCCCGTAGAGGATGACGACAGGCCCTTCCAGGCCGGCTGCCGCGGTCGCCAGCGTCGCCAGCGTGGCGGGCACGATCCGCTCCTCGGGGCGGCTGGCGTTCTCGACCAGGGTCACCGGCGTGGCGCCGTCCGCCCCGTGCATGAACAGGCGGCCCTGCAGGAAGCGCGCGGCCCGCCTGCCCATGTAGATCGCCGCCACCTCGCCCGGCCGCGCCAGGGACGACCAGTCCTGCTCGGCGAAGCCCTCGACGTCGTGTGCGGTCAGGATGCGCAGGCTGCCGTTGCGGCCGCGCCGGGTGAGGCTGCGCCCGATGCTGGCGGCGGCCGCCGCGGCGGCGGTGATGCCGGGCACCACGCGGAAGGGGATGCCGGCCCGCTCGAGGACCTCGATCTCCTCGTCCAGCCGGCCGAAGATCCCGCCGTCGCCGGCCTTCAGGCGGACGACACGCAGGCCCTGCAGCGCGAAGGCCACGAGAAGCGCGTTCGTGTCGGCCTGCGGAACGGCGGGGCCGAACCCCTCCTTGCCGACACCGATGGCCCGGGCGCGGGCCGGGATCAGCGCCAGGATGGCCTCGCCGACCAGCCTGTCGTGCAGCACGACCTCCGCCGCCTCGATCCCGCGCAGGGCCGCCACCGTCAGCAGGTCGGGATCGCCGGGGCCAGCGCCGATGAAGCTGACGCCGGGAAGCCTGTCGCGCGGCTGGGTCTGAAGGGGCATGTCGGGTCCTCCGGTATCT
This sequence comes from Paracoccaceae bacterium, assembly GCA_026417295.1. GTDB lineage: Bacteria > Pseudomonadota > Alphaproteobacteria > Rhodobacterales > Rhodobacteraceae > JAOADN01. The sequence continues at coordinate 3,966 of JAOADN010000095.1, forward strand.
CGGGCAAATATAGGAAAATTTCCCGAATGCTGACCAGACGCTCTTGCGAAAAAGGAAGAATGTTCCGATACTAGCCGCATCATGAACCGCCTTCCCGTGAACGCAGGAAAAGACGAATGACCGTCCGCCTCGACGACCTCGACCGGAAAATCCTTGCCGAACTGCAGGAGGACGCGGGCCGTTCCCTCGACGACATCGCCCAGCGGGTCGGCTCCTCGAAGACGCCGGTCTGGAACCGCATCCGCAAGATGAAGGAGGCCGGCGTGATCCGCCGGCAGACGGTGATCCTCGATCCCGAGGCGCTGGGGCTCGAGGCCTGCTTCTTCGTGCTGATCCGCACCTCCGAGCACGAGGCGGAATGGCAGCGCCGCTTCCTTCAGGCCCTGCTGCGCCGCCCCGAGGTGCTCGAGGCCCACCGCCTTGCCGGCGACATCGACTACATCCTCAAGGTCCGGGTCAGGAACGCGCGGGCCTACGACACGTTCTACCAGGCCCTGATCTCCGAGGTCAGGATCTACAACGTGACCGCCCTCCTCAGCATGGAGGAGATCAAGTCCACGACCCTGCTGCCGCTGGCCCGGCCCGAGGGATAGCGCCGCCCGGCCCGGCTTGCGCGCCGCCGGGCCAGCCCCTAGCGTCGGCGGCGACAGCAGGGGCACGAAGCATGACCACCGATCCCTTCTTCCATCCGCCCTCGGGCATGGAGCTGCCGCGTTTCGCGGGCCTGGCCACCTTCATGCGCCTGCCGCATGTGCCGCCGGGCCACCCGCGCGAGGCCGAGGTGCAGATCGGCCTCTTCGGCCTGCCCTTCGACGGCGGCACCTCGAACCGGCCGGGGCCGCGCCACGGCCCGCGCCAGATTCGCGACCTGTCCACGATGATCCGCGCCCAGCATCCGGTCACCCGCCTGCGCCCCTTCGAGGCGGCGCGCTGCGCCGATCTCGGCGATGTCGGCCCGAACCCGGCCGAGGTCATCGACTCCCTCGACCGTTTCGAGAAGGCGGTGGCGCGCTGGAAGGGCCTCGGCATCCGGCCGCTTATGGCGGGCGGCGACCACCTCTGCACCCTTCCCGTGCTGCGCGGGCTGGCCCGTGGCGGCCCGCCGCTGGGGCTTGTCCATTTCGACAGCCATACCGACCTGTTTCCCGCCTATTTCGGCAGCCCCGTGCCGACGCATGGCAATCCCTTCCGGCTGGCCGTCGAGGAGGGGCTGCTCGCCCCCGACCGGATGATCCAGATCGGCATCCGCGGCACGCAGTATTCGCGCGCCGACTTCGACTTCGCCGAGGCGCACGGCATCCGCATCGTGACGATCGAGGAGTTCCACCGTCGCGGCGTGCCCGACGTCATGGCCGAGGCGCGCGAGATCCTGGGCACGGGACCGGCCTACATGTCCTACGACATCGATTTCGTCGATCCCTCCGTCGCCCCGGGCACCGGCACGCCCGAATGGGGCGGCCCGAACGCCTTCCAGGCGATGGAGGTGGTGCGCGAATGCGCCGGCCTGAACATCGTCGGGGCCGACATGGTCGAGGTCTCGCCCCCCGTCGATCCCGCGGGCGGCACGGCCTGGCTCGCCGCCTCGATCATGTTCGAGGAGCTCTGCGTGATGGTCGGGGCGCTCGGGCTTCGGGCCTAGCCGTCAGTAGCCGAAGGCCGCGTAGTCGTCGGCATACATCTCCTCGATCCGCCGGCGCTGCGCGGCCGAGAGCACGACCTCGGACCCCTTGCCCTTCGACGGGTTGAAGCGGTGCTCCAGCACCTCGCGGCCCGGATAGTCCGCGATCCCGGCCGCGCGGAACGCCTTCACCAGGTCCTCGCCATAGGTCTCCATGCGGCCGATCAGGTCATAGTCCATACGGCCGAAGCCGATCGTGTCCACCTGCGGGCGCCAGTGCGTGTCGGTATGGGCGCGGTCCAGCGCCAGCGAATGGCCGATGTAGTCGAGGAAGGCGTCGAGATTGCGCTCGCGGCTCTGGCCGGGATCGAAGCCATGCGCGCGCATCGGCCCGACATGCTTGTGCAGGGCCCGGTTCCGGCCATCCTCGAAGAAGTTGCGGAAGGCCGACAGGACACGCTTCTCGGGGTGGCGCACGAAGGTGAAGAGGAATGCCGACCGCGCCCGCAGCACGGGCGCGATCTCGGGCCAGTGGTAGCGGCCGATGCGGATCGCCGCGTGCTGGGCGCGGTGGATGTTGCCCTTGTAGAAGGTTCCGTGCGCCCAATGATGCAGGATCTGCGCGGTCGAGGTGCAGGCGGCCTTGTGGTTCTTGACGAAGAGAAGCCTGCGGTCGTGGCTGAGCACGAGGTTGCGGTAGACGTGGCGCAGGGGCTCGGGCTCGGCCCCGAGGGCCCCCAGCACGCGGTACTTCGGAAAGAAGGGCGCAAGCAGCCGCGACAGCGGCGTCGCCCTGATCTCGGGGGCGAGATAGACCTCGCGGCCGTCCGTCGCCATCGCGCCCGTCCCCGTCATCACAGCGCCGCGGTGACGATCACCTCGACCAGGTATTCCGGTGCCACCAGCCGCGATTCGCCCGTCGCCCGGGCCGGTGTATGGCCGGCCGGCGCCCATTCCTCCCAGGCGCGGTTCATTTCGGCCACCGTGCCTGCGTCGGCCAGCCAGACCTGCGCCGTCAGGATGCGCGTCCGGTCGGTGCCGGCAAGGGCAAGCAGGCGGTCCACCTCGGCCAGGCAGGTCCGCGTCTGGTCATAGACGCCGTCGCCCGGACGGCCGACCTGGCCGGCCAGATAGACGATGCCGTTGTGGATGACGGCCTGGCTCATGCGCGGGCCGGTCTCGATGCGGGTGATGTCGGTCATGGGCGCCCCTCGAAGCTCGGTCCCGCGCGGCTTAGCGCAAGGCATGGCGCAGCGCCAGTGGCCTGGCGGCCCCGGGCGGCCGGGGGAGCGTGGAGGGGGGCTGGAGCGGGTGAAGGGAATCGAACCCTCGTCGTAAGCTTGGGAAGCTTCTGCTCTGCCATTGAGCTACACCCGCGCGGCGTTTGAGATACTGGCGCCCCCGGGACCCGTCAAGGGCTGCCGAGCATCAGCGTCTGGCGGGCGGGCGCCCAAAGGGCGTGCAGGCCCAGATCGAACGTCAGCGTCAGCGTCACCAGCGCCGCCACGCCGTGGCGGCGGAGCAGCACAAACC
>JAOADN010000096.1 GCA_026417295.1 Paracoccaceae bacterium
GTCCGGGACACGGGCGCTGTCATGGGCAAAGGCCATCTGCGCCGCGCTCCAGGGCACCTCGCAGCCCTCGACCGGAACGCCGAAGTCATGCGAAACGGCCGGGCTCTGCCAGTCGACCAGCGCGGCGTTGGGCAGCATGCCGGTATAGCCGCACCAGACAAGCCCGCCCTGCCGCATCGTGCGGAAATTGACGCCGTTGATCCAGATCAGGTCCACCGAGCCGTCCGCCACGTTGCCCGCCTGCTTCTCGGCCAGCACGATGGCCACCGCATCGGCCGTCTCGGTCAGCGGCACGCGGTTCAGCGTGATGTCGTAGCGCGCCTTCATCAGGCCGCCGATATAGTCCGAGACATAGGCGTTGATGCTGTCCGACCCGCCCCACATGAAGAAGTTGACCTCTCCCCCGCGCGCCCGCGCCTCGATCTCGGCCCAGGGCCGGCCGATCAGGTCCTCCGCGCCGCCGGCCTCGGCCAGCGCCGGCCGCGGCAGCAGCGCGGCAAGGCCCGCGACAAGGGCAAGGCAAAGGGCAAGGCAAAGGGCCGGGATGACGGCCGCAGGGGTGAAGGCGCTGGTGGGGTTCTCGGCGGTCGGGTCGGGCATGGCGGCTCCGGTCGGGCGTCGGGGCCCGCAGAAGGCCATGCCCCGCGGTGCCTCCGCAACGGGGGTCCGGATCCGCACCGGCAACATTCGCGTGAGCCCTCAGCGCTCCGCCAGCGGCACGAAGGCGCGCGGCGCGGGCCCGTCATAGGCGGTAAGCGGCCGGATCAGGATGTTCGACCGGCGCTGCTCAAGGCACTGGGCGACCCAGCCGGGCATCCGCCCGATCGCGAAGATCGGCACGTAGAGGTCCATGGGAATGCCGTGCAGCTCGTAAAGGACGCCCGAATAGAAGTCGACGTTCACGTTCAGCCCGTGGCGCGCATAGGGCCGCATCGCCTCGACGACCGCCTGCAGGATCGCGAACCACCGCGGCTCCCCCCTCTCGCGCGACAGCCGCTCGACGCCCTCGCGCATGTGCCGCGCCCGCGGGTCCTCGGTCCGGTAGACCCGGTGGCCGAAGCCCGTCACCGGCGCACGCGCCCTGCGCCGCGCCGCCACATAGGCGGCCGCGTTCTCGGGGGCGCCGATCTCCCGGACCATGCGCATCACGTCCTCGGCCGCCCCGCCATGCGCCGGGCCGGCCAGCGTGGCCAGGGCGGTGACGATCGCGCCGTGCAGGTTGGCCTCCGTCGATACGGTGACCCGCGCGGCAAAGGCCGATGCGTTCGATCCGTGCTCGGCATGCAGCACGAGGTCGGTGTCCGCCAGCCGCGCCGCCGCCGCCGTCGGCGCCTCGCCGGTCAGCATCCACAGCCAGTTGGCGGCATGCGGCAGCGACGGGTCTGCGGGCACCGGCTCCAGCCCGCGGCGGATGCGGTGATGCGCTGCCACGATGACCGGCACCTGGGCGACCAGCCGGATGCCGTTGCGCAGGAATCCTTCCTCGGTGGCATCGGCACTCTCCGGCTCCAGCGCCGCGAGCGCCGAGACGCAGGTCCGCAGCACGTCCATCGGGTGGCCGCCGGCGATCCTCCCGATGATGTCGATGATCGCCTCCGGCAGCACGCGCGCCGCCTTGAGCTCGGCGTCGAAGGCGGCAAGCCCGGCCACGTCCGGCAGCTCGCCCCGGATCAGCAGATGCGCCACCTCCTCGAAGCTCGCCTTCTCCGCAAGATCATGGATCGAATAGCCGCGATAGCTGAGCTCGCCCTTCGCGCCGTCGATCAGGCTGGTGCCCGAACGCTCGAAATAGACGCCCTTGAGGCCGCGGTTGATCTTGATGTCCTCGCTCATCCCGGCTCTTCCTGTCGCTGACTGGAGGGATTCATGTCCGCACTCGACCGTGCCTTCGCCACAGCCCGCAGGATGGCCGCGGCCGGCCGTGCCCGCGTCGTCCTGCCCGAATGGGACGAGCCGCGCATCGCCGCTGCCGCCCGGCGCCTGGCTGCCGAGGGTCTGGCCGAACCCGTGCCGCCCGCCGCCCCAACGCCGGCCCAGCGCGCCGCCCTCGCCGCCGCGCGCGGCGTGGGCGAGGGGGTCGCCGCGCGGATGCTCGAACGCCCGCTCATCCGCGCCGCCGCCATGGTCGCCGCGGGCGAGGCCGATGCCGTCGTCGCCGGCATCGCCGCGCCGACCCGCCGGGTGATCGAGGCGGCGGGCCTCGCCCTCGGCCTCGCCCCCGGGGTCGCGGCGGCCTCGTCCTTCTTCCTCATGGTCCTGCCGGACGGGCGCGAACTGATCCTCGCCGACTGCGCGGTCAACGTGGCGCCCGACGCCGGCACGCTGGCGGCGATCGCCCGCGCCTCGGCGGCCTCTGCAGCCGCCCTGCTCGGGACGGCGCGGCCGGCGCTCCTGTCCTTCTCGACGCTCGATTCCGGTGCCGGCCCCCAGGTCGAGACGGTCCGCGCCGCGGCCCGGGCGACGGGGTTCCCCGGCCCCGTCCAGGCCGACGCGGCGCTCAATCCGGCCATCGCCGGGCACAAGGGAATCCCCTTCCCCGACGCCAACACCCTGATCTTCCCCTCGCTCGATGCCGGCAACATCGCCTACAAGCTCCTGCAGGAACTCGCCGGGGCGCAGGCGATAGGTCCCTTCCTGCAGGGCTTCCGCAAGCCCGTCTGCGACCTCTCGCGCGGGGCCTCGGCCGACGACATCGTCGCGGCGACGGCCGTCACGCTGGCCCTCGCCGGCGACTGAGGCGCGCCTCCCCCGCCCCCCATCTTCTGCCCCCAAATATCCCGGGGAGCCCGAGGGGCAGCGCCCCTCGGCCGCCTGCGCCCGCATTGCCCTGCCCTCACCACAGCGCCCTGCCCAGCCCCAGCGCCGCCAGCACCGCAAGAAGCAGTATGGCGAAGCGCCGGAACTCCTGCGGATCGGTGCCGAAGAAATGGCGCGATCCCAGCCAGTTGCCGACGAAGCTGAGCGGCAGCAGCCAGAGCGATGCCCTGAGCGTGTCCCAGCTCACCAGCCCCGCCAGCCAGTAGAGCGGCGCCGACATCAGGTCCAGAAGCGGGAAGAAGGCGATCAGCGTCGCCCGGAACACCGCCGCCGGCATCGGCTGGGCGGCGAAGAAGGCGGCCACCGGCAGCCCCCCCATACCCGGCGCATTGGCCAGCCCCGAGACGACCCCGGCACCCAGATTGGCGCCCGCGCCCCGCGCCTCGGCCCGCATCCGCCAGCCGGCCAGCAGCACCGCGCACATCACCAGGACATAGATCGCGATCGCCGCCCGCGCCTGGTCCTCGGGCATGCGCGTCAGCGCCCAGAGGCCGGCCGGCATCCCGACCGCGGCCCCCGCAAGCAGGAAGCCGACGCGCCGCCAGTCCACGTCCGGCCCCGCGCCCTTCCAGGCCTGCCCGGACATCGCGGTCTCGAGGATGACGACCACGGCGACGAAATGGAGCGGATTCGTCACCAGCGATGAGGCCGAGATCACCAGCGCCGAATAGCCGAAGCCCGAATAGCCGCGCACGAACCCGGCGACGAGGACCGTCAGGCCCATCCATGTCGCACCCCAGAGGGTCAGGTCGAAGGGCAGCGCGGGCAGGGTCAAGGCCGCTCGCCCCTGGCAAGCCGGCCCTCGATCGCGTCGATCACCGCGTCGATGCCGGCCACGCTGTCGATGACGAAATGCGCCCCGGCCCGCAGAAGCTCGCCATGGGCCGCCTCCCGCCGCGCCGCGAACTCGGCGGGCGACAGGGCCGCCGTCTCGGCGGGCGTAAGCCCGAAGGCGTTGCCCGAAAGCGCCACGCCCACCGTCCAGCAGCCCGCGTTCAGCCCCTCGGCGATGCCGACGCCGGTATCGTCCACCTTCACCACGCGCCAGGCCGGCCAGACGCCGAGGTCGAGGAAGGTGCGGTACATCATCAGCGCCGAGGGCCGCCCCTCGGCCAGGTCGCCCGCGCAGACGAGGTTGTCGGGCCGGTAGCCCTGCGCCTCGGCCAAAGGCAGGACCCGCGCCATGATCGACCGCGTGTAGCCCGTGGTGGAGCCGATCTTCAGGCCCCGCGCGCGCAGCCGCTCGATGGCCGGCACCGCGCCCTCGATCATCGTGCAGTAATCCGCGACCGCCGCCTCGTTCATCGGCACGAAGACGGCGTAGACGCGGTCGATCGCCGCCTCGTCGGGGGCGGCGCCCTGCGCCTTCTCCCAGGCCGCGGCGACCCGGGGCTGCGCCAGCAGCGCCCTGATGTGGTCGCGCTTGGCCATGCCCATCGGCCCGCGTGCCTCGGCGATGGTGATCGCGACGCCGAACTCGGCGAAGGTCTTCACGAACACCCCCATCGGCGCCAGCGACCCGTGGTCGATCACCGTTCCCGCCCAGTCGAAGACCGCCGCCCTCAGTTCGCCCATCACGCCTCTCCGAAAAGTTCGTCGATCGTTTCCTCGCCGATGGCGAAGGCGGTCGAGGCGCCGGTGCCGCTGGTCACGATCACCAGCCGGATGCCCTCGCCCAGGTCCTCGCGCACCATCAGCCGGTCGGGCAGGCTTGCATAGGTGCCCGTCCACCGCTCCGTCACCCGCGCGCCCGGCAGGCGCAGCACGGCCTGCATCTCCTGCAGGATCAGGTCGTCCACGCGGCCCCGCGCGAAGGGCGAGGGCGACCATTCGTAATGGTGGCTGTCGCCCACGATCAGCCCGCCATCGGCCCCCTGCACCGCGATCAGGTGAATGCCCTCGTCCAGCCATTCCTTCTGCTCGGCCAGAAGCCGCGCCTTCAGGGCGGCCGCCTCGGGCAGTTCCGACCAGCCCAGATAGCGCACGAGGCTCAGGTCGGACATGACCGATCCCGGCAGGCGGAAGCCCGCCTCGCCCGGCATCACCTTCAGCATGTGCAACCGGCAGCGCGTGATCCCCAGCCGGTCGATCACCTCGGGGAAGAGCGTTCTCAGGTCGTCGCCCGGGCAGACCGCGATCCGCCCCGCCTCGATCACGCCGCCCGTGGTCGCCACGCGGCCCGGCTCGACCGCCTTCACCAGCGTCCTGCGGCGGAACTCCACGCCCTTCGCGCGCTCGAGCCATGCAGCCAGCTTCGGGATCGCCTGGCGGCTTTCCACCCGCCGCTCGTGCGGGCTCCAGAGCGCCCCCTGCCAGTCGCGGTCGGCCAGCACCGCGCCGTGCCGCGCCTTCAGTTCCGCCGCCGTCAGAAGCCGGCATTCCGCCCCCATCGCGGTCCGCGCAAAGGCCTCGAGCACCGCCATCGCCTCGGGCCGCTGCGCGGGGACGAGCGTGCCCTCATGCTCGATCGCGATGCCCGCCTCCGGTGCCACCTCGGCCCAGACATCGCGCGACCGCATCGCGCGGGTCCAGCATTGCCCCGCCTGCTGGCCTGTGACGGTGACGAAGCCGAAGTTCCGCACGCTCGCGCCCACCGCCTCGGCCTCGCGGTCGATCACGACGACCCTCAGGCCCCGCCGCGCGGCAGCGAGCGCGTGGGCAAGCCCGACGATGCCCGCGCCGACGATGGCCAGGTCGTGGCTCACGCTCCCGCCTGCGCCCCGGCCTGGGGCCGCATGTCGGCCGGATCGATCCCCGCCACCGCCACCGGCTTCTTCATCGCGTCGCGGCGGAAGGGCTCGCCCAGTTCCTGGTTGATCATCGCCTCGATCAGCGTCGTCCTGCGGTGCTTCATCTGGTCCTCGACCGCCTTCGCCAGCGCGTCGCGCAACTCGTCCATCGTCCGCGCCACGACGCCCTGCAGCCCGCAGGCCTTCGCGATTCCGGCATAGCTCACGTTCGTGTCAAGTTCCGTGCCCACGAAGTTGTCGTCGTACCACAGCGTCGAGTTCCGCTTCTCGGCGCCCCACTGGTAGTTGCGGAAGACCACCATCGTGATCGCCGGCCATTCCGGGCGGCCGATGGCGGTCAGTTCCGTCACGGCGATGCCGAAGGCGCCGTCGCCGGCAAAGCCCACGACCGGCGTGTCGGGGCAGGCGATCTTTGCCCCGATCACCGAGGGCAGGCCATAGCCGCAGGGGCCGAACAGGCCGGGGGCCAGGTATTTCCGCCCCGCCTCGAAGGTCGGATAGGCATTGCCGATGGCGCAGTTGTTGCCGATGTCCGAGGAGATGATCGCCTCCTTCGGCAGCGCCGCCTGGATCGCCCGCCAGGCCATGCGCGGGCTCATCCAGTCGGGTCTGGCCGCGCGGGCGCGCTGGTTCCAGGTCGTGCCCGGATCGTCGTCCTCGTGGTCCATGCCGGAAAGCTGCTGCGCCCAGGCCGATTTCGTCTGCGCGATCAGCGCCTTGCGATCATCCCGCCCGGCCTCTCCCGCGCCCTTCGAGAGCCGCGCGAGAATCCCCTCGGCCACCTTGCGCGCATCCCCCGCGATACCCACGGCCACGCGCTTCGTCAGCCCGATCCGCGCGGGGTTGATGTCGACCTGGATGACCTTCGCGGCCTTCGGCCAGTAGTCGAGCCCGTAGCCCGGCAGGGTCGAGAACGGGTTGAGCCGCGTCCCCAGCGCCAGCACCACATCGGCCTGCGCGATAAGCTCCATCGCCGCCTTCGACCCGTTGTAGCCGAGCGGGCCGGCAAAGAGCGGATGGCTGCCGGGAAAGGCGTCGTTGTGCTGGTAGCCCACGCAGACCGGCGCCGTCAGCCGCTCGGCCAGCGCCATGCTCGCCGGGATCGCCCCGCCAAGGACCACGCCCGCCCCGTTCAGGATCACCGGGAACTTCGCCGCCGAAAGCAGGGCCGCCGCCTCGGCGATGGCCGCCTCGCCGCCCGCGGGCCGCTCGAACTCGACGATCGCGGGAAGCTCGATGTCGATCACCTGCGTCCAGAAGTCCCGCGGCACGTTGATCTGCGCGGGGGCAGAGGCGCGCTTCGCGTTCAGGATGACGCGGTTCAGCACCTCGGCCATGCGCGCGGGGTCGCGCACCTCTTCCTGATAGGCCACCATGTCCGCGAACAGCCGCATCTGCTCGACCTCCTGGAACCCGCCCTGGCCGATCGTGCGGTTGGCCGCCTGCGGGGTCACCAGAAGCAGGGGCGTGTGGTTCCAGTAGGCGGTCTTCACGGCGGTGACGAAGTTGGTGATGCCCGGCCCGTTCTG
>JAOADN010000097.1 GCA_026417295.1 Paracoccaceae bacterium
GGAGATGTGTATAAGAGACAGCCCTGCCCTCGCGCCCCGGAATGCCCGCGGCCGGCCGCCGCATCGACCTCGTCGCCACGCTGCGCGCCGCCGCCCCCCACCAGCCGGCCCGGCTTGCCGCCGGCCCGGGCGCGGACCGGCCGGTCATCCTGCGCGGCAGCGACTTCCGCATCCGCCGCCATCAGCAGATGTCCGACCGCCTCGTCATCTTCGTCGTCGATGCATCGGGATCTGCGGCCCTTGCCCGCCTCGGCGAGGCCAAGGGCGCGGTCGAGCTTCTCCTGGCCGAGGCCTATGTGCGCCGCGACCATGTGGCGCTGGTCGGCTTCCGCGGCGCCGGGGCCGAGGTCCTGCTGCCGCCCACGCGCTCGCTCGTCCAGACCAAGCGGCGCCTCGCCGCACTTCCGGGCGGGGGCGGCACGCCGCTCGCCGCCGGCCTGGCCGCCGGCTTCGCCCTCGCCGGGGCGGCGCGACGACGCGGGATGACGCCCGCCATCGCCCTGCTCTCGGACGGCCGCGCCAACATCGCGCTCGACGGCAGGCCGGACCGCGTCGCGGCCGAGGCCGACGCCCTGGCCGTCGCGCGGCGCATCCGGGGGGCCGGGCTGGCCGCGGTGGTGATCGACACCGGCAATCGCCCCGGCACGCAGATGCCGGCGCTGGCCGCCGTGCTCGGCGCGGCCTGCGTGCCCCTGCCGCGCGCCGACGCCCGCCGCATCGGCGCAGCCGTCGCGGCGGCCGTCTGAACGGCGCGCCCGCCATGGCCCTCCCGCGCATCCCCAGCGACTGGCCCGGCGCGGCGGCCTCGCGCGGGGTCCGCTCCGGCGGGATCGCCTGGCACGTCCAGGAATGCGGGTCCGGTCCGACCGTCATGCTCATCCACGGGGCCGGGGCATCCACGCATACCTGGCGCCACATCGCACCGGCCCTCGCACTGGACTTCACCGTCCTTGCCGTCGATCTGCCGGGACAGGGCTTCACCACCCTGCCCGACCCCTCGGCCGCATCGCTCGCGGGGATGACGGCGGCGCTGGTCCGGCTTCTTGCCGACATGGGGCGCGTTCCCGCCGCGCTCGTCGGCCATTCGGCCGGCGCGGCCATCGCGCTCAATCTCGCGCCAGAGCTGCCCGCCCCCCCCCGGGCGATCGTCGCGATCAACCCCTCGCTCGGCAGCTTCGAGGGGATCGCGGGCTGGCTCTATCCCGTCGCGGCCAGGCTTCTTGCGCTGAACCCCCTCGTGCCCGGCGCCTTCGCGCGAATCTTCGGGACCGAACGGCGCGTCGAGGGCCTGATCGCCTCCACCGGCTCGCGTCTCGATGCCGGGGGCCTGGCGCTCTACCGCCGGCTCGTCGCGGACCGGACGCATGTCGCCGGAACGCTCGCGATGATGGCGCGCTGGACGCTCGGCCCGCTGCTCGACCGCCTGCCGGCGATCGCCGTTCCCACGCTCTTCATCCTCGGCGAAGGGGACAGGGCGGTGCCCCCCGCCCAGGCCGAGGCGCAGGCCCGCCGGATGCCCGACGCAACCGTCGTACGAATGCCGGGCTCCGGCCACCTCGTCCACGAGGAAGCCGCCCCCGCGGTGCTCGACGTGATGCTGCCATTCCTGAAGGCGCATGCGGGCAGGCCGCCCGCCGGCTGATCCGGGCTACTGCGCCGCGGTGCCGGCGCCGAGGATCGCCGCCGCATGGTCGCGCATGTAGATGCGCAGCCACGGCGTGAAGGTTGCCGGCGCGGCCGAGATCTCGCCCATCAGCTCCGCGAACCCCACCCAGCGCACCGCGGCTACCTCGGCCGGGTCGGGCCGGAGGGCGATGTCACGGGGAACCTCGGCCACAAACAGATCGACCACCTCGTGCTCGGTCATGCCGTTGCCGACGTCGGCCCGGTATTCGATGCGCCCCCGCGGTTCCGGGCGCAGGCCGGCAATGCCAAGTTCCTCGCCAAGACGGCGCACCGCGCAGTCGCCCGGGGCCTCGCCCCAGAGGGGATGCGTGCAGCAGGCATTCGCCCAGAGGCCCGGCGTGTGGTACTTGCCCGCCGCCCGCTTCTGGATCAGCATCTCCCCCGCGGCCAGCAGGAAGACCGACACCGCCTTGTGGCGCAGGCCAAGGCGGTGCACCTCCATCTTGCCGACCGGCCTCAGCCGGCCCGACTGCCAGGCGGGAATGAGCTCCGTCATGTATGGACCGGCGACACGATCCCCAGAAGATGGGCGAGATTCTTCAGACCGATGCGGATATGCGCCATCGGCCTGGCCCGCACCAGCCTCTTGTTCATGTAGGCCTCGAAGGTCAGGCGCTGGACGTCGATGTCGTGGCAAAGGCTCACGAACCGCTCGCGGCGGTCATCGGACCGGTAATAGGCGTCCTGCATCGATCGCAGGACCCGGAAGACGGTGCGGTGCTCCTTCATGAACAGCCGGCGCGCCAGTGCCAGGTCCCGCGCCCGGCCCGTCGCCAGCGCCGACTGCACGGCCGTCGCGGCGACCCTGCCCCCCACCATCGCGTAATAGATCCCTTCGCCCGAAGAGGGGGCCACGACGCCCGCCGCATCCCCGGCCAGCACCACGTCGCGCCCGTTGTCCCACCTGTCGAGCGGCTTCAGGGGGATGGGCGCCCCTTCGCGGCGGATCGTCTCGCAGCGCTCCAGCCCCTCGGCGCGCCGCAGGTCGGCCGTCGCGTGCTTCAGATCCACGCCGTCCCGACCGGTGCCCATGCCGACCGAGAGCGTCGGCCCGTGCGGGAACATCCAGCCGTAGAAATCCGGGCTGATCCGCCCGTCATAGACCACGTCGCAGCGCGAGGGATCATAGTCGGGGTCGTCGAGCGGCGCGCGGACGATCTCGTGATAGGCGATGACATAGGGAATCCGGTCGCCCCCCGGCACCTCGGCGCGTGCCACGTCCGACCGCGCCCCGTCCGCGCCGATGACGAAGCGGCAGGCAAGACGGCCGACGCTTCCGTTCCCGCGGTCGCGGTAGACGACCTCGGGGCCGTCGGCCGTGCGCTCGACGGCAAGGAAGGTCCCGTCAACCCGCGCCGCCCCGGCCGCGACGGCGCGGTCGCGCAGGAAGGCGTCGAAATGCTCGCGGTCCACCATGCCGACGAACCCGCCCTCGATGTGGATGTCGACGCGGCGGCCACTGGGCGAGATCATGCGCGCACAGCGGACCCGCGCGACGAGCTGGCTGTCGGGAATGCGGAAATCCTCGATCAGGCGCGGCGGGATGGCGCCGCCGCAGGGCTTGATCCGGCCCATGCGGTCGAGCAGCGCCACCGTCCTGCCGGCGCGCGCCAGGTCTTCGGCCGCCGTCGCCCCGGCCGGCCCGCCGCCGACCACCACCGCGTCGAAGCGCATGCTCACCCTCCCGGAACCAGCGCGGCGTCACGCCGCATGCGGATGCCGCCGAGTATCCGGACGGCCATGAGCGCGGCGGCAAGGAAGAGCCCCGCCTCGATCAGGAAGACGGTGCCGAAGGCCTCGGGGGCCGGAAGCAGGCGTCGCAGCGCGTCGGCCAGCGCCGCCCCGGCCAGGCCGCCGAAACCCGCCGCGACGGCCTGCGCCGCGCCCCACAGGCCCATGCGCGTGCCCTCGCGCCGGTCGCGGCCCTCGCCCGCCAGGGCCATCATCGCGCCGATCGCCGCCACCGCGAAGATCCCGTTGAAGAAGCCCAGCGCCGCGACGGCGGGCACCAGCAGCGGCAGCCCGGTCTGGCCCAGCACGGCCAGCGCGACCAGCGCCAGCGCCGAGCCGAGGCATCCGCCGGTGACCCAGGCGCGCAGCGACCCGATGCGCAGTGCCGAAACGGCGATGCCGGTGACGAGCATCCCCAGGAATGCGCCGCCATGCTGCGGGCCGCCAAGCGCCGTCGACTCGCCCGGCGTGAAGCCGAAGACGAGGCCGGCATAGGGTTCCAGGATCAGTTCCTGCATGAAGTAGGCCGTCATCGACAGGAAGACGAACAGCGTGAAGTTGCGCGCCTGCCTCTCGCCCCAGATCTCGCCCAGCGCCTGCATGAAGGGCATCGAGTCGCCGGGCCCGGACCTTGCCGTCACGCGCCGCTCGATGCCGGCGATGGCCAGCGCCGTCACCGCAACCGCACCCAGCGTGACCACGCCGACGATCCGCAGCAGCAGCGCCGGGCTGTAGGGTTCGAGGAAATGGCCGACCGTGCCCGCGGTGACGGCGATTCCGCCGATCATCATCAGCCAGGTGATCATCGCCGCAGCAGCGCGCCGCCCGGGGGCCGTCGCCGTCGCCAGAAGCGCCAGAAGCGATGTACCCGAGGCGCCCACGCCCAGCCCGATCAGTGCATAGGCGATCACCGAAACCGACAGCCCGGTCAGGAAGCCGGCCGGGAACAGCACCACGCCCAGCGCCGCCAGGAAGCCGCCCAGGGCAAGCACCGCCATCCCGCCCAGGATGAAGCGCGTGCGCGTCCCGCCCCGGTCGCTCAGCAGGCCCCAGTTCGGCCGCGTCAGCTGGACCCCGTAGTGGAAGGCCACCAGCATCCCCGGCAGGACGGCCGGCAACGCCAGTTCCACCACCATCAGCCGGTTCAGCGTCGAGGTCGTCAGCACGACCACCGCACCGAGGCACAGCTGGACAAGGCCGAGGCGCAGGATCTGCAACCAGGTCAGCGTCATGGGACCAGCTCCAGGGTTCGCACGGCGAAGGCCGACACCATCATGCCGGCGACATAGGGCATGACACCGGCCCCGTTGTACCAGGGCGCCAGGGCCGCGGGATCGCCCAGCAGGCGCCGCATCGCGCCAAGCTGCACGGCCACAAGCACGGCCACCGCGGCGGCGTGCCACGGCCGCGCCCAGACCAGCAGCAGGGCGACGACGAGAAGTTGCGGCACGACCATCGCGATGCAGGCGAAGCGTGCCGCCACGTCCGGGCCGAGCGTCACCGGAAGCGACCGCACGCCATGCAGCCTGTCGCCTTTCAGCGCCTTGAAATCGTTCAGGGTCATGATGCCGTGAGCGCCGGCGGCGTAAAGCGCCGCGACGGTCAGCACGAAGAAAGAGGGCATGCCGCCCGCCAGCACCGCCGCTCCGGTGAACCAGGGCAGGCCCTCGTAGGACAGGGCGACCAGGCCGGGCCCCCACCAGCCCGACCGCTTCAGACGGACGGGCTCTGCCGAATAGGCCCAGGCCGCCAGGCAGGCCACGGCCGTCGCCCACAGGCCCCATGGGCCCAGAAGCCGGCCGACACCCAGCGCGAGGACCGTCATGGCCAGAGCGACCCACAGGCCAAGGCGCCCCGGCACCCGCCCGGAAGGGATCGGACGATGCGGCTCGTTCACCGCATCGACATGCCGGTCGCACCAGTCGTTGGCGGCCTGACTCATCCCGCAGACGATGGGGCCGGCCAGGATCAGGCCCAGCGCCACCTGCGGCCAGTTGGCCGCCAGGCTCTCGCCCGAGGACACGGCCCCGCACAGGAAGGCCCACATCGGCGGAAACCAGGTGACAGGCTTTATCAGCTCGAGCAGTGCCGAGGGCTGGAAGGACCGTTCGCGATGCTTCGTCAGGATGACAGCCATGCCGTCAACTAAACATGACATCCCGGAGTCGGGCAAGCGAAACTGTCACGCCGACTTGACAGTGACGCTGATCTCGAAGCGGCAGGCGGGCGCTCCACAGGCGGCACAGGCGGTCTCGACCGCGACCGAATGCGGGTCGGCCAGCGCGCGGAAGAGAACGGTGAAGACCGCCGCATGCCAGTGGCAGAGTGGCGCGCCCGCCTCCTCGCCCCGGATCAGCGGATTGCCCGCAAGCTCAAGGACCGGCGGCCGCGTCGAGGTCACGGCGAACCGGCCCGACCCGGCGAAGGTCCAGGCGTGTTTCTCGATGGCGCGGGCCAGAAGCGGGGCCGCGGCCACGGCCGGAAGCGTCCGCAGGACAGCCCTGGCCGGCGCCGGAATCCGGCGGGCAAGGATGTAGCGGCCGGTCCGCGCGCCGGCCTCGCGCAGGATCGCCGCCGCGTCGGGCCTCAGCCGCCGGAGCTCGCGGTGCATCCTGGCCGCCCAGACCTCCGGGATCAGCCCGTCGGCCGCGGGCGGACCGTCCAGCCCCGCCGCCGCCAGCAGGCATTGCACCAGGGGCTCCCCCCCGGCAGCCTCGACCGGCGCGACGAGTTGCAGGATCGCGTTCGGCCCGATCCGGCCGCCACCGCCAGGCGCCGCCTGCCCGCCGTCAGGCATGGCTCTCGACTGCATCCCCTGGCAGGCGGAACGGGCGCGGCGCGCCCTCCTCCATCTGCTGCGTCCCGCCGCCGCAGGCCATGACGGCGCCTTTCGCGCGCCCGGCGGCCCGCTCCTTCATCTGCGCCCCGACGGCCTCCTGCCGCTCCTTGTGGCGGCTGCGCTCGGCCGCGGCCTCCCAGTCCTCCATCTGCGCCGGCGCGATGGTGCGCGTCTCGTCGAAGTGGAAGTCCACCCTGTTCTTCGTCTGCGGCCCCCAGTAGCCCGCCTTGCCAAGGTCGTAGAACGTCCGCCCCACGCCCGCCTTCAGGAAGGCCTTCAGGCAGCCCAGAAGGTAGCGGCGGCGGAACCCGGTGCCGCGCCAGGGGTAGTGGAACAGCGCCTTCCTCATGTAGAAGCGGCGATAGTTCCTCATCACCCCGTCCAGAAGCTCGCCCCGCGTCAGCGCCTCGGGCTTCATGATCGGCGTCACGAAGTTGTATTTCGAGAAATCGAAGACCTCCACCCTGTCGCGGATCTCCTGATAGAGCGGGGTGAAGGGCCAGGGCGTGTACATCGACCAGTTGGCAAGG
>JAOADN010000098.1 GCA_026417295.1 Paracoccaceae bacterium
CGCTCGTCGGCAGCGTCAGATGTGTATAAGAGACAGGGGCGTCCGTCATGCGCCCGGCCCCGCGAACAGCGCCTCGAGCCGCGCGAAGGCCGCCTCGAGGCGCGCCGCATCGGTGCCCCGCACCACCAGGTTCGATCCGTGGATGCCGTCCCGCACGAAGGGATAGGACCCGAAGGACAGGTCCGGGAACTCCGCCGCCAGCGCCGCCAGGGGCTCGGCGATCACGCCCTCGCCGCGCTCCACCCGCAGCGACCGCGCAAGGACCGGCCTGCCCGCGGCCAGGCCCGGCAGGACGGCCGCCACCATCGCCCGGAAGATGTTCGGCACACCGGCCATGACATGGACATTGCCCAGCGAGAATCCGGGGGCCGCGCTGATCGGGTTGTCGATCAGCCGTGCACCCTCGGGGATGCGGGCCATGCGCTGGCGGGCGGCGTTGAACTCCAGCCCCGCCTGCGCATAGTGGCGCGCCAGGATCGCGCGGGCGTCCTCCCTCACGGCCAGCGGCAGGCCGAAGGCCGCCGCCACGGCATCTGCGGTGATGTCGTCATGCGTCGGCCCGATCCCGCCCGAGGTGAAGACGTGATCGTGGGCCGCGCGCAGCGCGTTGACCGCCGCGACGATGGCCGCCATGGAATCGGGCACGACGCGGATCTCGCGCAGGTCGATTCCCGCCTTCGTCAGTTCGCCGGCAAGGAAATGCGAATTGGTGTCCTGCGTGCGGCCGGACAGGATCTCGTCCCCGATGATCAGGATCGCGGCGGTCGGGTTGGGCATGGAACTCTCGCGGTTCGGTCTGCGGCGGCGGTATAGGGCGGGCCGCGCGCCGGGGAAAGCCGTCGTTCGCCCCCGCCCGGGCACACGGCCGCGCGCCTGTCTCTGGCCAAGCCGGGCGCAAGGGATTATCTAGCCTGCGTTCCCACCGGCAGGAGTTTCGGGACTTGGACGAACCGCGCGGCCGCCTGACACGGGACGGCATCCGCATCCACGAACCGGCGGACTTCGCCGGGATGCGCCTTGCCGGGCGCGTCGCGGCCGAGATCCTCGACGCGGTCGCCCCGCTTGTCGTGCCGGGTGTCACGACCGAGGCGCTGGACGATTTCATCCGCGGCCGGGTCGCGGCGGCGGGGGCCGTCTCGGCCACGATCGGCTATCGCGGCTACCGCCATGCCTCCTGCATCAGCGTCAATCACGTCGTCTGCCACGGCATCCCCGGGCCGAAGGCGCTGAAGGACGGCGACATCCTCAACATCGACGTGACGGTGATCGTCGACGGCTGGTATGGCGATACCAGCCGGATGTATGTCGCCGGCTCGCTGAACCGCAAGGCCGAGCGCCTGATCGACGTGACCCATGACGCGCTGATGCGCGGCATCGCCGCCGTCCGGCCCGGCAACACCTTCGGCGACATCGGCCATGCCATCCAGAGCTTCGTCGAGGACCACCGCATGAGCGTGGTGCGCGATTTCTGCGGCCACGGGCTCGGCCGGGTCTTCCACGCCCCGCCCAACGTGCTGCATTACGGACGTGCGGGATCGGGCCCCCTGCTCGAGGAGGGGATGTTCTTCACCATCGAGCCGATGGTCAATCTCGGCCGGCCGGAGACCAAGATCCTCGCCGATGACTGGACGGCCGTGACGCGCGACAAGTCGCTCTCGGCGCAGTTCGAGCATTCCGTCGGCGTGACGGCCGATGGATGCGAGATCTTCACGCTTTCCCCCGCCGGCCGGTTCCATCCGACCTGGGCGGCCTAAAGCCCCAGAAGCGCCGGCAGCTCCGCCATCGCCGCAAAGACCTGCGCCCCCTCGGCCGCCAGCGCCGCGCCGCCGCCGCCGCCTGGCGGCGCATAGCCGAGGCACCGCATCCCCGCGCCCGCGGCGGCCCGCGCCCCGGTCGGGCTGTCCTCGACCACCACGCAGTCCGCCGCCGCCACGCCCAGCGCCGCCGCCGCATGCAGGTAGAGGCCGGGATCGGGCTTGACGAGGCCGAGGTCCTGCCCCGAGAACAGCCGGCCGCGAAGCCGGCGCCAGAGGGCCGGGTGCTGGCCCAGCGTGATCTCCATCTTGCGCAGCGTGCCGTTCGAACCCACGGCATAGGGCACGCCGCCCGCGTCCAGCCGGTCGAGCACCGCCTCGATCCCCTCCACCAGCGGCGTGCCCAGCGCCAGGCGCGCATAGAGCCGCTCGTAGAAGTCGCCGGCCCATCCCGCCGGCAGCGGCACGCCCATGGCACGGGCCCGCGCCTCCAGCACCGGGATCGTGCCGCCAAGGAACAGGCGGCGCAGCTCGGCCGCGCTCACCGCCCGGCCGGCCGCCGCGAAGTCGGCCAGCAGCATCTCGAAGCCGATCTCCTCGCTGTCGACGATCACCCCGTCGCAGTCGAAGAGCACCGCGCCGGGGGTCATTCCGCCGCCTTCAGGATGGTCACCACGGTGTCGCCGTAGCGCCGCTCGTCAAGCCGGACAAAGCCCTCGGGCAGCGGGACGGTGGCGCCCTCCTCCCAGACGACGATCGCGCCGGGGGCCAGCCAGCCGCCCGCCCGGGCCGCGGCCAGCGCCCGCTCGCCAAGGCCGCGGCCATAGGGCGGATCCAGGAAGACCAGCCCGTAGCGGGCGCCGCGATTGGGGCCCAGCGCCGTGGCGTCGCGCCGGAAGATGTCGGTCCTGCCCGTCGCCCGCATCAGCTCGACATTGCGCCGGATCAGCGCCCGCGCCGCCGCCCCGTCGTCGACGAAGGTCGCCCGCGCCGCCCCGCGCGACAGCGCTTCCAGGCCGAGGGCGCCGGTCCCGGCGAACAGGTCCAGCACCCGCGCCCCGGCGACGGGGTTGCCGTGGGGACCGTTGAGCAGCAGGTTGAAGATCGCCTCGCGCACCCGGTCCGACGTCGGGCGCAGCCGCGCCTCCGGGTCGCCGGCGCCCACGTCGGCCAGCTTCAGCCCCCGCCGCTCGCCGCCGACGATCCTCACCCCTTCAAGAGCGCCTTGAGGTTGGTCGCGGGATCCGCGATCAGCTCGCCGGGCGGCGACCGCCCCGCCTCGATCAGCCGCTTGCCGATCATGTAGGCCCGCGCGTCGTTCATCGCGTCCACCGCCAGAAGCTCTGCGCCCCGATAGTACCAGAACGAGGTGCCCTCCCCGTCCTGCCGCGTGACGATGCGGTCGTAGCCCGTGTTCAGTCCGGCGATCTGCAGCTTCAGGTCGTACTGGTCGGACCAGAACCAGGGCTGCGCCACATAGGGCCGGCCCGCTCCCAGCATGTTGGCGGCCACCGCCTCGGCCATGTCGATGGCGTTGCCCACGCTCTCCAGCCTGATCCGCCCGCCCTTCCAGGGAAAGGACGCGCAGTCCCCCGCCGCCCAGATGCCCGCCGCCGACGTGCGGCCCAGCTCGTCCGTGCGGATGCCGTTCTCGATCGCCAGGCCCGCCGCCTCGGCCAGCGCCGTCGCCGGCACGATCCCCACGCCGACGATCACGAAATCCACGTCCAGCACCCGCCCGTCGGACAGTTCGGCATGTTCCACGCGGCCCGGCCCCGTCAGCCGGTTCAGCCCGACGCCCTCGTAAATCATCACGCCGTGGCGCAGGTGCTCGCCCCGCACATAGTCCGAGGTCTCGGGTGCGGCGACCCGCTGCAGGATGCGCGGCGCCATCTCGATCACCGTGACGTCAAGGCCCAGGGTCGCGCCGACCGCCGCCGCCTCGAGCCCGATATAGCCGCCACCCACCACAAGCAGCCGCCGCCCGCGGCGGAACTCGTGTTCCATCGCATCGACATCGGCCAGGGTCCTGACGGTATAGACGCCCCCGAGCGCCCCGCCGATCGCCGCCGGCAGCTTTCGCGGCACCGATCCCGTCGTCAGCGCAAGCTGGTCGTAGGCCAGCGTCTCGCCGCCAAGGCTGACGGTCCGGGCGGCCGGATCGATCGCCGTGACCTCGGTGCCCAGCCGCAGGGCGATGCGCTGGTCCTGCCAGAAGTCGTGCGTGCGCAGGAACAGCCGCTCCAGCTCCATCTCCTTCAGCAGATAGCCCTTCGACAGGGGCGGGCGCTGGTAGGGCGGGGCCGGCTCTGCACCGATCAGCGTGATCTCGTCCGCATGGCCCAGCGCGCGCAGCTTCGCAGCCAGCGACGCACCCGCCTGTCCGGCGCCGACGATCACGATGCCCGGCATTGGCTCCTCCCCTGGCAGTGCACGCGCCCGAGGCTATAACCCCGCCGGCAGGGAACGCAACGGAAGGGGTCGCGGCGGATGACGATTTCGGTTGGCGACAGGCTGCCCGGCGCAAGCCTGCTCAGGATGGGGGCCGGGGGCCCCGAGGCCGTCGACCTGGGCGCGCGCCTCGCCGGGCGCAGGGTCGTGCTCTTCGGCCTGCCGGGCGCCTTCACTGGCACCTGCTCCACCATGCATGTGCCCGGCTTCATCCGCGCCCTGCCGGCCCTCCGCGCCCGCGGCGTGGACGAGGTGATCTGCGTGGCGGTCAACGACCCCTACGTCCTTGCCGCCTGGGAGGAGGCGACCGGCGCACGCGCGGCCGGGATCCTCACCCTGGGCGATGCCGATGCCGCCTTCACCCGTGCCATCGGGATGACGTTCAGCTACCCGCCGAAGGGCTTCCACGACCGCTCGCGGCGCTATGCCCTCTGTGCCGTCGACGGCGTCGTCACCGTGTTCAACCCCGAACCGCCCGGCAGCGAATGCGAGGTCGCCTCGGGCGAGCGCATGGTCGCAAGCCTGTGACACGCCGCCGCGGGGCGGGGCCGGCTCAGTCCGGCGGGGCGGTCCCGCACAGGCAGGCGACCGGTTCGGAATGGTCGGTCTCAATCTCGCTGTCCGGCGCCAGCCGGTCCATCGCCGCGGCAAGCTTCAGGTCCAGCGCCGTCAGCCCCTTGGCGCTGTGGGTCGTCAGCGTCACGTCGACGACGTTGTAGACGTTCAGCCATTCGGGGTGGTGGTTCATCTTCTCCGCCACCAGCGCGGCCCGCGCCATGAACCCCCAGGCCTCGCTGAAGCTGCGGAACTTCCACACCTTGCGGATCGCGTCGCGCGCCGGCACGCCGCGCCAGCCCGTCGCGCCCAGCGCCGGCAGCGCCTGCTGCCGCTCGGTCTCCGTCAGCGTCTCGGTCATCCGCGCCCTCCCATGTTCATTCGGGTGCCGGCCCGCGCCGGAACGGCCCGAAGGCCGTCAGCACCTCGATCTCCTCGCCGGTGGCGCGGCGCTCGGCCTCCAGATAGCGTGCCACCGCCGCGCGGAAACCCGGATCCGCGATGTAGTGCAGCGAATGCGTCGCCGCCGGCAGGTAGCCGCGCGCCAGCTTGTGCTCTCCCTGCGCCCCTGCCTCGACGCGGGCCAGGCCCTGCGCGATCGCCCAGTCGATGGCCTGGTGATAGCACAGTTCGAAATGCAGGAAGGGATGGTCCTCGATGCAGCCCCAGTAGCGGCCGAAGACGCAGTCGCGCCCCAGGAAGTTCAGCGCCCCCGCCACCGGGCGCCCGTCGCGTTCGGCCAGGACCAGAAGCACGTCGTCGCGCATCGTCGCATGGACGCGGTCGAAGAAGTCGCGCGTCAGGTAGGGGCGGCCCCACTTTCGGCTGCCGGTGTCCTGGTAGAAGGCCCAGAACGCATCCCAGTGTGCCGGCCGGATCTCCGCCCCGGTCAGCGCGCGGATGCGCCCGCCGAAGCCCTGCGCCGCGGCACGTTCGCGGCGCAGCGCCTTGCGCTTGCGGCTGGCGAGGCTGCCGAGGAAGTCGTCATAGCAGCGATAGCCCCGGTTCACCCAGTGGAACTGCTGCGTGACCCTGTGCAGAAGGCCCATCGCCGCGCCTGCCGCGGCCTCCTCGGCGGTGCAGAAGGTGACGTGCAGGCTGGACAGCCCCGCCCTGTCGGTGGCCTGCACCGCGGCGGCGATCAGGGCCGCCCGTCCCCGCTCCTCCCATCCCGGCCTGGTCAGGAAGCGCCGGCCGGTCGCCGGGGTGAAGGGGACGGCGCCCTGGAGCTTGGGGTAATAGCGCCCGCCGGCGCGTTCCCAGGCATCGGCCCAGCCGTGGTCGAAGATGTATTCGCCCTGGCTGTGCGACTTCGCATAAAGCGGCATGACGGCGATGACCCGGCCGCCTTCGCGCGCGACAAGGTGGCGCGGCTGCCAGCCCGTGCCCCGTCCGACCGATCCCGAGGATTCGAGCGCGGCGAGGAAGCGGTGGGTGGTGAAGGGGTCGAAGGGGCGGCCGCCGTCTGCCGTCTCGGGGCAGGCGCAGGCATCCCAGACGGCGGCGGCGATGTCGCCCGCGCCGTTCAGGACCGTCACTTCCACCGGCATCCCGTCCATTCTCGCTCGCGCCTCGCCGAGGGCTGCTCCGGGCCAGCCTAGACATGGCCCGCGCGCGGCGGCGGTCAAGCGGGGATCGCCGCGGCATAGCCCTCGAAGGTCACATTGTCGGCAACGCGCCGTGCCTCGGCCTCGGCCTCGGGCGAGCGGATCGTCCAGCACAGCACGGGCATTCCCCTCGCCTTGAGTTCGGCCACCCGCGCCCGGCCGAGGTCGGCCGCCTCGTGCGAGATGAATGCGGCGCCGACCCGGTCGGCATCGGCGATCGCGCGCAGGCGCTCCAGAAGCTCCGGCCCCGCCTCGGGCATGTCCTCCGGCGCGAAGCTGCCGGTCGTCAGGCCGCGCGGGATCGCCGGCGCGGCGTCGGCCAGGGCCGCGACGCTGTCGGGGTTGAAGGACATCACGGCCACCGGCCCGGCATAGCCTGAC
>JAOADN010000099.1 GCA_026417295.1 Paracoccaceae bacterium
GTGTATAAGAGACAGATTCAACGGGGGTGAAGCAGATGAGAATTGCAGCTCTGGCCATGGCGGCCGCCGCGACCTTCGCTCTGGCCGGCGCGGCCTCGGCGGTGACCATCACGTTCGAGGGGGCGGTGGGCGGAAACCCGGCCGACGCCTATCAGGAAGGCGACTACATCTTCCAGCCGAATGCCGCATCCAACGACAGCAAGTGCGCAGAAGGGGAATGCCTCAACGAATACCGTCAGGGCGTCATCACCACGATGGTGAAGGACGGCGGCGGCGCCTTCGATCTGCTGGGCTTCTACTTCGTCCTCGTGGGCAACGGCTCGCAGACGCAGGGCGTGCAGGACATCACCGTCAAGGGCACCTTCGCCGATTCCAGCACGAAAAGCCTGACCTTCGCGCTCAACGACCTGCTGTCCTCCTTTGCGCCGGATTCCTCCGTCACGGGCTATGACAACCCCGCGGCGACCTCGATCCTGAAGAACGACGGCTATGTCGTCTCGATCCTGAACGGGCTCTTCAACGGCGTGGTCAAGGTGGACTGGACGACGAATTCCCAGGGCGTGCAGTCGGCCAATGCGCGGCTCGACAACGTCGTCGTCGCCGATCCCGCGCCGATCCCGGTGCCGGCCGCGGGCTGGCTCCTGCTCGGCGGCCTCGGCGCCCTCGCCGCGGCGCGGCGGCG
Source organism: Paracoccaceae bacterium (assembly GCA_026417295.1). Classification (GTDB taxonomy): domain Bacteria; phylum Pseudomonadota; class Alphaproteobacteria; order Rhodobacterales; family Rhodobacteraceae; genus JAOADN01. Next base: position 683 of record JAOADN010000099.1, read on the forward strand.
GCGCGCGGCCTGAGAGCGGGCCTCCAGCGGATGCGGGCAGGGGGGGCGCCGGCCCCCCCCTTCTTGCTGTCCCGCCGTGCCACAGGTCTGAACGGATCGTTAAGATCGATTCCAAGCCATTGAAATCATTGATGCGAAAGGGGTGTCCCATCGTGGGACACCCCCGTCCCGCCTCATTCCATGGGCCGGAAGTTCAGGCTCGCGCCTTCCTTGATCCCGCTCGGCCAGCGCGCCGTGACGGTCTTGGTGCGGGTGTAGAAGCGGAAGCTGTCGGGCCCGTGCTGATTGAGGTCGCCGAAGCCCGACTTCTTCCAGCCACCGAAGGTGTGATAGGCCAGCGGCACCGGGATCGGCACGTTGATCCCGATCATCCCGATATTGACCCGGTTGGCGAAGTCGCGCGCCGTATCCCCGTCGCGGGTGAAGATCGCGGTGCCGTTGCCGTATTCGTGGTCCATGGCCAGCGCCAGCGCCTCCTCGTATGTCCGAGCTCGGACGGTCGAGAGGACGGGGCCGAAGATCTCCTGCCGGTAGATGTCCATCTCGCGCGTCACCCGGTCGAACAGGGTGGGGCCGACGAAGAAGCCGTTCTCGTAGCCCTGCAGGCGGAAGTCGCGCCCGTCGGTCACCAGCGTCGCGCCCTGCTCGACGCCCGAGGTGATCAGGGCCTTCACCCGCTCCTGCGCGGCCTTCGTGACAAGCGGGCCGTAGTCGACATCGTTGCCGGCCGTGTAGGGACCGACCTTCAGCTTCTCGATCCGCGGGATCAGCTTGCCGATCAGCGCATCCGCCGTCGCCTCGCCCACCGGAACGGCGACCGAGATCGCCATGCAGCGTTCCCCCGCCGCCCCGTAGCCCGCGCCGATCAGTGCGTCGGCCGCCTGGTCCATGTCGGCGTCCGGCATGATGATCATGTGGTTCTTGGCGCCGCCGAAGCATTGCACCCGCTTTCCGGCCGCGCAGCCGCGGGAATAGATGTATTCCGCGATCGGGGTCGATCCGACAAAGCCGATGCCGGCGATCTGCGGATTGTCGAGGATGGCGTCGACCGCCTCCTTGTCGCCGTTGACGACCTGAAGGACGCCGTCGGGCAGGCCGGCCTCCTGCATCAGCGCGGCCAGCATCAGCGGCACAGACGGGTCGCGCTCGCTGGGCTTCAGGATGAAGGCGTTGCCGCAGGCCAGCGCCGGGCCCATCTTCCACATCGGGATCATGGCGGGAAAGTTGAACGGCGTGATGCCGGCGGCCACGCCGATCGGCTGGCGCATCGAGTACATGTCGATGCCCGGCCCGGCGCTGTCGGTGAACTCGCCCTTCAGCAGGTGCGGCGCGCCGATGCAGAACTCGATCACCTCGAGCCCGCGCTGGATGTCGCCCTTGGCATCGGGCAGCGTCTTGCCGTGTTCCGACGACAGGACCGTCGCCAGCTTCTCCATGTCGCGGTTGAGCAGGCGGACGAATTCCATCATCACGCGCGCCCGCCGCTGGGGATTCGTCGCGCCCCATCTGGGCTGCGCCGCCGCCGCGGCGGCGACTGCCGCGTCGAGCTCTGCCCGCGAGGCAAGGGCGACCCGCGCCTGAACCTCGCCGGTGGCGGGGTTGTAGACATCGGCAAACCGCCCCGACGTGCCGGGCACGAGCTTGCCGTTGATCCAGTGTCCTATTTCCCTCATCGCGCTCCCCATGCAGCCAGGTTCGGTTGCCGCGTCAGTAGCATTGCGAATTTGTCGGGGAAAGGCGAAGATCGGCAAAGAGGCCTTGCGCTGCTGCATGTGCGTGCCGCCGCCTGCCGACGGAGGCTCAACGCGGTTCCGTCGTCCTTCGTCCGAGGACCATTGCAAGGGTCAGTGCGAAGGCAACGGCCATGAGCACCGCATTGAGAAGGTAGGCCGGGGGATAGCCATGCATCTCGGCGACCTGACCGAAGGCCCAGGGGACCGGGATGCGTGTGAGCGAAGAGACGAGCGACATGTATCCGATCGCGCGCGCGGCCGGCAGACCCGACACCTTTGGCGCGAGGACGAAGCCGCAGGGCACGATCGGAGCGGTTCCGACGCCGACGATGGCAAGGCCCACCGCGACGCCGAAGATACCGTTCGACAGCGCAATGACCAGAAATCCCGCACCCGCGATTGCCACGGCCCAGAGGATGACCATCGGGTCGCTGACATGTCGGCGGGCGCGGTCCGTCAGCGCCCGGGCGAAGGCCTGGCACAGTGCGAAGGCGAACACGCCAAGTCCCGCCCAGGGTGCGAGCTCGGGCGCGATGTCGCGGATGGTCGCGGCCGAGAACATCTGGGCCGAGCCCTCGCCGGCATTGGAGACGCCGACGACAAGCCCGAGCAGGACGAGGGGCAGGGTGATCCCCGGGCCCCTGCGGTGTTTCGTCTGCTCCGGATCGGACCGGGTCCCGCGGTCGATCGGCCGCAGAGGTGTCCCACGCCGGACCAGTGCGATACCGGCGGCGCCGCCGATCATGGCGACGGCCGCGGTTACGAAGGTGCCGAAATACTCGGACAGCGCGCTTCCGGCAAGGGCAAGGACGCCGATGACAAGCGAGATTGCAGCGTGAAAGGCCGCCATCGCCGGGCGTCCGAGATCACGCTCGACAAGGGTCGCCTCGGCGTTCATCGAGGCGTCGCAGAAGCCGGCGGCGAAGCTGAAGGCAAGGATCAGGGCGTAGAACGTGATCGGTCCTGGCGCGTTCAGGATGACGGCGGCAAGGCCGATGCAGGTGGCGAGCGCTCCGATCAGCATCGTGCGCAGCGCGAGGTGACGCGCGACGTAGCCGGCCGCGGCCAGGCCGAGGATCGTTGTCACCGCCGCGAAGGTCGTGGCAATCCCGAAGCCTGCCGGCGAAACGCCAGCACGTGCCACAACGGTCGGAATGCTGCCGGCCCAGAGCCCGCCGAATATGCCGAACGTGATGAAGGCGGCGAAGGTGCCTTGTCGCGGCGTCATGCTGGGGGATGCTTCCGGCCTCTGCTCGATGCAGCCGTAGCAGTCGGGTGGCGGAAAGTGAATGGTGGCAGATGGCTGCACGGGGAGACGGGCGGATGGGGCAGGCGGACTGGGATGACCTGAAGGTCTTTCTTGCCGTGGCGAGGACGGAAAGCCTGTCCTCTGCCGGAAAGCGGCTGAAGCTTGACCCTGCCACGGTCGGGCGGCGCATAGCCCGTCTGGAGGAAGCGCTGGGCGCGGCGCTGTTCACCCGGTCTCCGCAGGGCTACGCGCTGACCGAGGCCGGGCAGCGGCTGGTTCCCCATGCCGAGGCGGCCGAGCAGGCAATGATCGGCGCAGCCGAGGAGCTCAAGCCCGGCACGGGCGGGCTGTCCGGCACGATCCGCATAGGTGCGCCGGACGGCTGTGCGAACTACGTCCTGCCGCAGGTCTGTGCTGCCCTCAGCGATGCCAATCCTGGACTGGAACTGCAGATCGTCGCCCTTCCGCGGGTCTTCAACCTGTCGAAGCGCGAGGCCGACATGGCGATCGCCGTATCGCCCCCCACGGCCGGCCGGCTTTCGGTCCAGAAGATCACGGATTACCGCCTGCACCTCGCTGCATCCCGGTCATATCTGGCGGCGCACGGGCCAGTCCGTCGGCTCGACGACCTGAAGGGCCGGCGGATGATCGGTTACATCCCCGACATGATCTTCGACCGCGAGCTGGACTACATGTCCGAGCTTGGGCTGACGACCGTGCCCCTTGCCTCGAATTCGGTCTCTGTCCAGTTCATGTGGGTGCGGGCGGGGGCAGGGATCGCCATCGTCCATGATTTCGCGATCCCGTCCGGCCCGGATGTCGTGCGGATCCTGCCCGGCGAATTCGCGCTGACGCGCGCCTTCTGGCTCATCCGGCACGCGGACGACCGGCGGCTGGAACGCATGAACCGGATCGCCGAGGCCCTCGTGCGCGGGATCAGGGCCGAGGTTGCCCGCCTTGAATCCTATCCGCCGGTGCAGGACGGATAGGGGGCGACTTCGCCCTCGACCCTTGGGCAGAGGCGCGTCGCAGAGGTCAGAACCTGCAGTCGCGCGTCCCAGCGGCCGGGATCGTATGCAACGGCGGTTCCGGATGCGGGCATGCGCTCCGCCCACTGCACGGTATAGACATCCTCGGCCCCGGCGATGAAGAGCGCGATCATCGACTCACCGTGATCGGTTCCGGCGACGGTGCCGCAGGACAGGTAGGCGGCGAACCCGTAGGCCGCGCCGGCGACGGGCGGGGCCTCGAGCTCGGCGGCGGTGAAACTGTCGGGGCAGGCATCGGCATAGTTGCCCGCCACGGCGTTCCCGAAGCCGACGGCGGCCTCGCCGGGATCGCCTGCGGCCCGGCCGCGTGATCCGGTGAGCGTGACCATTTCGGTCCAGTCCTCGACGGTCTGGCCCACGGGCGCGAATTCGTTGATGTAGCTGTCGCCCTCGGTTCCCTCATAGATCGAGACGAAGCCCGCCGGCCCGGGAATGACCACGAGCTGGGAGAAGACCGGAACGACGACGGTCACGTCCTGTGCGACGGCCGCTCCGCCGGACAGGGCCGCCACGGCAAGCGCGGCCGGCAGGAGAAGAAGTGCAGGCCGGATGCGCATCCGGAGCCTCCTGTTGCAGAACGCCGGCCGTCAGCTTCCATCACGGACCGGTCCGCCGCAACAGAGGATTTCTTGACTGGACCGGCGCTGGCGTGGACGATGGGTCACGGTTTGGCACGGAGGCGGCGATGATCACTGTTTCCCAGATCCTGCGGTCGAAGGGCACGGCCGGCGTGTCCACGATAAGGCCCGGTGCGAGCGTTGCGTCGGCGGTCGAGATGTTGTCCTCGCTGCGCATCGGGGCGCTGGTGGTTTCCAGCGACGGGGCGCATCCTCAGGGCATCATTTCGGAGCGCGACGTGGTGCGCGAGCTCGGTCGGCGCGGCGGCGCGGTGCTGAACGAGAAGGTGTCGGACCTGATGACGGGAAATGTCGTCACCTGCAGCCCGTCCGACCGGGCCGACAGCGTGCTGGAGCGGATGACGGAGGGGCGGTTCCGCCACATGCCCGTGGTCCAGGACGGGGGCATGGTCGGGCTGATCTCGATCGGCGACGTCGTAAAGGCCCGGCTTGCCGAACTGGCGATGGAGAAGCAGGCGCTGGAAGGCATGATCATGGGGAACTGAGGTTCCCCGCGAGTATTGATCTCGGCGGCAGGATCGGGTTGCCTAGGCCGCGCTGCACGGGCGGGGGACGGACATGCGCGTCGGGCTTTATCCGGGAACCTTCGATCCCGTCACGCTGGGCCATACAGACATCATCGAACGGGCGATGGCGCTGGTCGACCGGCTGGTCATCGGCGTGGCGATCAACCGCGACAAGGGGCCGATGTTCTCGCTGGACGAGCGGGTGGAGATGCTGAAGGCCGAATGCGCGGCGATCCAGGGCCGGACCGGTGGCGAGATCGTCGTGCATCCGTTCGAGAACCTGCTCATCGACTGCGCCCGCGACGTCGGCGCGGGGGTCATCATCCGCGGGCTGCGCGCCGTGGCCGACTTCGAATACGAGTTCCAGATGGTGGGGATGAACCGCGCGCTGGACGCCTCGATCGAGACGGTCTTCCTGATGGCCGACGCGCGGCGGCAGGCGATCGCCTCGCGGCTGGTCAAGGAGATCGCGCGGCTGGGCGGCGACGTGTCGATGTTCGTCCCCGCGCCGGTGGCAGCGGCGCTGGCCGGACGGGTGGCCCGCAACGGGCGCTGAGGGGCCCGGCATGGGGCGCCCGAGGCCCGGGACAGGGGTGTCCCACGATGGGACACTTTTTTATTCCAATGAAATCAATGACTTGAAAATCAGATTCACGATTCGTTAGGAATTCGTGCCCGGACGGGGGGCGACGAGGGGCGGCGAGGGGGCTGCCGAAGACCTGCCG
>JAOADN010000009.1 GCA_026417295.1 Paracoccaceae bacterium
GCCAGCAGCCCCGCAGGCAGGGCAGCGCGTGCGGCCGCCACGAGCACGTCGCCGGCCGCGCCGTCGCCGGGATCGCCGTCCTCGCGCCCCTCGCCGGGCTCGGCCGCGCTTGGAGGCGGGGGCGGCCCGGCCTCTGCCGCGGCAGGCAGGGCATGGTGGGCAAGGGTCAGGGCCGCGGCCACCCCGAGGTCATCCCCGGACGGCATGTCCCGCCCCTCGAGGGCGGCATGCGCGCGGGCCGCCTGTCCGGCGGCGATGAGCGCGCGCATCGAGGCCACGCCGAGCGATGCGGCAGCCCGGGCCAGCGCGACCTGGGCAGCCTCCGGCAGCGGCAGTCCCGCGAGCCGCGCCCGCGCCCTGGCCAGCGTCCCGGCGGACAGGCGGGGCGCCGCGGAGGCGGGACCGATGCCATCAAGCGTCGCGAAAAGGCCCAGCCGGTCGGTGAGCGCGCCGGGCGGGACCTCGTCGGTCGCCGCGCCCTCGTCGAGGGCGAGGACCGCGATCCGTCCGGCGTCGATCGCGGCGCCAAGCCGCGCAGCCAGGCCGGGCGGGCAGCGTTCGGCCATGGTGAGGACGACGATCCCGCCTTTCTCGATGAGGCCGGCGCGGTGAACCGGCCGCCGCAGGGCCAGCGTCGCCGCGAGGTCCACGCCGCCGAAGAGCGCCTCGTCGTCGGTCGCCGGCGAGATGCGGCTGACGGGCAGGGCTTCCGCCAGCGCCGCGACCAGGCGCTCGCGTCGCGGGCCGGCCGTCGCACGCAGCCAAAGGCCGCCGACGAGAGGGCCGGCGACGGCAAGGATCTCTGCCGCAAGCACGGCCGCCTGCACCGGTCCGGCGGGATCGGCGGGGCCGGGCTTCACCCGAAGACCTCTGTCACCACGCGGGCCACGCGGACCTCGGTTCCGGCCTCGTCCAGCGGGTCGCGCCTGAGCCGGTGGCGCAGCGCGGCCGCGGCGACCTGGCGCAGGTGCGACCGGTCGGGTGCAGCATCCCCCTGATAGGCGGCCAGCGCGCGGGCGGCACGGACCAGCGTGAGCTCCCCGCGCAGGCCGTCGGCGCCGAGCGCGAGGCAGAGCGCCGCACTGTCGCGCAGGAAGGGTTCGGGCGCAGGCATGTCGGCCAGCCGCTCGCGTGCCGCGAGGATGCGGTTGCGGATTGCCCCGTCCCGGCCACGCCACTTTCGTGCGAAGCCCTCGGGATCGGCGTCGAAGGCGGTGCGGCGACGGATCACCTCTACCCTCGTGTCGATGTCGGCGGGCGAGACGACATCGACCGAGAGCCCGAAGCGGTCGAGCAGCTGGGGGCGCAGTTCGCCCTCCTCCGGATTGCCCGAGCCCACAAGCACGAAGCGCGCCGCGTGGCGGACCGAGAGACCCTCGCGCTCGACGACGTTCTCGCCCGAGGCGGCGGCATCGAGCAGGAGATCGACGACGTGATCCTCGAGCAGGTTGACCTCGTCGATGTAGAGGTAGCCGCGGTTCGCCTGGGCCAGGAGGCCGGGCTGGAACCTCTTCTGGCCGTGGACGAGGGCACTCTCGATGTCGAGCGCGCCGGTGACGCGATCCTCCGTCACCCCGAGGGGCAGGTCGACGACGGGCGTCGGACGCCTGACGATCCGCCGGCCGACGGGCCCGGCCCAGTCGGGAACCTCGGCCGGGCTGGAGGAGTTGACAGGGCAGCCCTCGACCACGGCGATCGGCGGCAGGAGCGCGGCAAGCCCCCGCACCGCCGTCGACTTTCCGGTGCCGCGATCGCCGAAGACGAGGACCCCGCCGATGGCAGGATCCACTGCGGTCAGGATCAGGGCGGTCTTCATCTCGTCCTGTCCGACGATTGCGGAGAAGGGATAGGCGATCCTCATGATCCGGCAGCGATCCTTTCCAGCGGGCGCGTGCCCTGCCATGTCCCGCTGTCGCCGATCACGGCGAAGCGCGCATAGAGTTCCTCGCGGAACCATCCTTCCTCGCGCACGGCGCGGATGGCGCGCCCGTGCGGACCGTCGCCGCGGGCGAAGGCGGCCATCCCGGCAGCATCGGGCCAGATCGAGAAGGTGACCTGGTGCAGCCACGGCACCTCGCCGATGCCGATCTTGAAGACGACGTTCGGATCGCGGCCGATGACTTCCGAGATGGCGGGGACACGTCCCCAGAACCTGAGAAGCACCGACGGGCGGATCGTGGCGCGCGTCAGGGCAGCGATCGGCCCGCCGGGTCGCGGCCCCGGGGAGGGCAGGAAGGGCTCGCGCCCCGACCAGCGCCCGCGCGACTGGAGCGGGGAGAGGAACACCGTCCAGCCTTCTGCCGCCCTCCGGTGCCAGCGGCGGAAGAGCGCCGAGCGCGAAGTCACGTCGCGGGCCGTCGCCTCGTCGTCCCAGACGGCCAGGATTGCCCAGACGGCGGTGTTGGGAAGGGGGGTGAAGCCTTCGCCCGTACCCGACCCGCAGAGCTTCCAGAATCGCGCCTCGGGCATCCGCGCGAGGGCCGCCCGCGAGGCACCCATCTGGCCGAGCGCCCAGACCCGGCCCGTCAGCGAGGCAAATCTGAAGAGGGAAAGGCTCACGGTCTGGATGGTCGGCACTCCCCCGCCCGGATGTCAACACAGATTTACACTGACGGCGCCGCGTTTGAAGCCTTCAGGCGCACGCGGAATGCAAAATTGCTGAGTTGTAAATCAGACTGGACATATTAGTCTGTGCGCATGGTGGCACACAGGACCCCGGCGCGGTTCGACCGGAGCACGACGGGCGCGTCGGCGCCCCGGCCCCATGCCTGTGTCATCGGGGCCGGACTGGGCGGGCTGGCCGCCGCAATGCGGCTGGCGGCGAAGGGTTACCGGGTGACGGTCGTCGACCGGCTGGGCGGACCAGGCGGACGCGGCACCTCGATCAGCCGCGGCGGGCACCGTTTCGACCTCGGGCCGACGATCGTGACGGTGCCGCAGGTGTTCCGCGATCTCTGGGCGGCCTGCGGCATGGACTTCGACCGCGACGTCGAGCTTGTCGGGCTGGACCCCTTCTACGAGATCCGCTGGCCGGATGGCAGCCGCTTCACCGTGCGCGGCTCGCCCGAGGCGATGCGCGAGGAGGTGCGGCGACTTTCGCCCGGCGACCTGACCGGCTGGGAGAGATTCCGGCGGGACGCCGAGGTCCGCTACCGTTTCGGATTCGAGGAACTCGGGCGGCGCCCGATGCACCGGCTGCGGGACCTGGTCAGGGTCCTGCCGAGATTCGCCCTGCTGCGGGCGGATCGGTCGATCCATGCCCTTGCGGCCGCGCGTGTCCGTGACGAGCGGCTGCGCATGGCCCTGTCCTTCCATCCGCTGTTCATCGGCGGCGACCCGTTCCACGTCACCTCGATGTATGCGCTTGTCAATCACCTGGAGAGCGCCTTCGGCGTGCACTATGCCATGGGCGGCGTGGCGGCGCTGGCGCAAGCGATGCAGGATGCCGGCGCCCGGCTGGGCGTGACCTTCCACTACGGGGCGGAGGTCGCGGAAATCCTGGTGCAGGGCGGCCGGGCAGCCGGCCTGCGCCTGAGCGACGGGCGGCGCATCGCGGCGGACATCGTGGTATCGAACGCGGATGCCGGCCACACCTATGACCGGCTGCTGCCGGGCACGGCGCGCCGGCGCTGGAGCCGACGGCGTCTCGGGCGGCTGCGCTGGTCAATGGGCCTTTTCGTCTGGTACTTCGGCACCCGCGGGACGCGCGGCCTGTGGCCGGATGTCGGCCACCACACGATCCTGAACGGGCCGCGCTATCGCGGGCTGACGCGGGACATCTTCATCCGCGGGCGGCTGGCCGGGGACATGAGCCTCTACGTCCACCGCCCCTCGGTGACCGACCCGAGCTGCGCGCCGGCCGGCGACGACACGTTCTATGCACTGAGCCCGGTGCCGCATCTGGGCCATGCCGATCCGGTGGACTGGTCGGCCGAGGCAGAACCCTACCGACGGCGTGTCGCGGAGGTCCTCGAGGCCTCGCTGCTGCCCGGGCTGCGCGAGCGTATCGGCGAGAGCATGGTCTTCACGCCCGAGACGTTCCGCGACCGCTATCTTTCGCCCCACGGCTGCGGGTTCTCGATCGAGCCGCGGATCCTTCAGTCGGCCTGGTTCCGTCCGCACAACGTGAGCGAGGAGCTGCCGGGGCTGTTCCTCGTGGGGGCGGGCACCCATCCGGGGGCCGGGTTGCCCGGCGTCGTGACCTCGGCCGAGGTGCTTGCGAGCCTGGTGCCTGACGCCGCTGCCGCCCCGGCGCAGGGCGCGCTCGATATGGCGGCGGAGTAGGCCGATGATCGCACCCGCCGATCTGGAGCACTGCCGGGAAGCGATCCGCAACGGATCGCGCAGCTTTCACGCCGCCTCGCTGCTCATGCCCCGGCGGGTCCGCGACCGGGCCCTTGCGCTCTATGCCTTCTGCCGGCTGGCGGACGATGCGGTGGACGAGCAGGCCGACAAGACCGGTGCGGTGCTGAGGTTGCGCGACAGGCTGGACGCCGTCTTTGCGGGGCGCCCGGCCGATGCCCCCGCCGACCGGGCCTTCGCGGGGGTGGTGGCAGAGACGGACATGCCGCGGGCCCTTCCCGAGGCCCTGCTCGAGGGCTTTGCCTGGGATGCCGATGGCCGACGCTACCGCACCCTGTCGGAGGTGATGGCCTACGCGGCGCGGGTCGCCGCCGCCGTCGGGGCGATGATGTGCGTCCTGATGGGCGTGCGCGACCGTCACGCCCTTGCGCGGGCCTGCGACCTGGGCCTTGCGATGCAGCTGACGAACATCGCCCGGGACGTGGGCGAGGATGCCCGGGCGGGGCGGCTATACCTGCCGCTCGACTGGTTCGAGGAGGCCGGGATCGGGCCCGACGACTTCCTGGGCGCGCCGCGGGCCGTGCCGGAGGTGCGGCGCATGACGCGCCGGATCCTGGCAAGGGCCGCCGACCTTTATGCCAGGTCCGAGGCGGGCATCCCGCGCCTTCCCCCGTCCTGCCGGCCGGCGATCTTTGCGGCGCGGCACTGCTACGGCGCGATCGGCGGTGCGGTGGCGCGCAACGGGTTCGACAGCATCGGCCGCCGGGCACGGACGACCGGCGCGCGGAAGGGGGCGCTGCTTGCGCTGTCCTTCCTGCGCGGCGCGGCAAGCCCGGTCCTGCCCCTTTCGGCGACGCTCTATGCCCGGCCCGAGCCTGAGGTCGCCTTCCTCGTCGAGGCGGCGGCCTGCGGTGCCGCGAAGCCGGCCGGACGGGGCGAGGCGCTCCTGTCGCTGCTGGCAGATCTCGAGGCGCGCGACCGCGAGCGGCGGCGGGCGGCGGCGCAGGTGCGGCCGGGCACGGCCTGAAGGGCGGCCGGCGGGGAGGGACGAATGGACTGGTGGGTGTTCGCAACCTATTTCGGCGCCTGCTGCGCGGCGGCGGCGACCGGGGCCATGTTCCAGCCGGGCGACTGGTACCGCAGCCTGGACCGCCCGTCCTGGACCCCGCCCGACTGGGTCTTCCCGACCGTCTGGACGGTGCTTTACGTCCTGATGTCCTGGTCGGCGACACGGGTTGCCGCGGTGCCAGGATCGGGGCAGGCGCTGGCGCTGTGGTCCCTGCAGATCGCCCTGAACACGCTGTGGACGCCGGTCTTCTTCGGACTGCGGCGGATGCGCGCCGGGATGGTGGTCATCGTCCTGCTCTGGCTGGCCGTGGCGGCAACCACGGTTGCCTTCTGGCGCGCGGACTGGGTGGCGGGCCTGATGTTCGTCCCCTACCTCGCCTGGTGCTCGATCGCGGCGGCGCTCAACTGGGCGGTCTGGCGGCGCAATCCCGCGGCGGGGGCGGGCGCCTGACGGTCCCTGTCGCGGGGGGCAGCGGCGTCGCAGGGGCGGGGATGCGGTTTGCAAACCGCATCCCCATGCCGCTGTGCAGCGGCATGGGGACGGGCCTTGCAAGGCCCGTGTCCGCGGGGGGGCGTCAGGCGGGCCCGGGAACCGCGCCGGCATGGCGCCAGGCACGGCGGCGCGGGACACGCAGCGCAAGCATGGGCATGAGCAGCGGTGAGGCGAAGCGATCGAGGTCCAGGACCTCGTGGACGCCCTGCGTCAGTTCCCCTTCCAGCCGCGTCTCGACGAGGGCGCGCGCGTAGAAGGGGGCATCGAGCAGGCTGCGGATCTGTCGGGGACGAAAGCCGGGATCGGCCCGGGTCTGGCGCCTGAGGCCCCAGAGCGTGCGCCCGAACCGCGCGGGGGGCGGCGCGAGGACCTGGCAGGCCGTACCGTCGGGAGCGAATCGCATCGCAAGGTCCAGCCTGCCGCCGTCCCGACGCGTCGCATCGTAGAAGACGGCGGTTCCCTCGCCGGTCGGATAGCGCCCCCAGGTCCAGCGGCGGAAGTCGGCCTCGAGAGCTGCGGTCCCGAAATTGCCGTCGAGATAGCCGTGGCCCTGCCAGCGCCATCCGCGGTTCAGGTCGACGTCGATTCGTGCGACCGGAGCGAAAGGGCGCCAGACGTGCCGGCCCCGCGAATCGAGATCGGCGGCAAATCCGGACAGGGCGGACGGTGTCACCACGACCCGGCCCCTTACCCGCCCGGGCAGGGGCGGCGCGGCCCACTCGTCAATATCGATGACGAGCCGGCCGTCCGCCCAGGCCATCCGCGAGGGACCGATGTGCAGCTCTCTCCGCGACCGCCGCAGCGCGGCTGCGCCCCGGTCCGTCATCGTGAAGCGCCCTCCGGGGCCGTAGGTGGCCACGTTGATGCAGCAGTTGTCCTCGGGGGCGCGCCGTCCGGACCAGCGATACCAGGGCGAGAACACCGATCCGATGAATCCTATGATCGAGAGCGCGCGGCTGGCGTCGTCGGAAATGCCGTCGACATACCACCAGGCATAGCCGTCGGGCGGGACGTCGATGTCGAAGCGGGGAGGGCCCTCAAGATCGCGTGCGCGCAGTGCATGCCGGAGAGTGCCGCCATCGGCACCCCCGCACCCGGATGCGTCCCGCCCCCCGACAGCCAGAGGCCCGGAAGGGACGTCCGCACGGCCGGCCGCCTGAAGGCTGCCAGCGTCCCGTGCGGGGACGGGCCGTACAGCGCGCCCCGGCTGCCCGGGAACATCCGCGCGAATTCCGCCGGGCCGGTCAGCGCCTCCGGCCCCGGCAGCGGATCGAAGGTCAGGCCGAACCTGTCCCCCAGCGTCGCGAATGTCCTCTCGAGGCATGTTCGGTACTCCTCGGCCGCCGATGGCGCGGCCGTTCCCCCGGCCGCCGGCGCGTTCATGATGATCTCGAACCGTTCCACCCCGGCAGGCCTTCGCCCCGAGGCGCGATCCTCGGCGCAGACATAGAGCGTGGGGTCATCGGGCATCCGTCCGGCGTCGATTGGCCCGTGCTCGGCCACCGGGTCGCCGGCGAAGAAGACGTTGTGATGGCCAAGTTCCGGGCCCGCGCAGCGTGCGGCGAAGCTCCAGACCCAGGCGGACCGGCTGGGCCGGGCGACGGCGCCGGGCGGAACCGCCGATCTGGCGGCCGCGCCGAGCTGTCCGGCGACCAGGGCGCACGGATCGCCGTTGAAGACGACGTGGCCGGCCCGCAGCACCGATCCGTCGGACAGGGCCACACCTTCCACACGGCCGCGCGGAGCGAGGATCTCGCGGGCAGCAAGCCCGTAGCGGAAGCCTGCGCCCCTGCCCGCGGCGGCGGCGGCCATCGCCCCGGCAAGCGCGCTCATCCCGCCGGCGGGGGACCAGACGCCCGAGGCCTCGGCATGCCAGATCAGCGCGAGAACGGCCGGCGAGCGGAAGGGCGAGCCGCCCACATAGGTCGCGTAGCGGCCGAAGAGCTGCACGAGTCGAGGGTCACGGAACGTCCGCCGGAGCATGCCGTCGAGCGTCCGGCCGGGCAGGAGCCACGGCCAGGCCGCCGGCGCGGCAAGCGCCCCGAGCGCTGCCCCCGCCGCCGAAGGTCGCGGTGCCCGGATCACCGGCAGTTCGAAGGCGCGGTGGAGCGCGGCCGCGACATGGCGGAAGCGCAGGAAATCGGCCTCGGCCCCGCGGCCCGCAAAGGCACGGATCGCGGCCGCGTCGCGCGCGGGGTCCCCGCAGAGGTCGAGACGTCCACCGCCGGGCCAGAAGTGACGCGCGATCTCGTCCTGGCGCTCGACGGCGACCCTGTCGGCCAGCCGTTCCCCCGTTTCGGCAAAGAGCGTCTCGAACACGTCGAGCATGGTCAGCACGGTCGGCCCCGCCTCGACCGGCCCCGCCGCGCTGGGCAGGCTGCGCATCTTGCCGCCGGGCGCCTCGGCGGCCTCGACGACCGTGACCGTGAGTCCTGCCGAAGCAAGGATCATGGCGGCCGCCAGCCCGCCGGCCCCGGCCCCTATGACGGCAACCTCTCTGTCCGCGTCGGGCATTGCCGAATGTTGACAGACGGCCGGAATATGTCCAGCATGATTTACACCTGCGGCGACAGGCTGGATTTACAGTCCTGATGACCTGCGGTCTCGCGGAGGGCGGCGATGCAGCAACGCATCGAGGCGGCGATCGGCAACGCGATCCGGGAGGCGACGGGACGGCCGGCGCCGTCGAAACTGGCCCGGGCACTGGATTACGCGGTCTCGCCGGGAGGGGCGCGGATCAGGCCGACGATCCTCTTGTCGGTGGCAGCGGCCTGCGGCGACGACCGGCCGGCCGTGGCGGATGCCGCCGCGGCGGCGCTGGAGCTCGTCCATTCGGCAAGCCTTGTCCATGACGACCTGCCCTGTTTCGACGATGCCGACTTGCGGCGCGGCAAGCCGTCGGTCCACCGGGCCTTCGGCGAGGCGGTCGCGGTCCTGACGGGCGACAGCCTGATCTTCCTTGCCTTCCGGATGCTGGCTGCTGCGGCGTCGCATGACCCGGGCCGGGCGGCCCGTCTTGTCGGGCTGCTCGCGGACCATTCCGGCATGCCGGGCGGAATCTGTGCCGGACAGGGGTGGGAGAGCGAATCCGTCATCGACCTGTCGGCCTATCATCGTGCCAAGACGGGATCGCTGTTCGTCGCGGCGACGCAGATGGGTGCGGTGGCGGCAGGGCACGACCCGGAGCCGTGGGAGGAACTGGGCGCCCGGATCGGCGAGGCCTTCCAGGTTGCCGACGACCTGCGCGACGCGCTCTGCGATGCCGAGACGCTGGGCAAGCCCGTCCATCAGGACGACGCCCACCGCCGCCCGAATGCGGTGGCGATCCTGGGCGTGCAGGGGGCCATCCGCCGGCTGGAGGACATCCTGTCTGGGGCCATCGCGTCGATTCCGTCCTGTCCCGGCGAGGCAGCGCTGGCGCAGCTGGTGCGCCGCTATGCCGAGCGCATGACGCCGGTGCCCCAGGCCGCGGCGCGGGCAGGCGGGGCCGGCGCGCGGGGCTGAAATGGCGGATGCGGGACAGGCGGCGAAGGTCGCCCCGGCAGCTGGCAGGCCCCGGCGCGACATCCTCGGGCGCCTCTTCGGAAATCCGGCCCTTGTTGCCCGGATCGCGCGGGTTCCCGGCCTGCGGCGGCTTGCGCGCCGCGAGGCCGAGGCGATCTTCGGGCTGATGTCGGGCTTCGTGCGGACGCAGATCCTTGCGGCGCTGGTGGAGACGGGCGTGATCGAGGCCGTGCTGGAGGGCGTGGATGATCCCGGTACGATCGGCCGCCGGTGCGGGGTGCCCCGCGAGCGACTTTCCGTTCTGTTGCGCGGCGCGGCTGCGATGGGGCTTGTCCGGTTCACACGGGCGGGGCGGGTCCGGCCGACGGGACGTGGCCGGCTTCTGTTCGCCGTGCCGGGGATCGCGGGCATGGTGCGCCATCACGCCATACTTTATGGCGACCTGTCCGACCCGGGGGCCTTCTTCCGGGGCGGAACGGACCCGGCGCTGGCGGCGTTCTGGCCGTATGTGCTGGGCGGCGGGGCCGGGCCGATGCAGGCCGCAGCCTACACGCGGCTGATGACCGACACGCAGGCCCTTGTCGCCGAGGAGGCCCTGCGGCTCGTCGACCTGGGCGGGGTGAAGCGTCTGCTCGATGTGGGCGGCGGCAGCGGAGCCTTCCTGGCAGCGGCCGGGCGTGCGTATCCGGCCCTTGGCCTGATGCTCTTCGACCTTCCCGAGGTCGTGGCCGCGGCAGAGACCTGCGGGGGGCGGATCGCCGTGCATCCGGGGAACTTCCGCAGCGACCCGCTGCCCCGGGGCGCCGACGCGATAAGCCTGATCCGGGTTCTCTACGATCACGGGGACGAGACGGTTCTGGGGCTGCTGCGGTCGGTCCGCGAGGCGCTGCCGGAAGGCGGGCAGGTCGTGATCGCCGAACCGATGTCTGGCGGAGACAGGTGCCCGGATCCGATCAACGACACCTACTTCGCCGTCTATACCCTGGCCATGGGCACGGGGCGGACGCGAACGCCGGACGAGATTGCGCGCCTTCTCGAGCAGGCGGGCTTCGTCGATATCCGGCACCGCCCGGGCTACCGCCCCTTCATCGCCAGCACGATCACGGCCCGCCGCGCCGCGACTGGCCAGGCTGCGACGGCGATCGGGGCAGAAACTGTCAATTTGGATTGACAGACAATAACGTCAGCATAAAGTGACAGTTGCGGGAGTGGTCGCGAGTCTCGCGACCGCCCTGCCGATCGCACAGGTCGAAGGGAGCTGGGGTTTGCAGACCAAGGCCGTCATCGTCGCGGGACCGAGGGTCCTCGAGCTCGGCGAGGCCGAACTCATCGCGCCCGAGGCGGACGGGATCGTCGTCGACGTTGCCTGGTCGGGGATCTCGACCGGAACCGAGCGGCTGTTCTGGTCCGGCGAGATGCCCGCCTTTCCGGGCATGGGCTATCCGCTCGTGCCGGGTTACGAGTCGGCAGGCGAGGTCGTCGAGGCGGGGCCCGCCTCGGGCTTTGCACCGGGCGACTGGGTCTTCGTGCCCGGCGCAAGCTGCTATCGCGGCCTAAGGGGCCTGTTCGGCGGAGCGTCGCGTCGCATCGTGACGGCCGGCCAGCGCGCGACGCGGATCGACCGCTCTCTCGGGGCCGAAGGTGCGCTGCTCGCGCTTGCCGCCACGGCGCGCCATGCGATCGCGGGGCTCGACCATCGCCTGCCCGACCTGATCGTGGGCCATGGTGTGCTCGGCCGGCTTCTGGCCCGCCTGACCATCGCGGCCGGTGGCCGCCCGCCCGTCGTCTGGGAGACCAGCCCGGCGCGGCGCGAGGGCGCCCGGGGATACGAGGTGGCCGACCCGGCCGCCGACGACCGGCGTGACTATGGTGCAATCTACGACGCCAGCGGCGACGGCGGACTGATCGACGCGCTGATCGGCCGGCTGGCGAAGGGCGGCGAGATCGTGCTGGCGGGGTTCTACACCCGGCCGCTGACATTCGCCTACCCGCCGGCCTTCATGAAGGAGGCGCGCCTGCGGGTGGCGGCTGAATGGACGGCCGAGGACCTGATCGCCACGCGGGCGCTGATCGAGTCCGGCGCGCTGTCGCTGGACGGGCTTGTGACCCATGTGAGCCCCGCCGGCGCGGCCGAGCGGGCCTACGCCACTGCCTTCACCGATCCTGCCTGCCTGAAGATGATCCTGGACTGGAGCGCCGTCGCATGACCCTCGACGTCCCGAACCTGAAGGCCTTCGATGCCCGGCTGCGCGCGGAGGCGGCCGAACCGACGCTCGAGGTGCCGGCGTCCGAGCCCACGAAGAAGACCCAGATCATCGCGATCTACGGCAAGGGCGGGATCGGCAAGTCGTTCACGCTGGCCAATCTCAGCCACATGATGGCCGAGATGGGCAGGCGCGTGCTCCTCATCGGCTGTGACCCGAAGTCGGACACCACGTCGCTTCTCTTCGGCGGCAAGGCCTGCCCGACGATCATCGAGACCTCGACGCGCAAGAAGCTCGCGGGCGAAGAGGTGAAGATCGGCGACGTCTGCTTCAAGCGCGGCGGCGTCTTCGCGATGGAACTGGGCGGGCCCGAGGTGGGGCGCGGCTGCGGGGGCAGGGGGATCATCCACGGCTTCGAGCTTCTCGAGAAGCTCGGCTTCCACGACTGGGATTTCGACTACGTGCTGCTCGACTTCCTGGGCGACGTGGTCTGCGGCGGCTTCGGCCTGCCGATCGCGCGCGACATGGCGCAGAAGGTCATCATCGTCGGGTCGAACGACCTGCAGTCGCTGTACGTGGCCAACAACGTCTGCTCGGCGGTGGAATACTTCCGCAAGCTCGGCGGCAACGTCGGGGTGGCGGGCATCGTCATCAACAAGGATGACGGGACGGGCGAGGCGGCGGCCTTTGCCGGGGCGGTAAACATCCCGATCCTGGCCTCGATCCCGGCCGACGAGGACCTGCGCCGCAAGTCGGCCAACTACCAGATCGTCGGATCGCACCGGACGCGTTGGGGTGGCCTGTTCGAGGAACTGGCCCGCAATGTCGCCGATGCGCCGCCGCTCCGGCCGAAGCCGCTCAGCCAGGATGGCCTGCTCGGCCTCTTCAGCGCGGAGACGACCGGCAAGGATTTCGTGCTGGAACCCGCGACGGACACCGACATGCGCGGCAAGAACGCGACGCCGAGGGCCTCGCTGGAAGTGGTCTACGACGATGTTTGATCCCGAGGTCCTTGCCCGCTGGGACGCCGGTCTCGCCCGGCTGGAAACGGCCTGCCCGCAACTCCTGCGCGACCTCTACGGCGAGATCCTCCGCGGGGGGGCGAAGGAAAAGACCCGGTCCCCTTCAGGCCGGAACGACGACCGCGGAGTGGTGCAGGGATGACTGGCGAGGTCGCCTATGACCGGGCGTCGGAGGCCCGGGTGATCCGCGGGGACGATGGCGGTTCCGCGGCCCATGCCGACGTGACCGGCGGCGACGGGAAGGGCTGCCACGCGGGCGCCGCCGAGATGGAGGCCGCGGCGCGCGCAGCCGGCAAGTCCGAGATCCTCGACCGCTATGCCGCCGACTATCCGCAGGGGCCGCACGACAAGCCCCAGTCGATGTGCCCGGCCTTTGGCAGCCTGCGCGTGGGGCTCAGGATGCGGCGGGTGGCGACCGTGCTGTCGGGCTCGGCCTGCTGTGTCTACGGCCTGACCTTCGTCTCGCACTTCTACGGCGCGCGCCGCTCGGTGGGCTATGTGCCGTTCAATTCCGAGACCCTCGTTACCGGCAAGCTCTTCGAGGACATCCGCGACGCGGTGCATGAACTTGCCGATCCCGACCGCTACGACGCCATCGTGGTGACGAACCTCTGCGTGCCGACGGCCTCGGGCGTGCCGCTGAAGCTGCTGCCCTCGGAGATCAACGGTGTCCGGATCGTCGGCATCGACGTGCCGGGCTTCGGCGTGCCGACCCATGCAGAGGCCAAGGACGTTCTGGCGGGCGCGATGCTCGCCTATGCGCGGCGCGAGGTCGAGGCGGGCCCGGTGCCGGCCCCCCGGGGTGGCCGTTCGGACCGGCCTGCGGTGGCGCTCCTCGGCGAGATGTTCCCTGCCGATCCGATGACGATCGGGGCGCTTCTGGCGCCACTCGGCCTGGCCGCGGGCCCGGTCGTGCCGGCGCGCGAGTGGCGTGAGCTCTATGCAGCACTCGACTGCGCGGCGGTTGCCGCCATCCATCCGTTCTATGCCTCTGCGATGCGGGAGTTCCGCGCTGCCGGGCGGCCGGTGCTCGGGTCCGCCCCGGTAGGGCACGACGGAACGGCGGACTGGCTGGAGGCCGTGGGCCAGACCTTCGGGATCGCGCGTGGCAGGGTGGCGGCGGCTGCGAACGCCGTCCTTCCAGCCATCCGCGCCGCCCTCGCGGCCGCGCCCGTGAAGGGGAGGATCACGATCTCGGGCTACGAGGGCAGCGAGCTTCTCGTCGCCCGACTGCTGATCGAGAGCGGCGCCGAGGTTGCCTACACCGGTACGGCCTGCGCGCAGACCCCTGAATCCGACCCGGACAGGCAGTGGCTGGAGGCGCATGGCGTCACCGTGCGCTTCCGCGCAAGCCTCGAGGCCGATCTTGCGGCGATGGAGGCGGTCCGGCCCGACCTCGCCATCGGCACGACGCCCGTCGTGCAGAAGGCCAAGGAGCTCGGGATACCGGCGCTCTACTTCACGAACCTCATCTCGGCGCGTCCCCTGATGGGGCCGGCGGGCGCCGGCCCGCTGGCGCAGGTCGTCAACGCGGCCATTGCCGGCCGGGAGCGGATGGGGTCGATGAAGGCATTCTTCGCCGGGGTCGGAACAGGCGATGCCTCCGGGATATGGCAGGGCAGCCCCAACCTGCGGCCCGATTTCAGGGAGATCCATCAGAAGAAGCTGGACAAGGCGGCAAAGGCGCGCCGGTCGGAGGAGATGATATGAAC
Organism: Paracoccaceae bacterium; assembly: GCA_026417295.1. Lineage (GTDB taxonomy): Bacteria > Pseudomonadota > Alphaproteobacteria > Rhodobacterales > Rhodobacteraceae > JAOADN01. The sequence continues at coordinate 14,306 of JAOADN010000009.1, forward strand.
GGCCGGGCCCGGCCCGCGGGAACGGGACCGGGGCTCTGCCCCGGACCCCGGGATATTTCCGGGCAGAAGATGTGGGGCGCGCCCCGATCTTCTGTCTGCAAGTATCCTCGGGGGGTCCGGGGGGCAGACGGCCCCCCGGCTCCGGTCCGGAGGCCGCCATGCTGATCCAGGACCATGACCGGGCAGGGGGTTACTGGGGCGCGGTCTACGCCTTCTGCGCCGTGAAGGGCCTGCAGGTCGTCATCGACGGCCCCGTCGGCTGCGAGAACCTGCCCGTCACCTCGGTCCTCCACTATACCGACGCGCTGCCGCCCCACGAGCTGCCGATCGTGGTGACCGGCCTCGGCGAGGAGGAGCTCGGCCGCGAGGGCACGGAGGGCGCGATGAAGCGCGCCTGGAAGACGCTCGATCCGGCGCTTCCGGCGGTCGTCGTCACGGGCTCGATCGCCGAGATGATCGGCGGCGGCGTGACGCCCGCGGGCACCAGCATCCAGCGCTTCCTGCCGCGCACCATCGACGAGGACCAATGGCAGGCAGCCGACCGGGCGATGACCTGGATCTTCACCGAGTTCGGCCAGACCAAGGGCCGGATGCCGTCCGAGACCAAGAGGCCCGAGGGCGCGAAGCCCCGCGTCAACATCCTCGGGCCGATGTACGGCGTCTTCAACATGGCCTCCGACCTTGCCGAGATCCGGCGGCTGGTCGAGGGGATCGGTGCCGAGATCAACATGGTCATGCCGCTCGGCGCCCATCTGGCCGAGATGCGCCATCTCGTCGACGCCGATGTCAACATCGTCATGTATCGCGAGTTCGGGCGCGGGCTGGCCGAGATGCTGGGCAAGCCCTATCTGCAGGCGCCGATCGGCGTGGACAGCACCACGCGCTTCCTGCGCACGCTGGGCGGGCTTCTGGACCTCGACCCCGAGCCGTTCATCGAGCGCGAGAAGCATTCGACGCTGAAGCCTGTCTGGGACCTGTGGCGGTCGGTCACCCAGGACTTCTTCGGCACCGCGAATTTCGCGGTGGTGGCGAACGAGACCTATGCGCGGGGCCTGCGCCACTATCTGGAGGCCGATCTCGGCCTGCCCTGTGCCTTCGCCGTCGCACGGATGGCCGGGCGGAAGACCAACAACGTTGAGGTGCGCGCGCTGCTGCGCCAGCATCGCCCCCTGGTCGTCCTCGGGTCGATCAACGAGAAGATGTACCTCGCCGAGCAGCGGGGCGGTTTCGGACCGCAGCCCGCGTTCATTCCGGCGAGCTTTCCCGGCGCGGCCATCCGGCGGGCGACCGGCACGCCCTTCATGGGCTATGCAGGGGCGACCTATGTGCTGCAGGAGGTCTGCAACGGCCTCTTCGAGGCGCTGTTCCACATCCTGCCGCTTGCATCCGAACTCGACAGCGCGGCGGCGACGCCGGCGACGCTGCGCCGCGACTTCCCCTGGGACGAGGACGCGCGGGACGAGCTGGACCGGATCGTGGCCGAGCATCCCGTGCTCACGCGCATCTCGGCGGCGAGGGCGCTGCGCGATGCCGCCGAGAAGGCGGCGCTGCAGGACGGCGCGGAACGGGTGATGCGCGAGACCGTCCTTGGCCTGAGGGCCGGGACATGACCGATCGCAAGGGAGGAGGACAGCCATGGCGGACATGACGGCGAATGGTGGTGCCGGCCGGCGCAGCGGGCGGACGCCGCGGGCCGAGTACCGCGCCTATTTCGCGCTGATCTTTGCGGTGGCACTGGTGCCGGCCACGATCGGCTGGGCCGCAGCGATGCTGCGCAGCGGCCGGCGCCCGGAAACGGGACCCGTGGCCAGCGCATGGAAGGACGCCCTGGTCATCACGCCGCAGATCTTCGGCGGATGAACCGGGGACGGTCAGGGAATTCGGCGTCCGGGGACCTGCTCCCGGGGCGCCGGAGCGGCGGACGGGTGCGCATGCACGCGGACGTCGAACTTGCCGCAGGGTTTGCGGCGTCAGTCGGACGATCCGGAGGAGAGAATGGCTGAAAGGAGTGACCTGTCCTTTACAGGTCTTACCGACGAGCAGGCGCAGGAACTGCACTCTGTCTACATGAGCGGGCTCTGGCTCTTCGTGGCCATCGCCATCGTCGCTCATCTGGCAGTGTGGCTGTGGCGCCCCTGGTTCTGAGGAGAAGGAAGAATGGGCAAGTTCTACAAGATCTGGCTGATCTTCGATCCTCGGCGGGTGTTCGTGGCGCAGGGGGTCTTTCTGTTCCTCCTCGCCGTGATGATCCACCTCGTCCTGCTCAGCACCCCTGGCTACAACTGGATCGGCGAAGCGGGAGCGCGTGCACAGGCGCAAGCGGCCGCCAGCCAGTGAACAGGCCATGAACCCGTTGCGGGCAGCCCGCGAGGGTTGCCCGCAACAACCTGCATCTTGGACATGCGCGCCGGGCCCCGAGAGCCGGCCCGCGCCGCGAAGGACGGAGACGAAAGCATGGCTATGCTGAGTTTCGAGCGGAAGTACCGCGTGCCGGGCGGCACGCTGGTCGGGGGGTCGCTGTTCGACTTCTGGGTGGGGCCGTTCTATGTAGGCTTCTTCGGGGTGACGACCATCTTCTTCGCCGCCCTCGGCACGATCCTGATCTTCTACGGGACGGCGATGGAAGGGGTGTGGAACCCCTGGCTGATCTCGATCGACCCGCCGCCGGTGGAAATGGGCCTGGCCATGGCGCCCCTCGACAACGGCGGCATCTGGCAGCTGGTGACGATCTGCGCGATCGGTGCCTTCGTCAGCTGGGCGCTGCGCGAGGTGGAGATCGCCCGCAAGCTGGGGATGGGGCTGCATGTGCCCATCGCGTTCAGCGTGGCGATCCTCGCCTACGTGACGCTCGTCGTCATCCGGCCCCTGCTGATGGGAGCCTGGGGCTACGGCTTTCCCTACGGCATCTGGACGCATCTCGATTGGGTGTCGAATACCGGCTACACCTTCGGCAACTTCCACTACAACCCGGCCCACATGATCGCGGTGAGCTTCTTCTTCACCACCTGTCTGGCGCTGGCGTTGCACGGGTCGCTGATCCTGTCGGCCGCGAACCCCGAAAAGGGCCGGACGATGCGGACGCCGGACCACGAGGACACCTATTTCCGCGATCTGATCGGCTATTCGGTGGGCACGCTGGGGATCCACAGGCTGGGCCTGCTCCTGGCGCTGAACGCGGCCTTCTGGTCGGCCGTCTGCATCGTGATCTCGGGCACGATCTGGTTCGACGAGTGGGTCGTCTGGTGGAACTGGTGGCTGAACCTGCCCTGGTGGGCCGGTGTCGCAGGGGGCGTCAATGGCTGAATATCAGAACATCTTCTCGCAGGTGCAGGTCTTCGGCGAGCCCGAAACGGGTGTGACCGAGGATGTGGAGACCTGGAAGCGCCTCAGCGGCACCGGGAGGTGGGACATCCTCGGCTGGCTGGGGAATGCGCAGATCGGTCCGGTCTACCTCGGGTCGCTCGGGGTCCTGTCGCTGGCAGCCGGCGCCACCTGGTTCGTGATGGTCGGCATGTGGTTCTGGCATCAGGCGGGCTTCAACCCCGTCGTGTTCCTGCGTGACCTCTTCTGGTTCTCGCTGGATCCGCCGCCGCCGGAATACGGCCTGGGCATCGCCCCGATCGCCGAGGGTGGATACTGGCAGATCGCCTCGCTCTTCCTGCTCATCTCGGTCTGGGCCTGGTGGGCACGGACCTACCTTCGCGCCAAGGCGCTGGGGATGGGCAAGCATGTCGCCTGGGCCTTCCTGTCGGCGATCTGGCTGTTCATGGTGCTGGGCTTCTTCCGGCCGATCCTCATGGGGTCCTGGTCGGAGGCCGTTCCCTACGGCATCTTCAGCCATCTCGACTGGACGAACCTGTTCTCGCTCACGCACGGGAACCTGTTCTACAACCCGTTCCACGGGCTCTCCATCGCCTTCCTCTACGGATCGGCGCTGCTGTTTGCGATGCACGGGGCGACGATCCTTGCCGTCAGCCGGTTCGGCGGGGACCGCGAGCTCGAGCAGATCGTCGATCGCGGAACGGCCGCCGAACGGGCGGCGCTGTTCTGGCGCTGGACGATGGGCTTCAACGCGACGATGGAGGGCATCCACCGCTGGGCCTGGTGGATGGCCGTGCTGTGCACGCTGACCGGCGGGATCGGCATCCTGCTTTCCGGGACGGTTGTCGACAACTGGTACGTATGGGCGCAGGACCACGGCTACGCGCCGGTGAACTGAAAGGGCAGAGACATGGCGGACAAGACCGAGATCCCCTATTTCAACGAACCCAGCAGGGCGATCCAGCTGCGCATCTGGGTCCTCGGCCAGATGGTCTGGGGGGCCTTCATCGCCGGCCTGCTGGTGGCGGGAATCGGCCTGACCCTCCTGGTGATCTGGGGGATCGGCCTTCTTCTGCCGCAGCAGAGCAAGGAGATGCCGTCACCCTTCGGGGCGATCGAGCTTGCGGCGCCGGCCGTCCTGCCGGCGTGACAAGACGCGGGCCGCGGCGGGCGACCGGCGCGGTCACGACGAAGTTCGGGTCGGACTATGCCAGACCCGGATCCGGGGCGCGCACTTTGCCCGGTTCCCTCCCTGCTGGCAGCAGGAACCTGGCGCCGTGCGGCTTGCTGCACGGCGCCCTTTTCACCCGGGGGACAAGCGATGGAGAATGACCAGGGCGCCACACCGATCCTCGACCGGGTCGCCGGCCCGGCCGACCTGCGGGCGTTGAGTGACCGCGAGCTGTCGCAGCTGGCCGACGAGGTCCGCCGCGAGGTGATCGCGGTGGTCAGCAGGACCGGCGGACACCTCGGGTCGTCCCTTGGCGTCGTCGAACTGACCGTGGCCATCCACGCCACATTCAGCGCCCCCTTCGACAAGCTGATCTGGGACGTCGGCCACCAGTGCTATCCGCACAAGATCCTGACCGGGCGGCGCGCCAGGATGCACAGCCTGCGCCAGGGCGGCGGGATCTCGGGCTTCACCAAGCGGTCCGAGAGCGAGTTCGACCCCTTCGGCGCCGCCCATTCGTCGACCTCGATCTCGGCGGGCCTCGGCTTTGCCGTCGGCCGCGACATGGGCATGCCGACGGGCGACGTCATTGCCGTGATCGGGGACGGGGCGATCACGGCAGGCATGGCCTACGAGGCGATGAACCATGCCGGGCATCTGGGCAAGCGGCTCTTCGTCATCCTGAACGACAACGACATGTCGATCGCGCCGCCGGTGGGTGCGCTGTCGAAATACCTGATCGACCTTCACAACTTCACGCCCTTCGCCCTTCTGAAGGGAATGGCAGAGGGGCTGGAAGCGGGCCTTCCGGGCCCGATGCGCGACGGCGCGCGGCGGGCGCGGGCCCTGGTGACCGGCATGCCGGGCGGGGGCACGCTGTTCGAGGAGCTGGGGTTCAGCTATATCGGGCCGGTGGACGGCCACGACATGCCGACGCTCCTGCACACGCTGCGCACGGCGCGGGCGCGGGCGTCCGGGCCGGTCCTGATCCATGCGATCATGAAGAAGGGCAAGGGCTACGCTCCGGCCGAGACCAGCGCGGACAAGTATCACGGCGTGGCGAAGTTCGACGTGGTCACCGGCGCCCAGGCCAAGGCCAGGTCCAACGCGCCAGCCTATACGAGCGTCTTCGGCAGGACGCTGACGGAGGAGGCCGCGCGCGACCCGCGGATCGTCGCGGTCACGGCGGCCATGCCATCGGGCACCGGCCTTGACATCATGCAGAAGCGCTTCCCCGCGCGGGTCTTCGACGTGGGCATCGCCGAACAGCACGGCGTCACCTTCGCGGCCGGCATGGCGGCGGCGGGCCTGCGGCCCTTCTGCGCGATCTATTCCACGTTCCTGCAGCGGGGATTCGACCAGGTTGTGCACGACGTGGCGCTGCAGGGCCTGCCCGTGCGCTTCGCGATCGACCGGGCGGGCCTGGTGGGCGCAGATGGCGCGACCCATGCGGGTGCCTTCGACGTAGCCTGTCTGGCGAACCTTCCCGGCATGGTCGTGATGGCCGCGGGCGACGAGGCGGAACTGGTGCACATGGTCGCCACAGCAGCGGCCTTCGACGCGGGACCGATCGCCTTCCGCTATCCGCGCGGCGAGGGCGTCGGGGTGGAACTGCCCGAACGTGGCCGGATCCTCGACATCGGCAAGGGGCGGGTCCTGCGCGAGGGCGGCGCCGCAGCGATCCTGTCCTTCGGGGCGCATCTCGGCGAATGCCTGATGGCGGCCGAGGAGCTGGCGGCGGACGGTCTTGCGGTCACGGTGGCGGACGCAAGATTTGCCAAGCCGCTGGATACTGCGCTTCTGGCGCAGCTTGTCCGTCACCACCCGCTGGTCGTGACGGTCGAGCAGGGCTCCACCGGAGGCTTCGGCGCGCAGGTCCTGCATCACGTGGCCAATGCGGGGTTGCTGGACGACGGGCGCTGCCGGCTGCGGACGATGACGCTGCCTGACCGTTACATCGAACAGGCCTCGCCCGAGGCGATGTATGCCGATGCCGGCCTGACCTCTGCCCACATCGCGGCCCTGGTCCGTCGCGCGCTGGGGCAGGCGGCGGACGACAGGCCGCGGCTCAGCGTTGTCTGACGGTCCTGTGACGGCGGGCCGTGACGAAGCCTGGGCGGGCAGGGGGAACTGGCAGCCCGTAGGGGAGTCGAACCCCTCTTCCCAGGTTGAAAACCTGGTGTCCTAACCGATAGACGAACGGGCCGCGTCCGGTGTGGGTCCGGCTTCTAGGGCAGCGTTCCGGCCCGCGCAAGGGGGATTCTTCGCGTCGTCCGCTGCTTGTCACGGGGGGGGCAGGGCCGCGTCCTCGACGCGGAACTGGGCCGAGGTCCTGCCCTGCCAGGTGTTCGCCTCCAGCCGCCCGGCAAGATGCACGCGCCGTCCCCTGAGGGGTTCGAGAAACGGTCCGAGAAGGCCGCCCGGCGGCGCATCGAAGGCGCGGAAGGCCACGGCCTCGAGCCGGGCCGACATCCCGTCCGAAACGATGAGCCTGAGATGCGACCCTCCCATACGCCGGACGTCGCGGATCTCGGCGTCGGGAATGGCGAAGCGGGGGGCCGGTGCGCCCTGGCCGAAGGGTCCGGCGCGGGCGATGTCCTCGGCGAGGGCCAGCGTGGCCGCGGCCGGCATCATGAGGCTGTCGATCCTGAGCTCGCGCGGCCCGGCCACCCCCGCCCCCTGCCGACCCAGCAGGTCGGACAGGCGCGCCATCGCAGCATCGACCCCGGTCCGGGACACCGTCAGACCCGCGGCCATCCTGTGCCCGCCTCCCTTCAGGAGCAGGCCCTCGGCCGCGACGCGCTGGACTGCGGCCCCGAGGTCGATCCCGTCCACCGACCGGCCCGACCCCTTCCCCTCGTCGCCCGACAGCCCGATGACCACGGCCGGTCGGTTCGCCGCCTCCTTCAGGCGTGCGGCGACGATGCCGACCACGCCGGGGTGCCAGCCCTCGCCGGCCGCCCAGACAAGCGGGCTGTCCAGTCCGCGCGCCTCGGCCTGGGCGAGGGCCGCGTCGCGCACCCGGTCCTCGATCAGGCGCCGTTCCTCGTTCAGCCTGTCAAGCCTTTCGGCGAGGGCCGCCGCTTCGTGCGGATCGTCCGTGGCCAGAAGCCTCGCCCCGAGATCGGCGGCGCCGATCCGGCCTCCGGCATTGACACGCGGGCCGAGCAGGAAGCCGAGCGCGTAGACGTCAGGCGCGCGGTCGAGCCGGGCGACGTCTGCAAGCGCCCGAAGGCCGGGCCGGTCACGCCGCGCCATCACCTTTAGACCGAGGCGCACGAACGCCCGGTTGACGCCGGTGAGCGGGGCGACATCGGCCACGGTAGCCAGCGCGACAAGATCCAGCATCGCCATCAGGTCGGGCCCGGCGATCCCTTCGGCCCGCAGCAGGCGGTTGGCCTCGACCAGCATCAGGAAAACGACCGAGGCGGCGCAGAGATGGCCGAGGGTGCCATCCTCGTCCTGGCGGTTGGGGTTCACGACGGCGAGCGCCGGAGGCAGCGTCTCTGACCCGAGATGGTGATCGAGGATCACGACATCCGCGCCCTTCGCCGCCGCCACCGGCGCATGGCTGAGGGTTCCGCAGTCGACGCAGAGGATGAGGTCATGGGCGGCGGCCAGCGCCGCCATCGCCGGGACGTTCGGGCCATATCCCTCGTCGATCCGGTCGGGTATGTAGAGCGTGGCCGCATGTCCCATCGCGCGAAGCCAGGTCAGAACCAGCGCAGCCGAGGATCCGCCATCGACGTCATAGTCGGCGAAGACGGCGATGCGTTCTCGGTTCTTCAGGGCGCTGACGAAGCGGGCTGCGGCAAGCTGCATGTCCTTCAGGGACCTGGGATCGGGCAGGAGCTCGCGGATCTGCGGCTCGAGGAAGGACGCGGCCTCGCCGGGGCTGACGCCGCGCGCGGCCAGGATGCGGGCCAGGGGCAGGGGAAGTCCGGTATCGCGGGCGAGCGCATCGGCGAGCCGTTCGGCCTCGGGTGCGGGGCCGGTCCAGCAGCGCCCGGTGGCAGAGACTTCGACGTTCAGGAAGGCCGGCATGGGCCGGTTGTGGCGGCCCGCCGGTCGAAAGGCAAGCCGCGCCGTCAGTCGCCGGTTGCCGCGAGAACGACGCGGTTTCCGTCCGGGTCCTCGGTCATCAGGCCTTCGGGCAGCGCCGTCACGGGGGCGCCTGCGTCGCGCAGCCGGTCCGCCGCCGCGGTGATGGCGCCGCGGTCCGGGACGCGGATCACGAAACGCTCGACGCCGGGCGCGCCAGGCGCGGCTGCGGGCAGGGCCTCTCCGGCCCAGGAGTTGAAGGCAATCATGTGGCCGCGCCGGCTGGTTCCGACATCACAGAAGCTGAAGGCCGGCGCGTTGCCGTTCGGCCGGAACCCCAGGACTTGCGTATAGAAACCGAACGCACGTTCGCGCCGGTTGGTGCGGAAATGGATGTGGCCGATGAAGCTGTCGCCGGGCATCTCGCGCCGCGCAGGATGGCCGTCGGGTGCGGCGTCGGAAAGTGCGCCGAGGTCGAGAGGTTCGACGACCGACAGGATGCGTCCGTCGTTGCGCACGGCGCGCGCCATCCCGTCGGACACCTCCACCCGCCCGCGTCCGGGGGTGTCGTGGGCGATCTCGATCCCGTTGCCGTCGTCGTCGGTGAGGTAGAGGGAATCGGAGATCGTGTGATCCTGCCCGGAATGCGGGCGCCCGGCCTGGCGCAGGCGCCAGAGCATTCCGGCCAGCGCCGCGCGCGAGGTGACGTGGACCGCAACATGGAACAGCCCGACCACCGGTGCCGTGGCAGGGTCGGCGGCGCCCCCCCTGAGGGCAACAAGCGTGCGGCCGCCCACGCCGAGGCGGGCCGAGTCCGCGCTGGCCTCGAGGACAGACAGGCCCATGATGTCCCGCCAGACGCCAAGAGAGGCGGCGACGTCGCGCACGCGCAGCGTGACCTCGCCGAGATGCGTGCCATCGGGCAGGCGGCCCGTCGTGCCTTCGGTCGGGTCCATCGCCTTGCCTCCGCTGTTTGCCTGGGCCAGTCCTACTTCACGGGCGTCCTGTATTCTATGCGCCGCACCGATCCGGTCTTGGACCGCATCAGCATCGTCTCCATCGTCACCCAGCCGGGCTCCCGCCGGATGCCCTTGAGCAGCGACCCGTTCGTCACCCCCGTCGCCGCGAAGATGACATCGCCCTGCACGAGGTCGTCGCGCGTGTAGACGCGCTCCAGATTGGTGATGCCGGCCTTGCGCGCGCGGCCCTTCTCGTCGTCGTTGCGGAACAGGAGCTTGCCGAAGAACTGGCCGCCCATGCATTTCAGCGCCGCCGCCGCGAGGACGCCCTCGGGCGCGCCGCCGGAGCCCATGTACATGTCGATGCCGGTGATCTCGGGTTCGGCGCAATGCATCACCCCTGCGACGTCGCCGTCGGTGATCAGCCGGATCGCCGCGCCCGTCGAGCGGATCTCGGCGATGAGGGCCTCGTGCCGCGGTCGTTCGAGGACGCAGACGGTGATGTCCTTTGTCGAGCAGCCCTTGGCCGCCGCGAGGGCAGAGACCCTTTCGGAGGGACTCATGGTCATCGTCACGGTTCCGGGTTTGAAGCCCGGCCCGATCGCGAGCTTCTCCATGTAGACGTCGGGCGCATGAAGCAGCGTGCCGCGAGGCGCCATGGCAATGACCGTCAGCGCGTTCGGCATGTCCTTCGCCGTCAGGGTCGTTCCCTCGAGCGGGTCGAGCGCGATGTCGACCTCCGGTCCGTGGCCGGTTCCCACCTGCTCGCCGATGTAGAGCATCGGCGCCTCGTCGCGTTCGCCTTCGCCGATGACGACCGTTCCCCTGATGTCCAGCAAGTTGAGCTGGGCCCGCATGGCGCTGACCGCGGCCTGGTCGGCCGCCTTCTCGTCGCCCCGCCCGATGAGACGGGCCGAGGCGAGGGCCGCGGCCTCGCTGACCCGGGCAAGCCCGAGCGACAGGAGCCTGTCCTGGAAATCCGTGTTGCCTCCCATGCGCGCCTCCGCTCACTTTCAAGCCGCGGTCTACCGCTCGCCGCGCCGGACGGGCAAGGCCGGTGGCGCTAACGCCAGCCAAACCCGCGGATGCGCCGGCCAGAGCGGCAAGGCGGCAACGCGCCCGACGGGCGCCCGGACCGGCCGGAAGTGGAGGCCAGCATCGCGCCTCAGACCTTCTCGATCCGGATGGCGACCGCCTCGCCAGTCAGCACGCCAGTTGCCGGCAGCCGGGACAGGGCATGGTCGATCGCGTCACGGGTGGTGGAATGGGTCACGAGGACGACCGGTGCAGAGGTGTCGGAATGCTGATACTGGCGCATCCGGTCGATCGAGATGCCTTCGTCGCCGAGGACGGTCGCGACCTTGGCCAGCGCCCCCGGCTTGTCGACGAGCGTCATGCGCAGGTAATGGGGCGCCGGCGCCGTCGCCCTGGCAGGAACCGGGTCCCTGAGCGTAGCGGCAGGCTGGCCGAAGGTGGACAGTCGCGTGCCGCGGGCGATCTCGATCACGTCGGACATGACCGCGCTGGCGGTCGGCCCCTCTCCGGCGCCGGGCCCGCGGAGCACGATCTGTCCGACGCTGTCGCCTTCCAGCACCACCATGTTCGTGCCGCCCTGCAACTGGCCGAGCGGGCTGTCGGCCGGCACGAGGCAGGGCGACATCCGCTGTTCCAGGCCGCGCCCCGTCATCTGCGCGACCCCGAGGAGCTTGATCCGGTAGCCCATGTCGGCGGCGTGACGGATGTCCTCGATCCTGACCTTGCCGATGCCCTCGAGCTCGACGGCGGGGAAGGCGACCTTCGTGCCGTAGGCTATGGCGGCCAGGAGGCTGAGCTTGTGGCCGGCATCGATGCCGCCGACGTCGAGCTCGGGATCGGCCTCGAGATAGCCGAGCTGGCGGGCCTCCTCGAACACCGTCTCGTAGGGCAGGCCGGCACTTTCCATCCTGGTCAGGATGTAGTTGCAGGTGCCGTTCATCACACCCATGACCCGGGTGATGGCATTGCCTGCCAGCCCTTCGGTCAGCGCCTTGACGACCGGGATCCCGCCGGCCACCGCGGCCTCGAAGCGGATGACGTGACCCCTCGCCTCGGCCAACCCGGCCAGCGCCTGGCCGTGCAGGGCGAGCATCGCCTTGTTCGCCGTGACCACGTCCTTGCCGGCGGCGATCGCGGCCTCGGTCGCCTCCCGCGCCACACCGTCGGAACCGCCGACGAGTTCGACGAACACGTCCACGTCCGCGCGTTGCGCAAGGGCGACAGGGTCGTCCTCCCATGCCAGGGCGGAAAGGTCGATGCCGCGGTCCTTCGAGCGGTCGCGGGCCGATACCGCAGCAATCTCGATGGCGCGGCCTGCCCGCGCGGCGATGAGCTCGCCATGACGCTGGACGATCCGCACGACCCCGCGCCCGACGGTGCCCAGCCCGGCGATACCTAGTCTCAGGGGGTCGGACATGTGACGTCTCCGCGGGGCTTCGGCAGGCTGGCCCGGGTGTTAGCCGGTTCCCGGCGGCCTTGCAACGCGGCGGCGGCCCTACATCGGCATCTGCCGCAGTGCTGCGGCGCGGGCCCGAAGGGCGGCACCCTGGGCCAGGATCGCGGCGGAGGGATCTGCCGCCGGTCCGCCCTGCAGCCCGACGATCGCCTCGAACGGCAGGAGGACGGGATAGTCGTCACGGCGGGCATCAGGCGCGCAGGCGCAAAGGGCGCCGGCCAGGGCCGTCGCAGCAAGGATCCGCAGGGCATCTTCCATCCGCGACATCGCTGATGTCAGGATAGTCCGTCCTGCCCGGCCCCACAATGTCGCGGGTCGCGCGCGACAGGGCGATGTCGCTTCCCCGCGCGACCGCGCCGCCGGAACCGGCGATGGATCGCGGCCGTGAACATCCTGGAGACCGCAGCATGAACGTCGGATTCGTCGGCCTCGGGAATGTCGGTGGCAAGCTGGCCGGGACCCTGCTGCGGAACGGCATCGCGCTGAAGGTCATGGACCTCGATCCCGCGCGCGTCGCCGAATTCGTCGGGCGCGGTGCCGGAACGGCCGCGACGCCATACGCGCTGGCGGACTGGGCCGATGCCGTCATCACCTGCCTGCCGAGCCCTGCCGCCTCGGCCGCTGTCGTCGAGGGCCAGGACGGGATCCTCGGCGCGATGGGGCCCGGCAAGTTCTGGCTGGAGATGTCCACGACCGATGCGGACGAGGTGAAGCGGCTGGGTGCCCGGGTCATGGACAGGGGCGGCAAGGCCGCGGACGTGCCCGTGTCGGGCGGTGTGCACCGCGCCGCGACCGGCAACATCTCGGTCTATGCGGGCTGCGACCGCGAGACCTTCGAGGCGATCCTTCCCATCCTGACTGTCGTCGGGCGGCAGGTCCTGCATACCGGCCCGCTCGGGTCGGCGAGCATCCTGAAGGTGATGACCAACTATCTGGCGACGGCGAACCTCCTGACGCTCTGCGAGGCGCTGGTCACCATGAAGGCCGCCGGCATGGACATGGCCACCACCTACGAGGCGATCCGCATCTCGTCGGGCAATTCCTTCGTCCACGAGACCGAAAGCCAGCTGATCCTGTCGGGATCGCGCGACGTGAACTTCACGATGGACCTCGTGCAGAAGGACATCGGACTGTTCCAGAAGATCGCCGAGGCGCATGGCGTGCCGCTCGAGATCTCGCCCCTGATGATCCGCATCTTCACGGACGCGCAGGCCCGTTACGGGCAGAAGGCGCAGTCGGACCGCGTGATCGAGCGCCTGGAGGAGGCGACGGGCCTGTCGATCCTTGCACCGGGCTTTCCAACCGAACTGGTGGACGAGGAACCCGAGGGGCGCGGCCACGAAGTGAGACCGCCGCGCTGAGGACGCGGCGGTTCGGGCCACCGGGCGGAAGCTTCGATCAGCTGAAGGCGCAGGCCGGATTGCTGCCGTCCTTCTTGTCCCAGCGGATGCAGGGAACGGCGCGCGGCCGGGTCGCGATGAAGGTGTCGTATATCATCGCCTTGAGCCCGACCGAGAAGATCGGTTCGTAGGCCATGTAGGTCTGGACCAGGATCACCGTGTCGCCGGCCGGAAGGACCGGGATCTTGTTCTTCACGGTCTGCAGGGTCGCATTGGTATAGGCGACGTTCACGGTGCTGGTCGAATATGACCAGTTGACCTTGTACGAATTCGTCGCCGTGTCGAAGTAGACGCTCGTCACCCTGATCTGCGTCGGCTTGTTCGAGAAGGTGAGGTAGTCGAATACCTTGTTGAGGCCCTTGATGTAGTTCGCGTCGATCGGATCGACCTCGCGCGAGATCAGGTCGGCGACCGTATAGGCGGCCTTGAGGTTGATGTTCTTCTGGCGATAGGCGTCGAAGAACTGGAAGGATGCGATGTACCACCAGACGAGGAAGGCGAATGCCATCACGCCTTCGGTGGGCATCGATCCCTGCTGGTCGCGGGCGAAGAGCCGGAGCCGGACGCGGAACTTCTGCATCAGCGTCATGTCATCCTCCCGGCGTCGGTTCGTTGACGAAGGCCGTCGCAGCAACCAGGGCATACATGCCGGACGAATCCTTGGGCAGCTGGAAGCCCAGCCCGGTCATCGGCGCCATCGGATAGAATTTCGCGCAGGCCCTCACGAGCATCATCTCGTCGCCGACGCCCGAGGTGAAGGTCGGGACCGGCTGGATCGGGGCAGCCTTGTCGATGCAGGTCGGCCCCGAGGACAGGGGCTGCCACGTGACCTTGCTTACCGGCCGCAGCTCGATCAGAAGCGTGTTCATGCAGTCGGGGATGAGGCCGGCATTGCGGCAGACGGACTGCTTGAGCTGGAGCGGCGTCGGCGGGTTCCAGAAGCCCAGCCTGAGGCCGCGCACGGACATGTCGAGCGCTCGTTCCAGCATCACATGGCGGACCATGACGATGCCCATCTCGACCGAAGAGATGACAAGCATCATGAAGAACGGCAGGAAGATGACGAACGGGATCGTCGAGGTGCCGTCCTCGTCTGCGGCGATGCGCCGGGCGCGAAGGCGGAAGATGTTCATGAGCCTTCCCATCACTGCGTCAGCCTGAGCTTGTTGATGGACGCGGCGATGGCCGAGAAGGCCGTCGTGATTCCGGTGCCCGTCGCCGACAGCGCATTGCCGGTCGAGGCGCACTGGCTGAGCAGGTTGAGACCCACGGTCGGCGCCTCGAAGCCGATCGTGTAGATCACGACACCCTTGGCCTTGGCGGCGTTGCAGATGTTGAGTGTGTAGGTGTCCTTGGTCGAGGGGCCGACAGAGTTCACCACCGTGGTGCCCGATGAACGCCACTGGTTGCGCCTTGTCGTGCCCCATGCGGGCGAGATCACGTTGTCGGCGATCCAGTTGATCGAGGCACGTTCCCAGATCTGCGGCCAGGTCAGCTGCAGCGAGTCGCCCGTATCACCCGAGAGGTCGCCCCAGGGTTCGGCCCGCCAGCTGTTGGTATTGATGCTGAACCAGTCCGAGTTCGCGGCGCGCGTGCTGTCGTAGACGGAATACTGCTTCGCGTTCGTCGCCGTGTAGGAGGTCGACGTGTTGCCGCGGATCACCGTGCTTATGCCCGACCTGTAGCCGGGATTCAGGCGGTATTCGGTCGTGTTCTCGCCATCGGTCATGATCACGATGACCTTCATCGACTGGTCGTTCGCATTGGTCATCGTCGCCGTCTTGTACGGGTAGGGGCGGTCGCCGAAGGAGGCGGGCGAGCGACCGAGCGAGATGTAGCTGTCGACGACCGGATGCATCGACGGGTCCAGCAGCGCCGCGCCCCATTTCATGCCGATGTCGATCGACGTGTTGCCAGATGCCGTCAGGCCGTCGATGAACGCCTTCAGGGCATTCCGGTCGCCGGAATAGGCCATGATCTTGCGCGACGTGTCGGTCAGCAGCGGGCAGCTCCAGAGCTGCGGGGCGCTGGTATAGAAGGGGTCGAAATGGCCATTGCGCTGATAGGTGCGCGTCCCGGCGAGCGAGATCTTCAGGCTGTTCGGGCTGTTGGCGAAGTCGGCGGCGTCGAATTCGATGCAGTTCGACTTGTTGTGCTCGTTCGTCAGCGAGAAGTAGGGCCCGAGGTCCGGCCCGATGCTGACCTGGGTCGAGTAGGTGATGATGCTCATCGACAGCTTGCCGGGCTCGACCTGGTTGAACATCTGGTCGATGAAACTCTTGGCGGCCGGCTTGAGGTTGATCAGGCGGTTGTTCGAGTTCATCGAGCCCGAGACGTCGAGGACGAGCGACACCTCGACCTGACCGATCCGCTCTTCCGCGGTGCCGATGGCGGGGGTCTTGAGTTCCTTGACGCCGACCATGTTCATGAACCAGGTCGGCATCTGCTCGGACACCTTCACGTTGACCGTGCGGTATTCGTTGTAGGTGCCCTGGGTCACCGTGATGTCCGAGTCCTTGGGCGGGGTCAGGCCCGCCTTGGTGAAGTAGTCCTTCACCACGTCCTTCGGCGCCAGCGTCTGGTTCAGGTCGGCTGCGGCCAGCGACGCGCGGTCCACCGTGTTCTGCAGGAGCGTCCGGCGCTCCTCGAACCGCATCAGGTCGAGCGCCATGCCGGCGACCAGCATCATGATGATGAAGCAGAACAGGCCGAAGATCAGCAGCGACCCGCTCTCGTCACGGCGGAACTGCGCCAGCGCGGGGCCGAAGCCTTCGCGCCGAGCGGCCAGTGCCGCGGTCAGGCAGCTTTCAAGACGATTCCCGCGACGGCTCATGACCCGTCCTTTCCCCGCAGATACCGCTGTCCCCCCCAGGACAGGACCACACACGAACACGCAGGTAGATAACCTTCCGGGTGGGGCGAAATTGTGGCGCCGCATCACCGGATATCGCGCCTTTGGGATGGGTTGCGGCGACGGATCGCGGGTTCCGGGGCGATTGTTCCGCCGATGCGGAAAATGCAGGCCGGGCCCCGCGAATCTTCCCGCGGCGACGGCGTCGTCAGGGCCCGGCCGGACCGCAGCACGCTGGCCCCGCGAATCGACGTGCGATCTTAACGTGGCGGCGCTAGGTTTCCGGCGGAGGAGAACCGGCGTGAGGGTGGCCCGCGGCCGAAGCCCCGCCGACTGGAGGGAGTGTCCGATGTCCGTTCACGGCGAGCCGAGCTTTCGCGAATCCGTCGACCTGATGTTCAACAGGGCGGTCCGGCACCTCGACCTGTCCCCCGGGCTTGAAGAGAAGATCCGCGTCTGCAACTCGACCTACACCGTGCGCTTCGGCGTTCGCCTGCGCGGCGCCATCCATACCTTCACGGGCTATCGCTCGGTGCATTCGGAACACATGGAACCGGTCAAGGGCGGTATCCGCTATGCCCTTTCGGTGAGCCAGGACGAGGTCGAGGCCCTGGCGGCGCTGATGACCTACAAGTGCGCCATCGTGGAGGCGCCCTTCGGCGGCTCGAAGGGCGGACTCTGCATAGATCCGCGCCAGTGGGACGCGCATGAACTGGAGCAGATCACGCGACGCTTCGCCTACGAACTGATCAAGCGCGATCTCATCAATCCCAGCCAGAACGTGCCTGCGCCCGACATGGGGACGGGCGAGCGCGAGATGGCCTGGATCGCCGACCAGTATGCGAGGATGAACACGACCGACATCAACGCCAGGGCCTGCGTCACCGGAAAGCCACCCCATGCCGGCGGCATCCAGGGCAGGGTCGAGGCGACCGGCCGCGGGGTCCAGTATGCGCTGCGCGAGTTCTTCCGCCACGCGGAGGACAAGGCAAAGGCGGGACTTTCGGGCGGGCTCGAAGGCAAGACCGCGATCGTCCAGGGTCTGGGCAACGTCGGCTATCACGCGGCCAAGTTCCTGTCCGAGGAGGATGGGGTCAGGATCGTGGCGGTGATCGAGCATGACGGCGGCGTCGTCAGCGAGTCCGGACTGGACATCGAGGACCTGCGCCAGTGGATCACCCAGAACAGGGGCGTGCGCGGCTATCCACGCGCGACCTTCGTGGAGAACGGTGCCAGCCTGCTGGAGGCGCCCTGCGACATCCTGATCCCGGCGGCGATGGAGGGCGTGATCCACCGCGGCAATGCCGCGAATGTCAAGGCGCCGCTCATCGTCGAGGCGGCGAACGGACCCGTAACCTTCGGGGGGGACGAGATCCTGCGCCGCAAGGGTGTGGTCATCATCCCCGACATGTATGCCAATGCGGGCGGGGTGACCGTCAGCTACTTCGAATGGGTGAAGAACCTCTCCCATATCAGGTTCGGCAGGATGCAGCGCCGGCAGGAGGAGGCGCGACACGAGCTTCTGGTCCAGGAACTGGAACGTCTGTCCGCCGACAAGGGCCTCGGCTGGACACTCTCGCCCGGCTTCAAGGAGCGTTACCTGCGCGGGGCGGGCGAACTGGAACTCGTCAGGTCGGGTCTCGACGACACGATGCGGGGGGCCTACAACGCGATGCGCGAGGTCTGGCACGGCCGCAACGACGTCGAGGACCTGCGCGTGGCTGCCTACATCGTGGCGATCAGCCGGGTGGCGCAGACCTACCAGAGCAAGGGTCTGTAGTCTGCTGAAGGGCCGGGTATCCCCGGGGGAAACTCAGATTCACCACAGGAAACGACACCGGATGTCGCGGGGCGGCTTGGAAACCGCCGCGGAACATTGCTAACGTCCTGCGACCCCGGCCGGACCGAGGCCGGGAGCGGAGACGGGGCGCATGCGTTACTCAGGCTGGAAGGTCTTCACCGAAGGGCTCTTCGGCAACAAGGGCTGGACCCCGGCATGGCGCGACCCGGAGCCCAAGGCCGAATACGACATCGTCATCATCGGCGGCGGCGGGCACGGTCTGTCGACAGCCTACTACCTGGCGAAGAACCACGGGATCACCAGGGTCGCGGTGCTGGAGAAGGGCTACCTCGGCGGCGGCAATGTCGGGCGGAACACGACCATCGTGCGCGCCAACTATTTCCTGCCGGGCAACTCGGAATTCTACTCGCACAGCCTGAAGCTGTGGGAAGGGCTGGAGGCCGAGCTGAACTACAACGTGATGCATTCGCAGCGTGGTCTCATCAACCTGTTCCATTCCGACGGCCAGCGCGATGCCTTCGTGCGGCGCGGCAATGCGATGATCAACCAGGGGGACGACGCCGAACTTCTGGACCGAGAAGGCGTAAGGCGGCACCTGCCCTACCTCGATTTCGAGCAGACGCGCTTCCCGATCTATGGCGGGCTGCTGCACCGGCGCGGGGGCACCGCGCGCCACGACGCGGTGGCCTGGGGCTATGCGCGCGGCGCGGATGCCCGGGGCGTGGACCTGATCCAGAACTGCGAGGTGACCGGCATCGACGTCGCGAATGGCAGGGTTACCGGCGTGCAGACGACGCGAGGGCCGATCCGGGCGAAGAAGGTGGGCATCGTCGTCGCCGGACGGTCCGGGCAGGTCGCCGCGATGGCCGGGATGCGGCTGCCCATCGAGAGTCACGTCCTTCAGGCCTTCGTGACCGAGGGGCTGAAGCCTGTCATCCACCATGTCGTCTCGTTCGGCATGGGGCACTTCTACATCAGCCAGTCCGACAAGGGGGGCCTCGTCTTCGGCGGCGACCTCGACTTCTACGCAAGCTACGCCGCGCGGGGCAACCTGCCGATGGTCGAGCACGTGATGGAGGCGGGCATGACGCTGATGCCGATGATCGGCAAGGCCAGGGTGCTGCGGTCCTGGGGCGGGATCATGGACATGTCGCCCGACGGATCGCCCATCATCGACAGGACCCACATCGAGGGGCTCTTCATCGACTGCGGCTGGAACTACGGCGGGTTCAAGGCGGTTCCTGCCAGCGGCTGGTGCATGGCCCACCTGATGGCTACCGGCGAGCCGCACCCCGTTGCCCGGCGATACAGGCTGGACCGGTTCCGCACCGGGCACCTGATCGACGAGGAAGGCACAGGAAGCCAGCACAACCTTCACTAGTCACCCCGTCATGAGATTCCCTCATCCAGCCCTGCCGCCACGGCCCCGCCTGACGCCCCTTGTGCGGTGCGCTGCATTATCGGTGCTGGCGGCCATTCACTGCCACCCGGCCAGGGCGGCCGTTGACTGCACGGCGCCGGCCGACCTCTGTGCCATGGTCGAGGCCAGCGCCGGGATCTTCGCCAGGGCCCTTCCGGCCGAGATCGAGCCGGGCCTGCGCCTCGAGACGGTCCGTCGCGAGGACGTGACGCTGGTCATCGGTCTGAATGCCGCCGCCGACCGTGCGGCGCCCGACGCAACCGCCCTGGCGGCCTACGCCTGTGCCGATCCCGGCCTGCGCGCGGTGATCATCGCCGGCGGAGCGGTCGCCTTCAGGACCGGCGAGCGCGACATCGGGACGATATCCGTCTGCCCGGAGGACTTCTGATGCGCCTGACCTGCCCCCACTGCGGCGAACGCGACCGGCGCGAGTTCTACTACTACGGCGCCGAGGATTACCTCCACCGCCCCGGCCCCGGGGCCGACGACGCGGCCTGGGACGCCTACCTGCACCTGCGCGACAACCCCGCGGGCGTCACGCGCGACCTGTGGTATCACGAGGCGGGCTGCTCGGCCTGGCTTCTCGTCACCCGCAACACGGTGACGCACGAGGTGCTCGACACGGTTCTCGTGGCAGATCACCAGCGCCGCAAGGCAATGCCCGCCAACGAGGACGGCGACCAGCGCGAAGCCCCTTCGCCCGCCGCAACGCCGTCCCGCGCCCCGCGCCGCAAGAAGGCACCGGCTGGAGAGACCCCCACCGGGACGCCGCCGCGTCGACCACGCGCACCGCGCAAGCCGAGGGAGCCCAGGACATGAGGGTCGAAGGCAGGGGCCTTCTGGACCGCCGCCGCACGGTCGGCTTCCGTTTCGACGGAAGGGAATATGTCGGCTTCGAGGGTGACACGCTTGCCTCGGCCCTTCTGGCCGAGGGCGTGCGCGTGATGGCGCGCTCGTTCAAGTACCACCGGCCGCGCGGGCCGCTGACGGCCGGCCACGAGGAGCCGTCGGCACTTGTGACGGTCGGCCAGGGGGAAGCGCAGGTGCCGAACGTTCGGGCGACCGTGCAGGAGATCCACGCCACACTCGACGCGCGCAGCCAGAACCGCTGGCCCTCGGTCAGGTTCGACCTGATGGCGGTCAACGACCTGCTGTCGCCGTTCTTCAGCGCAGGCTTCTACTACAAGACGTTCATGTGGCCCCGCCGCTTCTGGGAGGGCCTCTACGAGCCGGCGATCCGCCGTGCGGCCGGGCTTGGGGCGCTTTCGGGCCGGCACAATGCGGACCACTACGAGAAGGCCTTCGCCTATTGCGACGTGCTGGTAATCGGCGCCGGCCCTGCGGGCCTGATGGCCGCCCTGACGGCAGCCCGGGCGGGGGCGGACGTGATCCTGGCGGACGAGGACATGATGCCGGGCGGGCGCCTGCTGGCGGAGGTCGAGGAAGTCGCGGGTATGCCCGGGCATCTCTGGGCCGGCGAAACGGTCGCCGCCCTGCGCGCGATGCCGAACGTGCGCGTCATGACCCGCACGACGGTCACCGGAGCCTATGACCACGGCACCTATGGCGCGCTGGAGCGCGTGGCCCTGCACCTTCCGGATCCGCCTGCCGAGCTGCCGCGCGAATGCTTCTGGCGCATCGTCGCCAAGGCTGCCGTCATGGCGACCGGGGCGCATGAGCGGCTGATCGCCTTTCCGTCGAACGACCGGCCGGGCATCATGCAGGCGGGCGCCCTGCGGGCCTATCTCAACCGCTGGGGCGTGGTGCCGGGGCGCAGCGTCGCGCTGTTCGGCAACAACGATGGCATCCACAGGACCGCACGCGATCTGGTGGCAGCGGGGATCGCGGTCGTCGCGGTCGTCGACAGCCGGCCGGGGGCCCCGGCGAGCCCGGACTACGAGGTGATCGCGGGCGGAACCGTCACCCGTACCGAGGGGCGACTGGGCCTGCGCTCGCTGACGGTGGCGACGCCCTCGGGCGAGCGCAGAATCGAGGCCGATGTCCTTGGCGTCTCGGGCGGATGGAACCCGGCGCTGCACCTGGCCTGCCACATGAACGGCCGGCCCGACTGGCGCGAGGACATCGCCGCCTTCGTGCCGCGGCCCGGCATGGTGCCGGGGCTCTTCGCCGCAGGTGCCGCGAATGGCACGTTCTCGACAGCCGGGTCGTTGGCCGACGGGGCAAGGGCGGCCGGCGAAGCGCTGGCGCTGGCAGGCCTCAGATCGGCGAAGCCCGAGATCCCGAAGGCCGAGGACGGCGGCTACAGCGTCGCGCCGCTCTGGGAGGTGAGGGGCAGGGGGCGCGCCTGGCTCGACCTGTCCAACGACGTCACGACGAAGGACGTGCGGCTTGCCGCGCAGGAGAACTATCGCAGCGTCGAGCACATGAAGCGCTACACGACGCAGGGCATGGCGCCCGATCAGGGCAAGACATCGAATGTCGCAGCCCTTGCCATCCTCGCCGATGCGACCGGACGCACCATCCCCGAGACCGGAACGACGACCTTCCGTCCGCCCTATGCGCCGGTATCCATCGCGGCGATGGGGGCCGGCGCGCAGGGCAAGGGCTTCCTGCCGCAGCGCTTCACGACCTCGCACAAGGCTGCGGTCGAGCGCGGCGCGCCGATGATCGAGGCGGGGATGTGGTATCGCGCAAGCTACTTCCCGCGCCCCGGCGAGAGGACATGGCGGGAATCCTGCGACCGCGAGGTGCGCGCAGTCCGCACGCGGGTGGGGGTCGCCGATGTCTCCACCCTTGGCAAGATCGACATCCAGGGCGCGGACGCACCGCGGTTCCTGGATTTCGTCTATACCAATACCTTTTCGACCCTGCCGGTCGGTCGGGTGCGCTATGGCGTGATGCTGCGCGAGGACGGGATGGTGCTGGATGACGGCACCTCTGCCCGGCTCGGCGAGACGCATTACGTGATGTCGACCACGACCGCGGCAGCAGCGCTCGTCATGCGGCATCTGGAATTCGTGAAGCAGGCCCATTGCCCGCACTGGGACGTGCACCTGATCTCTGTCACGGAAAGCTGGGCGCAGTTCGCCGTCGCGGGACCGCTGTCCCGCAACCTCCTGAACTCGATGCTGGCCAGCCCCGTCGACGATGCGGCGCTGCCCTACATGGGGGTCGCGGAGGTGACGCTCATGGGCGTCCGGGCGCGGCTGTTCCGCATCTCGTTCTCGGGAGAGCTCGGCTTCGAGGTCGCCGTCCCGTCGCGCTTTGGCGAGGCCCTGTGGCGCGACCTCGTGGCGCGGGCCGAAGCGCTCGGCGGCGGCGCCTACGGGATGGAGGCGCTGAATGTCCTGCGGATCGAGAAAGGGTTCATCACTCACGCCGAAATCCATGGGCGGGTCACGGCAGACGATGCCGGCCTCGGCGGCATGATGAGCCGGAAGAAGGATTTCATCGGCCGGGGGGCCGCGCAGCGCGAGGCCCTGGTCTCGCCCGATCGCGAGCAGCTCGTCGGGCTCCGCCCGGTGCAGCCCGGCCGCGACCTGACCGCCGGCGGGCATCTTTTCGAGAAGGGGGCACAGCCCGTGCGCGAGAACGACCAGGGCTACGTCACCTCGGTCTGCCATTCGCCGACGCTCGGCTCCTCGCTCGGCCTCGGGTTCCTGAGACGCGGCCGCGCGCGCAAGGGCGAGATCGTGCGTTTCGTGGATCACCTGCGTCATGCCGACTTCCTTGTCGAGGTGACGGACCCTGTGTTCTTCGATCCCGAGGGAGGACGCGCCCGTGGTTAGTCTCATCGCGAAATCCGCGCTCGACGGCCTGGTGCCGCTGACCGAGGGCAACGTGACGCTCACCGACTGGGATCCCGGCACGGTGACGTCGCTGTCGCCCATGCGGGGGCAGGAGGCGAAGGTGGAGGCCGCGCTCAGATCGGCCGGCCTCGGCTGGCCCGGGCCGAACGCGACCGTCGCATCCGGCGATCGCGCCATCCTGCGGACCGGGGTCGGGCAGGCCTTCCTGATCGGGTCGCTGCCTCTCCGCCTCGAAGGGTTGGCGGCGATGACCGACCAGACAGACGGCTGGGCGGCCCTCGAGCTCGACGGGCCGGGCGCGACCGATGTCCTTGCCCGCCTTGTCGCGGTTGACCTGCGGATGGCCGCCTTCGCGCCGGGCCAGGTTCTGCGGACCGGGCTGACCCACATGATGTCGATCCTCTGGCGCACCGGTCCGGCAACCTTCCGCATTCTGGTGTTCCGGTCCATGGCACAGACAGCCGTCCATGAGATCCATGTCGCGATGAAGTCGGTCGCGGCGCGGGCCGGCCACTGAAGGCCGGGCGGCAGCCGAGGAGCTGCCCCCGCATTCCATTCGGCCTCTCGACTCTGCCTGCGCCCGATCCGATATTCAGCGGATGAATCTTCCCCCCGGCTTCCTTGACGAGCTTCGCAGCCGCATCACGCTTTCGCAGGTGGTGGGCAGGAAGGTCATCTGGGACCTGAAGAAATCCAACCAGGCCAGGGGCGACTGGTGGGCGCCCTGTCCCTTCCATCAGGAAAGGACCGCGTCCTTCCATGTGGATGACAGGAAGGGGTATTATTACTGCTTCGGCTGCCACGCGAAGGGCGATGCCGTGACCTTCCTGCGCGAGGCCGAGAACCTGGCCTTCATGGAGGCCGTGGAACGCCTGGCGGGCGAGGCGGGGCTCGCCATGCCAGAGCGCGACCCGAAGGCGGCCGAGCGCGCCGACCGGCTCTCCAGGCTGGCCGATGCGATGGAGGCGGCGGTCCGGCACTACCGGTTGATGCTGCGTGGCTCTGCCGGGGCCGAGGCGCGCGCCTACCTGGTGAGGCGCCGGCTGGGTGAAGGCGCCCTCGACCGGTTCGAGATCGGCTTCGCGCCAGACGACAGGCAGGGGCTGTTCAAGGCCCTTACCGGCAAGGGTCTGTCGCCCGAGATCCTGGCCGAGGCCGGGCTCGTGGCCCTGCCCGAAGGCGGGGGCGCGCCCTACGACCGATTCCGCGGTCGCATCATCTTCCCCATACGCGACGCGCGCGGGCGCTGCATAGCGCTGGGCGGACGCGCGCTGGATCCCGCAGCGCCGGCGAAATATCTCAACTCTCCCGAAACGCCGCTCTTCGACAAGGGGCGCAGCCTCTACAATCACGGCCCCGCGCGCGAGGCGGCCGGCAAGGGGCATCCGCTGATCGTCGCCGAGGGCTATGTCGATGTGATCGCCCTTGTGGAGGCAGGGTTTGCCGCCGCGGTTGCCCCGCTCGGCACGGCGATCACGGAGGATCAGCTTCGCCTTCTCTGGCGGATCGCGCCCGAACCGGTCATCGCGCTTGACGGCGACCGTGCCGGGATTGCGGCTGCCATGCGGCTGGTCGATCTGGCCCTGCCCCTGATCGAGGCTGGCCAGTCCCTGCGCTTCGTCCTCATGCCCGAAGGGCTTGATCCCGACGACCTCATCCGCGCGCAGGGTGCCGAGGCCATGAAGGCGCTGCTCGAGAAGGCCGAACCGATGGTCAACCTCCTGTGGCGTCGCGAGACCGAGGGGCGGCTCATCGACAGCCCCGAACGCCGCGCCGCGCTGGACAAGCGCCTGCGCACGGCCATCGCCCGGATCACCGATCCGTCGATCCGCGCGCATTACGCAGATGCGATACGCCAGCTGAGGGCCGGCCTCTTCGGCGCTGGCCCCGCCCGACCGGCAGTCCGCGAGCAGCCAGCGGGCCGTGCGGGCGGGCGGCAGGACGCCCTGCCGGCGACGCCCCTGCCGGCGACGCGCGGGTCCCTCCTCGCGCGGGCCGGGGAGGGCGTGGACGAATACCTGCAGGAGGCGATCATCCTGGCCATCCTCGTCGCCCACCCGGGCCTTGCGGCCGAAGTCGAGCACGACCTCGACAGGCTGGACATGGCCGACATGGCCCACGAACAGCTGCGCCGCATCTTGCTCGACCATGCACATGATCCGGATGCGGCCCGCGGCGCCCTTGCGCAAAGGGCGGGGCCGGCTCTTGAACGTCTGGCCGGGCTTGCCCATGTGCGCATCGCCCCCCCTGCGAGGCCCGATGCCGATGCCGCCTTCGCGCTGCGCTGCCTGACCGAGGAAATCGCCCGCCTGAGGGCGCGCCGCGCCGCCCGGGCAGAGACGGCCGAGGCGATGGCGGACATCGGTGGGTTGGCCGACGAAGGCGTGACTTGGCGTCTGGCCCATGCGGCCGAGGCGCGGCACCGGGCCGAAAGGTCCAGTCTGGACGACGATGCCGACATGGGCGAGGACCGGGCGGCCCTTTCGGCAGGACTGCAACGCCTGATCGACCAGGAAGTATGGATCAAGAAGAAGCGCTGAGGCGAAGGCAAGGCCGAGCCGGCCGAATCGCGGCGACGGGTTCCCCTTTTCCCGCCCGTGATTCGCGCTATGAACCCTGAAACCCGAGGACCGATTCGCTTCGTCGGCGAATCACGCGTCCGCCCGCTACCGGAGACCGCCCGCATGGCTGCCAAGGACACCGAGGACCAGAAGCCCGATACCGAGGAGCAGGACCACTCGCTGGACATGAGCCAGGCGGCGATCAAGAAGATGATCGCCGATGCGCGCGAGCGCGGCTACATCACATATGACCAGCTGAATGCCGTCCTGCCTCCGGATCAGGTGTCCTCCGAGCAGATCGAGGACGTCATGTCGATGCTGAGCGAGATGGGCATCAACGTCATCGAGAACGAGGAGGCCGAAGAGGGCGAGGACGTTCAGGGCGCCGTCGTCGAGGCTTCGTCGTCGCGCGAACTTGCTGTCGCCGCGCCCGCAGGCGAGACCCTGGACCGGACCGACGATCCGGTGCGCATGTACCTGCGCGAGATGGGCTCGGTCGAGCTTCTGAGCCGCGAGGGCGAGATTGCCATCGCCAAGCGCATCGAGGCCGGCCGGAACACGATGATCGCCGGCCTGTGCGAAAGCCCGCTGACTTTCCAGGCCATCACCATCTGGCGTGACGAGCTTCTGAACGAAGAGATCCTGCTGCGGGATGTCATCGACCTCGAGGCGACGTTCGGCCGTTCGCTGGACGGTGACGACGAGATGGTCGAGGGCGTCGATGGGGTGGAACTCGGGTCCGCTCCGCCGCGCGCTGGCGCCGCCGCCGAACCCGAGCTTGACGCGGACGGCAACCCGATCCTGCGCGACGAGGACGAGGGTGAGGACGACGAGGCCTCGGCCATGTCGCTGGCGGCGATGGAGGCCGCGCTGAAGCCCAAGGTCCTCGAGACGCTGGAGATCATCGCGCGCGACTACGGCACGCTGGCCGACATGCAGGACATGCGGATGTCGGCGACGCTTAACGAGGATGGAAGCTTTACCGCCGCGAACGAGGCGGCCTACCAGAAGCTACGGTCCGAGATCGTGCTGCTGGTCAACGAGCTGCACCTGCACAACAACCGGATCGAGGCGCTGATCGACCAGCTCTACGGCATCAACCGCAAGATCATGCAGATCGATTCCGGCATGGTGAAGCTGGCCGATCAGGCGCGCATCAACCGCCAGGAGTTCATCCAGGAGTATCGCGGCTACGAGCTCGACCCCCAGTGGCTTGACCGCATGTCGCAGAAGTCGGGGCGCGGCTGGCAGGCGCTGATCGAGCGCAGCCGCGACAAGGTCGAGGAGCTGCGCGCCGAGATGGCCAAGGTGGGCCAGTACGTGGGCGTCGACATCAGCGAGTTCCGCCGCATCGTCGCGCAGGTCCAGAAGGGCGAGAAGGAAGCCCGCCAGGCCAAGAAGGAAATGGTCGAAGCGAACCTTCGCCTCGTCATCTCGATCGCCAAGAAATACACGAACCGCGGCCTGCAATTTCTTGATCTCATTCAGGAAGGCAACATCGGCCTGATGAAGGCGGTGGACAAGTTCGAATATCGGCGCGGCTACAAGTTCTCCACTTATGCAACCTGGTGGATCCGGCAGGCGATCACCCGCTCGATCGCCGACCAGGCCCGCACGATCCGCATCCCCGTGCACATGATCGAGACGATCAACAAGCTGGTGCGGACGGGCCGGCAGATGCTGCACGAGATCGGCCGCGAGCCCACGCCCGAGGAACTGGCCGAAAAGCTCCAGATGCCGCTCGAGAAGGTCCGCAAGGTGATGAAGATCGCCAAGGAGCCGATCAGCCTCGAGACGCCGATCGGCGACGAGGAGGACAGCCAGCTTGGCGATTTCATCGAGGACAAGAACGCGATCCTGCCGCTCGACAGTGCGATCCAGGAGAACCTGAAGGAGACGACGACCCGCGTCCTCGCCTCGCTCACCCCGCGCGAGGAGCGGGTGCTGCGCATGCGCTTCGGCATCGGCATGAACACCGACCACACGCTCGAGGAGGTCGGCCAGCAGTTCAGCGTGACGCGCGAACGGATCCGGCAGATCGAGGCCAAGGCGCTGCGGAAGCTCAAGCATCCGAGCCGGTCGCGGAAGCTCAGGAGTTTCCTCGACCAGTGAGGCGAGCCAGCGGGGCGCCGCGGCGTGCTGCCTGGACGATCAGGTCTTCGCGCAGAATGCCATTGCCCCCGCGCCGCGATCGGAAGAGACTGTCATCATGCCCTTCTGGTCCCGCCTCTTCGGCTCCTCCACCCCCTCCGACACCGCGCCTGCGAAGGGCGAGGAGTACAAGGGCTTCCGCATCACGCCGACGCCGATCAGGGAAGGGAGCCACTACCGCGTCGCCGCCCGGATCGAGAAGGACGGCCGCACCCACGAGCTCATCCGCGCCGACACGATGGCCTCGCTCGAGGATGCCACGGCGATCTCGGCGGCGAAGGCGCGGCAGATGATCGACGAACAGGGCGAGAGGCTCTTCGGGCCGGGCTGACCGCTGCCGGAGGCGCAGTCCCCGATTTCCCGCCGACTCGGGGCGCCTTGGTGCTATGCTGCCGCCACCTTTGCCGAGGGGGGCGAGCCATGACTGCGATGAACGTCGTGCACATGCGGGTGAAGCCGGGCAGCGAGGAGGCCTTCGTCAAGGCCCATCGCGAGATGGACCCGCGCAAGATGCCGGGCGGCCGCAACTTCCGCATCGTCAAGGCCGGCGAGCGCGACTTCATCGTCGTCGCGGAATGGGAGAGCATGGCCGCGCTGGCCGCGGCGCGACCGGCGATGATCGCAAATCTCGACGGCATCCGCCCGCTTCTGGAGGACCTGGGCGGCGGCCGCGGCCTGACCGAACCCTGGTCGGGCGAGGTTGTCGTCAGCCTCTAGGACAGCGTCCAGGACGGGCCCGAAGGGGGTGTCCCACAATGGGACACCCTGTCAACCCATTGAAATCGTTGGGCCGAGTGATTCGGCTTAACGATCCGTTCAGGGATCCTGCCGATCCGTTCGCAGGGCGTGCGCCGCCCGGCGGGCGGCTCAGGCGGGATGCGTGCTGCGGCCGTAGAAGCCGATCTGCTCGCGGGCCGTCATCACCACGCCGGGGCGGTCGAAGAAGGCGAAGATCGCGACCAGCCGCTCGACCGGCCCGCGGACCGGCACGACGCGATGCAGCGTGTCCACGCCGCGGAACACGTTGAGCGCGCCGGGCCGGAGCGCCACCCGACGCACCAGCGGATCCTCGCCCCGGAGCACGGCAGCCACCCCGTCGTGATTGGGATCGGCGGGGCTGCGCAGGTCCTTGCGGTATTCGAGCTCTCCGCCTTCGGCCGGCGCCTGGAGCAGGATCGTCGTGGTGAATTCCGACCGGTCGAAATGCCAGTTCAGCGCCTCGCCGTCGCGGCTGGCCTGGACATTGACCCGTGCGAGCGGGTCCTCCATGCGGTAGAGCGCCGGCTTGCCCATCGTCGCGGCGAGGAAGTCGGTGAAGGGCTGCCAGTCGTAGAGCGCGATCACCGGGTTGCCGGCAAGCTGGTCGGCGCAGAGCGTGTGGTTCACCGTCTCGACCCGGGCCAGGGCGGGGTGGTCGGGGGCCAGCCCCTCGACCGTGTCGCGGAAGTAGATGTTGTGGCTGCGGGCATGGCGGAAGCCGTGGGCGGCCATGGCCGGGCCGATCGCGGCGACCGCCCGCGCGAGCGCATCCGGGCGCATGAAACCCGGCAGGTCGAACATGCCGTCGGAAGCCAGACGGGCGCGGCATTCCGCGACGAGCGCCGTCCAGCCGGGGCTGCCCGGCCGGTCGAGCGGATAGGTTTCGAGGTCGAGAAGGTCGTCCATGGCGCGGTCCTGTCGGCGGGCGTGATGTCGCGGCGACCCTAGCGCGGGGCGCCTGCGCCGCAAGGCGACAAAATCGAGGGCAGGCCAAGCTGGGCTTGGGGTCCGCCGCAGGCCCGCGCCATGCGCGGCCCTTGCGGCGCGGCCCGGCGCAGCCGAAGCTGGGGCGGCGATGCGGCCCGCCGCCGCCGCCGCAGACGCCTGCCCGACGGGGACCAAGCATGACCGACCGACTGCCGCTGAATGCCCTTCAGGCCTTCGAGCGCGCCGCCCGCAGCGGAAGCTTCGCCGCCGCCGCGCAGGCGCTGGGCGTGACGCCGGCGGCGATAAGCCAGCATGTCCGGCTGCTGGAGGACCATTTCGGCAGGCAGCTCTTCCACCGGCGGGCGAACGGTGTGGAACTGACCGATGCCGGCCGCGACCTGTTCCTGCCCGTGGCCGGCGCCTTCGCCGCCCTGTCCGAGGCGGCCGGGCGGCTGCGCAGCGCGGTCGAGCGGCCGCGGGCGGTGATCTCGGTCCTGTCCTCGGTCAACGAACTGTGGCTGATGCCGGCCCTTGCGGGGCTGGCCCCGCCGGCCGGGGCGGCGGGCCTGCGCATCATCGAGGAGGAGCGCGACCCGGTCGATTTCGCGGCGGCGGGACTGGACATCCGCATCACCTATGGCGCAGCGGCCTATCCCAACCAGAAGGTGGTGGCGCTGTTCCGCGACCGGCTTCTGCCGGTGGCGGCGCCGGACCTGGCGGCGGACCTGCCGGGGGGCGCGGCCGCGGCGCCGGATGCGCGCCTCATCCATACCGAATGGGGCCCGGCCTATGCGAGCCCGCAGTCCTGGGCGGGCTGGCTGGCCGCGACCGGCAGCGAGCGCCGCCCCGACCCCGGCCGGGGGCTGACGGTGGACCGTCTGGCCGCGGCGGCGGCGGCGGCCCGGCAGGGGCTGGGCGTGGCGCTGCTGCCCGCGACGCTGGCGGCGGCGGACCTGGCGGCCGGCCGGCTGCGGGCGGTGGGGCCGGCGGCGGCCTTCATGCCCGAGCCCTATGTCATGGTCGCGCGCCCGGCCACGCGCCACCGCCCGGGGGCGGCGCCGGTCTGGCGCCATCTTCTGGCCCGGGCGGGCGTGACGGAGGCGGGCGAGGGGCCGGCGGGCGAGGGGCCGGCGGGCGGCGCGGGGCGCTGAGCGGGGTGCCGCGCGGGGTGCCGCGCGGGGCGCGGGGCCGGGCGGTCGGGGGGGGTGTCCCACAATGGGACGCCCTGCCAACCCGTTGGAATCCTTTAGGCGACCGAGTCGCCTTTACCATCCGTTCACCGCGCCGAAGGGATCGTTCGGCGGGCGTGCGCCCCCCCGGCCCCGCGGTCAGGCGGGGGGGCGCGCCGGGGCCCGCAGACGCTCGGCCAGGACGATCAGGACCATCGCGACGGCCGCCCCGATCGCGTTGAAGACGAGATCGAGCGCGGTATTGAGATAGCCCCCGACATTGGTCTTCGGCACGCTGAGGACGGCCACGAACTCGATGATCTCGTTCACCGTGCCGAGGCCCATCGCGGCGAGGGGCGGCAGCAGGAGCGCGGTGACGGTGCCGCGCGTCGAGGGGTGGCGGTGCACGAGGACATGCCAGACGAGCCAGGCGGTGACGCCGAAGCCGTAGGCATGGACGGCCTGGTCGTATTTCAGCACGCTGAGCTCTCCGCTGCCGGCGAGGGGAACGAGGACGAGGTTGTAGAGCACGCTGTCGCCGGCCGGCACCGACCCGCCGGCCATGTGCATCAGGCCCCAGAGGCTGAGCGCCCAGAGCATCGCGACGGGATAGGCGGCCAGGCGGCGGGTCAGCGCGAGAAGGCCCGCGAGGATGGCCATGGTGGCGACGTAGACCATGAATTCGAGGTTGCCGGTCCTGAGGAACCACAGGGCGAAGCCCGCGACATAGGCCCCCGTGAAGGCGATGACCGCCCATTCCGCGGGACGTGGACCCGAGCCTGCCTTCATCCGGCACCTCCCCTGCCTGCGACGGCGCCCGCGGGCGCGTCAGACGTCGAGCTCCTCGACGAAGCGGGCATTCTCGGAAATGTACTGGAAGCGCAGCTCGGGCCTGCGGCCCATCAGGCGCTCGACCAGATCGCCCGTCTCGCCGGGCTCGTCCTCGTGGATCGTCACCCGGATCAGCCGGCGCGTCGCGGGGTTCATCGTCGTGTCCCTGAGGTCGCGCGCGTCCATCTCTCCGAGGCCCTTGAAGCGCTGCACGTCGATCCGGCCCTTGCCGCCGAGGCCGCGGGCGAGCCAGGCCTCCTTCTCGGCGTCGTCGGCGACATAGACGCGCGCGGCCCCCTGGGTCAGCCGGTAGAGGGGCGGGCAGGCGAGGTAGAGATGGCCGCGGTCGATCAGGGGCCGCATCTGGGTGAAGAAGAAGGTCATGAGCAGCGAGGCGATATGGGCGCCGTCGACATCGGCATCGGTCATGATGATGATCTTGTCGTAGCGCAGATCGTCGATGTTGAAGCGGCTGCCCATGCCGGTGCCCAGCGCCTCGCATATGTCGCGGATCTCGGCATTGTCGTTGAGCTTGCCCGAGGCGGCGCCGAGGACGTTCAGGACCTTGCCGCGCAGGGGCAGGAGGGCCTGGAACTCGCGTTCGCGCGCGCCCTTGGCCGAGCCGCCGGCCGAGTCGCCCTCGACGATGAAGAGCTCGGTCCCCTCGCGGTTCCTGGCGGTGCAGTCGACGAGCTTGCCGGGCAGGCGCAGGCGACGGGTGGCGGACTTGCGGGCGGTCTCCTTCTCCTGCCGGCGGCGCAGGCGTTCCTCGGCGCGCAGGACGAGGAAGTCGAGGATGGCGCCGGCCGCCTTCGGATCGGCGCCGAGCCAGGTGTCGAAATGGTCGCGCACGGCGCCCTCGACGAGGCGCTGGGCATCGGCCGTGGCGAGGCGGTCCTTGGTCTGTCCGACGAATTCGGGCTCGCGGATGAAGAGCGACACCATGGCGCAGGCGCCCTCGGCGAGGTCCTCGCGGGTGATCTGCTCGGCCTTGCGGTTGCGGGCGAGTTCGCCATAGGCGCGGATGCCCTTCAGGATCGCCGACCAGAAGCCGGCCTCGTGGGTGCCGCCCTCGGGCGTGGGGACGGTGTTGCAGTAGGACTGGATGAAGCCGTCGCGCGAGGGGGTCCAGTTGATCGCCCATTCGACCGAGCCGGGCAGGCCGAACTTCTCCTCGAAGCGGACGCGGCCGGCGAAGGGACGGTCGGCATAGGTGGTGGCGCGGTCGAGCTGGTCGGCGAGGAAGTCGGCGAGCCCGCCGGGGAAGTGGAAGGCGGCCTCGCGCGGGGTCTCGCCGTCGTCGATCTCGCTGCGCCAGCGGATCTCGACGCCCGAGAAGAGATAGGCCTTGGAGCGGGCCATGCGGTAGAGCCGGGCCGGGCGGAAGCGGTGATGGCCGAAGATCTCGGGGTCGGGGTGGAAGGTGGTGGTGGTGCCGCGGCGGTTCTGGACGGGGCCGAGCCGGCGGACGGGGCCGAGCGGCTGGCCGCGGGCGAAGCGCTGTTCGTAGAGCTCGCGGTCGCGGGCGACCTCGACGATCAGGGAATCGGAGAGCGCGTTGACAACCGAGGCGCCGACGCCGTGCAGCCCGCCCGAGGTCTGGTAGGCCTTGCCGCCGAACTTGCCGCCGGCATGGAGCGTGCAGAGGATGACCTCGAGCGCCGAGCGGCCGGGGAAGCGCGGATGGGGATCGACCGGGATGCCGCGGCCGTTGTCGCGGATGGTGACGGAGTGGTCGGCGTGAAGTTCGACCTCGATGCGGGTGGCATGGCCGGCCACCGCCTCGTCCATCGAGTTGTCGAGGATCTCGGCGACGAGGTGGTGGAGCGCGCGTTCGTCGGTGCCGCCGATATACATGCCGGGGCGCTTGCGGACGGGTTCCAGCCCTTCCAGGACCTCGATGGATGAGGCGTCGTATGTATCGTCGGGCATGGGCCTGCTCGCCTTGTTGCCTTGCTGCTGTCCTGCCTTGCCGCGGTCCTGCCTTCTGGCGGTCCTGCCGGCCCCTTCCTGTCCCGCCGTCCCGCCCTCCCGCCCTCCCGCCGTCCCGCCGGGGCGCAGCCTGTGGCGGATTAGACCATGCGGGGCCGGCGGGGGGAAGGGGCGGGCGGGCCTATTCTGGTTCGGCCAGGCGTCTGGCCCACATCGCCCTGAAGGCGGGGCGGGCCTGGCAGGCCTTCAGCCAGGCGTCGAGCGCGGGGTAGCCGGCGAGGAAGGCGGCCTCGGACTGGGCGTAGCGCACGCATTCGGCCATGTTGATGTCGGCCACGGTGAAGCGGCCGCCGACGAGGTGGCCGCCGCCCGCGGCGAGCACCCCGTCGAGGACGCCGAAGGGGCGTTCGAGGTTGCGCTTCATGGCGTCGATGGCGGCGGTGGCGGCGGGCGTTCCCGCGCCGTAGTCGCGCAGGGCATACATGATGCCGATGGCATGCGGCTCGACGCTGGCCACGGCGTAGAGCGCCCATTGCTGCATCACCGCATCCTCGGCCGCGTCGCGCGGGCCGAGCGCGCCGCCGCGGCTGCGGGCGATGTGCAGGTTGATGGCGAGGGATTCGGAGAGCTTCAGCGCGCCGTCGGTGAGGAAGGGCACGCCGCCCGCGGGGTTCATCGCGAGATAGGCGGGCGAGAGCGTGTTCAGCGGCGCGTCGGGGGCGAGCGGCGCCTTCAGGCGGTTGGCCTGGATGACCGGCACGAGGGTGAAGGGTGTGCCGGTCTCCTCGAGCAGCCAGAGGTTGCGCGAGGCGCGGCTGCGGTAGACGCCGTAGAGGGTGAGCATGGGCGAAATCCTGTCGCGGGGCGCGCGGGGGCCCCCGGGCCTTCCTTGTAACCGTTTCTTGACATGGCTCAAGGCGCAGCGGGCCGGCAGGGGCGAGGCTGCGGGCGCCGTGAGGAGCGCAGGAGGAGGAGCCATGCCGCAGGATGCCGCAGCGAAGCCGAACGGGAGCGTCGCCTCGCAGCCGGTGCCGCAGGCGGCGGCGCAGGGGCCGGCAGGGATGCCGGCGGGGATGCCGGCGGGGATGCCGGCGGGGATGCCGGCGGGGGCTGCGGTGCAGGCGACGGCCCTGCCGGGGGCGCCGGCGCAGCCGCGCAGCTATCCCCGGGCGGACCCCGCCGAGATCGCGCGCGGCTTCGAGACCGGCGCCTATCCCTATCGCGACCGCATGGGGGTCAGGGCCTACGAGGCCGAGAAGATGCGCCTGCAGGCCGAGCTGCTGAAGGTGCAGATCTGGACGCAGGAGACGGGCCAGCGCTTCGTTCTGCTCTTCGAGGGGCGCGACGCGGCCGGCAAGGGCGGCACGATCAAGCGCTTCATGGAGCATCTCAACCCGCGCTATGCGCGGACGGTGGCGCTGACCAAGCCCTCGGATGTCGAGAAGGGGCAGTGGTTCTTCCAGCGCTATCTGGCGCATCTGCCGACGGCGGGCGAGATGGTCTTCTACGACCGCTCGTGGTACAACCGCGCCGGCGTCGAGCGGGTGATGGGCTTCTGCACGCCGAACGAATACCTCGAGTTCATGCGCGAGGCGCCCGAGATCGAGCGGATGCTCGTGCGGTCGGGCATCAGGCTCTACAAGTTCTGGTTCAGCGTGACGCGCGAGGAGCAGCGGCGGCGGTTCCTGGCGCGCGAGACCGACCCGCTGAAGCGCTGGAAGCTGAGCCCCATCGACAAGGCGAGCCTCGACCGCTGGGACGACTATACCGAGGCCAAGGAGGCGATGTTCTTCCACACCGACACCGCCGATGCGCCCTGGGTCATCGTCAAGTCGGACGACAAGAAGCGGGCGCGGCTGAACGTGATGAAGTACTTCCTCGCCTCGGTGGACTATCCCGACAAGGACCTGTCGGTCGTGGGCCAGCCCGACCCGCTGATCGTCGGCCGGGCGAGCCAGGTGATCCACATGCCCGAGGGGATCCTGACCAAGGCGACGCCCGAGGCGATGCGGCGCGTGGGCCGGGCGAGGGGCTGAGGGCGGGGGCCCGGCCCGCGCGGGCCGGGGCCTTCGCGCCGCGCGCGCGGCGCGAAGGCGCCCCGGGGGCGGGGTGCGGTGCGCCGGTCGCCGCGGGAGGCCCTTGCCGTCGGCCGGCCGCGATGGAACAAGCGGGAGGCGGAGCCACAGGGCGGGTCCGCAGGGAGGTTCGTGATGCGCGTCTTCTTCACCGGCGGGTCGGGCAAGGCGGGGCGCCATGTCGTGCCCTGGCTTGCTGCCCGGGGGCACCGGATCCTGAACGCCGACCGTGTGCCGCTCGGCCATCCCGGCGTGCACGACCTGATCTGCGACATCACCGACGCGGGTCAGGTCTGGTCGGCGCTGGCGGGCTGGGCGGGCCATGACGAGCTCGACCTGCCGCGCCGCGCCCTGGGCAATCCGCCGCCCTTCGACGCCGTGGTGCATTTCGCCGCCGTCCCGCGCATGGGCATGACGCCCGATTCGGAGTGCTTCCGCGTCAATGCCCTGGGCACCTACAACGTCATCGAGGCGGCGCTGCGGCTGGGCATCCGCAAGATCGTCATCGCCTCGTCCGAGACGGTCTACGGCATCTGCTTCGCCCAGGGCGAGGTGAAGCCCGCCTACCTGCCGGTGGACGAGGACCACCCGACGGTGCCGCAGGACAGCTATGCGATGTCGAAGGTGGTGAACGAGGCGACGGCACGTTCCTTCCAGGCGCGCTCGGGCGCAGACATCTATGCGCTCCGCATCAACAACGTCATCGAACCGCACGAATACGAAAGGGATTTCCCGCGCTATGCGGCGGACCCGGCGCTGCGGCGGCGCAACATCTTCGCCTATATCGACGCGCGCGACCTGGGCCAGATGGTGGACCTGTGCCTGCTGAAGGACGGCCTGGGGTTCCAGGTCTTCAACGTGTCGAACGACAACCATTCGGTGGACATGGACAGCGACGCCATCGCCGCGCGGTTCTATGCCGGCGTGCCGCGGACGCGCGAGACGGGGCCGCGCGAGACCTTCTATTCCAGTGCGAAGGCGAAGCGGATGCTGGGCTTCGCGCCGCGCCACGACTGGGACTGGGGGCGGAGCGCCTGAGCCCCGGCCAGGGCCGCGCGCGGGGCCCGGTGCTCTGGACCCCGGGGCCGGGGCAGCGTATGCCGGCGGGATGCCTGCCCTGACCCCATATGCCGCCCATGCGCGGGGCCTTCTGGCCATCGGCCTGCCGCTCGTCGGCAGCCATGTCGCCCAGGTCGGGCTGCATGTCACCGACACGCTGATGGTGGGCTGGTACGGCGTGGACGAGCTTGCCGCGCTGGTCCTGGCGGGATCCTTCTTCTTCTTCCTGTTCATCCTCGGCTCGGGCTACGGGATCGCGGTGATGGGGATGGTCGCCTCGTCGCTGGGGCGGGGCGACGAGGTGCAGGTGCGGCGCGAGACGCGGATGGGGCTGTGGCTCTCGATCCTGTTCGGGCTTGTCGCCATGCCGGTCTTCCTGTGGTCCGCCCCGGTGCTGGAGGCGCTGGGCCAGGAACCCGCCCTGTCGGCCATGGCGCAGGACTACCTGCGCATCGCCGGCTGGGGGATGGTGCCGGCGCTCGTCGTCATGACGCTGAAGAGCTACCTTTCGGCGCTGGAGCGCACGCAGGTCGTCCTGTGGGTGACGGTCGCCGGGCTGGCGATGAACGCGCTGCTCAACTGGATGCTGATCTTCGGCAATGCCGGGGCGCCCGAGCTGGGCCTGCGCGGGGCGGCGATCGCCACGGCGGCGACGCAGGTGGCCTCGGCTGGGCTGCTGGCGTCCTATGCCGCCTGGTTGCCGGCGGCGCGGCGGTTCCGCCTGTTCCAGCGCTTCTGGCGGCCGGACTGGCACGCCATGGGGCAGGTCTTCCGCCTGGGCACGCCGGTCGGGCTGACGGGCCTGGCCGAATCGAGCCTGTTCATCGCCGCGGCGCTGATGATGGGCTGGGTCGGCACGGTGGAACTGGCCGCCCATGGCATCGCCCTGGAGATCGAGGCGGTGACCTTCATGGTCCATCTCGGCCTGTCGAACGCCGCGACCGTCAGGATCGGCCGCGCCCATGGCGAGCGCGATGCAGAGGCCATGCGCGACGTGGCGCTGACGGCGACCGCCCTGTCGCTGGCGGTGGTGGCGGCCGTGGTGGTGATGTTCCTTGCGGTCCCCGAGGCGATCATCGGCCTGTTCGTGCGCCCCGACGAGGCGCGGGTCGATGCGATCGTGGATTTCGGCGTCCGGCTTCTGGCGGTGGCGGCGCTGTTCCAGGTCTTCGATGCGATGCAGGTGATGGCGCTGGGCTTCCTGCGCGGGGTGCAGGACACGCGCGTGCCCTTCTGGCTGGCGGCGGTGAGCTACTGGCTGGTCGGCGTGCCGGCGAGCTATGTCCTGGCCTTTCCGCTGGGCCTGGGCGGGATCGGCCTGTGGCTGGGCCTGGTCGTCGGGCTGGCGGCGGCGGCGGTGACGCTGATGTGGCGCTTCTGGGCGGGCGCGGGGCGCCTGGCGGCGGCCGCCTGAGCCGGCGCGGCTGGCGCGGCTGGCGCGGCCTAGGGCTTGACCACCGCGCCGCGCGGATTGAGCAGCCGCGCCAGCACCGCCTCGCGGCTGACCTGGCCGATCGCCCTTCCGTCCTCGACGACGTCGACCGCCCGCACCTCGCCGCGCAGCACGCCCATGACATCGCGGATCGGCAGGTCGGGGCCGACCGTGCCCGAGGAGGGCACCGTGCCCGGCAGGGGCAGCATCGCGTCGCGCGCCGTCAGCACCCCGAGCGGGTTCATGTGGTTCACGAAGTCCGCCACGTAATCGCTGACGGGATTGGAGAAGATCTCGCGCGCGGTGCCGCACTGGACGATGCGGCCGCCTTCCATCAGCGCGATGCGGTCGCCGATCTTGAAGGCCTCGTCGAGGTCGTGGCTGACGAAGATGATCGTCTTGTGCAGCTTGTCCTGGAGATCGAGCAGCTCGTCCTGGAGGCGCGAGCGGATCAGGGGATCGAGGGCCGAGAAGGGTTCGTCCATGAGCAGGATCGGCGCCTCGGTCACGAAGGCGCGCGCCAGGCCCACGCGCTGCTGCATGCCGCCCGAGAGGTCGCCGACGCGGCGGTCGGCCCAGTCGGCGAGGCCGACGAGGCGGAGCTGCTCCTCGACGCGGTCCTTCATCTCGGCCGCGCTCTGGCCGGCGAGTTCCAGCCCGAGGCCCACGTTTTCCCGCACCGTGCGCCAGGGCAGGAGCCCGAACTGCTGGAACACCATCGCCACGCAGCTGCGGCGGACGCGCAGCAGGTCCTGGGGGCTGGCCGTGCCGACCGCGCAGGACCAGCCGCGGTCGTGGATCGTGACGCTGCCGCGGCAGACAGGGTTGAGCCCGTTCACCGCGCGCAGGAGCGTGGACTTGCCCGAGCCCGACAGACCCATGAGCACGAGGATCTCGCCCGTGGCCACGGTGAGCGAGCAGTCGTGCACGCCGAGGACCTGGCCTGTCGCGGCCTTGATCTCGGCGCGGTCCTTGCCCGCATCCATCAGCGGCAGCGCCGCCTCGGGATGGGGGCCGAAGACGATGTTGACGGCATCGAAGACGACGGCGGGCGTGCTGGCGCGGGCGTTCATCGCCGCACCTCGCGCCGCAGCATCCGGTCGAGGATGATCGCCACGACGACGATCACGAAGCCGGATTCGAAGCCCTTGGCGGTGTTGACCGACTGGAGCGCCCGGATCACCGGCACGCCGAGGCCGTTCGCCCCGACGAGGGCGGCGATGACGACCATGGAGAGCGACAGCATGATCGTCTGGTTGAGGCCGGCCATGATCTGGGGCCGCGCATAGGGCAGTTCGACCTTCCACAGGGTCTGGCGCGGGGTGCCGCCGAAGGCGGTCACCGCCTCGACCAGGGCGGGCGGCGTGGAGGAGATGCCGAGCTGCGTGAGCCGGATCGGCGCGGGCAGGACGAAGATGACGGTGGCGATGAGGCCGGGCACCATGCCGAGGCCGAAGAACACGATCGCCGGGATCAGGTAGACGAAGGTGGGCAGGGTCTGCATCAGGTCGAGCAGCGGGCTGACCGCGGCATAGACCCTGGGCCGGTGGGCGACGTAGATGCCGATCGGCACGCCGAGCCCCATGCAGACGATGCAGGAGGCAAGGATCAGCGTCAGGCTTTCGGTCGTTTCCTTCCAGTAGCCCTGGTTGATGATGAAGAGGAAGCCGAGGAAGATGCCGAGGCAGACCTTCCAGCTGCGCTGGAGATACCAGGCGAGGGCGACGAAGACCGCGATGATGACGATCTCGGGCGGCTTCTGGAGCAGCCACAGGACCCATCCGATCATGCTGTCGAGGCCGTTCGCGATGGCGTCGAACACCCCGCTGAGGTTTTCCTTCATCCAGTCGAAGGCGCGCTCGGCCGTCTTGCCGACAGGCAGCTTGTTCTGCTGGAGCCAGTCCGACAGTCCTGACATCTGAGCCGCCCCCCCGGCGCCGGATGGACGGAGGCCCCGGGGGCGCGCGGGATGGGATGCGCCGCCGCCGGGGCCTCCGGTCGCGTTGTCTACTTGAGCGCCGCCTCGACGGCCGCGACGGCATCGCCGCCGTCCTTCGTGGTCACGCCGTCGAGCCAGGGCTTCCAGGCATCGGGATGGGCGGCGAGCCAGGCCCTGGCCGCGTCGCGCGGCTCTTCGCCCCTGTCGAGGATGCCGGCCATGATCTCGTTCTCCATCCCGAGGGTGAAGCTGAGGTTCGACAGCAGCTTGCCGGTGTTCGGGCATTCGCCGACATAGCCTGCGCGGGTATTGGTGTAGACGGTCGCGCCGCCGAAGTTCGGGCCGAACACGTCGTCGCCGCCGGTCAGGTAGGTCATCTTGAAGTTGGCGTTCATCGGGTGGGGTTCCCAGCCGAGGAAGACGATGGGCTTGCCCGCCTGGTCGTGCTTGGCGACCTCGGCCAGCATGCCCTGTTCGGAGCTTTCGACGAGCTCCATCCCCTTCAGGCCGAACTTGTCCTGGTCGATCATGTCGAGGATCAGGCGGTTGCCGTCGTTGCCGGGCTCGATCCCGTAGATCTGGTTGTCGAGCGCGTCCCTGTGGGTGGCGATGTCGGCGAAGTCGGCGATGCCGATCTCGGCGCCGGCGGCATTTGTGGCCAGGGTGTATTTCGCCCCCTCGAGGTTGGCGCGCACGGTATCGACGGTGCCGGCCTCGCGGTAGGGGGCGATGTTGGATTCCATCGTCGGCATCCAGTTGCCGAGGAAGACGTCGATGTCTCCCCTGGCCATCCCCTCGTAGGTCACGGGCACCGACAGGACCTG
The DNA here is from genome assembly GCA_026417295.1 of Paracoccaceae bacterium. Taxonomy (GTDB): domain Bacteria; phylum Pseudomonadota; class Alphaproteobacteria; order Rhodobacterales; family Rhodobacteraceae; genus JAOADN01. The sequence goes on from JAOADN010000009.1 coordinate 55,190, forward strand.
CGTCTCGGTCTCGTAGCCGAGCGCCTCGAGGATGAGGGTCGTGGCGGCGGTCGTCGCCGTGATGTCGGTCCAGCCGACATCGGAGAAGACCACCCTGTCGCAGCCTTCGGCCAGGGCGGCCGAGGCGGATAGGGCAAGGGCGGTCCCCAGAAGGGCGCTGCGTGGCGTCATGTCAAGTCTCCCTGCGACTGTCTGTCGGGCGCGCCCGTGTGCCCGGGCGTCGCCTGCGTCCCTGAACCGACCCTAGCCGAGGCTTCCCCCGCGGAAAAGGCCGGATGCGCGGGAGACCTTGCCAGAATGTTGATTGACGAGTCAATAAAGAACGCGCTAGCCATCATGCCCAGCGAGGCCCGCACCGACATGCCGAAACTGGGAATGGAACCGATCCGCCGCGAGGCGCTGGTCCGCGCGACCATCGCCGAGATCGGGCGCGCGGGATCGCTGGACGTGACCGTGGCCCAGATCGCCCGGCGGGCGGGCATGTCCTCGGCGCTGGCGCATCACTACTTCGGCTCGAAGGAGCAGATCTTCCTGGCCGCGATGCGCCATGTCCTGACGCTTTACGGGGCGGAGGTGCGCGGCGCCCTGGCGGCGGCGGACGGGCCGCGGGGGCGGCTTGTCGCGGTGATCCGCGCCAACTTCGCCAGCGGCAGCTTCCGCCGCGAGACGGTCTCGGCCTGGCTGAACTTCTACGTCCTCGCCCAGACCAGCGCCGAGGCGGCGCGCCTGCTGCGGATCTACCAGCGGCGGCTGCGGTCGAACCTGGTGCACGACCTGCGCCCCTTGGTCGGGGTGCGGGCCGGGGCGGTGGCCGACCGGCTGGGTGCGCTGATCGACGGGGTCTACCTGCGCGAGGCGCTGAAGGGCGGCACGCCCGACCGGGCGACGGCGGCGGCGATGGTGCTGGAGGACCTGGACCTGGCACTGGAGGCGACATGAGCGGACAGGCGGAGGAGCGGAGCGACCTGCCCGGCCTTGCCGAGCTGCGCGCGGCCCATGCGGCGACGCGGCAGGCGACGCAGGTCACGCCGCTGCTGGAATCGGCGGCGCTGGCCGCGGCGACGGGGGCGGCGCGGGTCTTCGTCAAGCCCGAGAGCCTGCAATGGGCGGGCTCGTTCAAGATCCGCGGGGCCTACTGGCGGCTCACGCGGCTGGACCCCGCGGCGCGGCGGCGCGGCGTGGTGGCCTATTCCTCGGGCAACTTCGCCCAGGGCCTGGCGGCGGCCGGGCGGGCGCTGGGCGTGCCGGTGACGATCGTCATGCCGGCCGACGCCCCGGCGACGAAGCGGCAGGCGACGGAGGGCTACGGGGCGCGCGTCCTGGCCAGCGAGCACGGGGAGCGCCCGCGCGAGGAGGCGGCCGCGGCCCTGGCCGCCGCGATCGCCGACCAGGAGGGGCTGACGCTGCTGCATCCCTTCGACGACCGCGAGATCGTCGCCGGGCAGGCGGCGGCGGGGCTGGAGGCGCTGGAGCAGCTCGCGGCCGCCGGCGCGGCGGCCGACGACGTGCTCTGCCCGGTCGGCGGCGGCGGGCTGATCGGCGGCGTGGCGCTGGCCTTCCATCACCTGCGGCCGGCGGCGCGGATCTGGGCGGTCGAGCCGGAGGGATTCGACGCCATGGGCGTGTCGCTGGCGCGGGGCGAGATCACCCGCGTGGCGGGCGACCGCCCGACGATCTGCGACGCCCTGCAGGCGACGCGGCCGGGCCGGGCACCCTTTGCCGCCGCGCGGGCCGCCGGCGCGACCGGCGTTGCGGTCGACGACGCGGCGGTGCGGGCGGCGATGCGCTTTGCCTTCGAGAAGCTCAAGCTTGTCCTCGAGCCCTCGGGCGCGGTGGCGCTGGCGGCGCTGCTTGCCGGGCGCGTGCCGGTGGCCGGGCGCAGCGCGGTGGTCTTCGCCACCGGCGGCAACGTGGCGCCCGACAGGTTCATGTCCTATCTTGCGGAGACGGCGGAATGACGGGACGGGTCGGCGATGCGCGCGCCCTGCGGACGGCGGAGGCGGCGGATTACGTGATCGTCGGCGCCGGTTCGGCCGGCTGCGCGCTGGCCTACCGGCTGGCCGAGGCCGGGCGCGAGGTGCTGGTCATCGAGCACGGGGGCAGCGATGCGGGGCCCCTGATCCAGATGCCGGGCGCGCTGAGCTATCCCATGAACATGCGGCTCTACGACTGGGGCCTGCGCACCGAGCCCGAGCCGCATCTGGGCGGCCGCGTGCTGGCCGTGCCGCGCGGCAAGGTGATCGGCGGCTCCTCCTCGATCAACGGCATGGTCTATGTGCGCGGCCATGCCCGCGACTTCGACGCCTGGGCCGAGCAGGGCGCGACGGGCTGGGCCTATGCCGACGTGCTGCCCTATTTCCGGCGGATGGAGACCTGGCACGGCGGGGAGCCCGACGGTTGGCGCGGCACGGACGGGCCGCTGCACGTCACCCGCGGACCGCGCAGCAATCCCCTGTTCCATGCCTTCGTCGAGGCCGGGCGGCAGGCGGGCTACGAGGTCACCGACGACTACAACGGTCACAAGCAGGAGGGTTTCGGCGCCTTCGAGGCGACGATCTGGAAGGGCCGGCGCTGGTCGGCCGCCAATGCCTACCTGCGCCCGGCGCTGAAGACCGGAAGGGTGCGGCTGGTCCGCGGCCTTGCCCGGCGGGTGGTGATCGCGGAAGGGCGGGCGCGGGGCGTCGAGATCGCGCGGGGCGGCGCCCTCGAGGTGGTGGCGGCGCGCGCCGAGGTGATCCTCGCGGCCTCGTCGATCAACACGCCGAAGCTGCTGATGCTGTCGGGGATCGGCCCGGCCGCGCATCTGCGCGGGATGGGAATCGAGGTCCTGGCCGACCGGCCGGGCGTGGGCGCCAACCTGCAGGACCATCTCGAGATCTACATGCAGTTCGCCTCGAAGCTGCCGGTCACGCTCTACCGCTACTGGAACCTTCCCGGGAAGGCCTGGGTCGGGGCGCAGTGGCTGTTCACGCGGCGCGGGGTCGGCGCCTCGAACCAGTTCGAGAGCTGCGCCTTCATCCGCTCGGACAAGGGCATCGAATATCCCGACATCCAGTACCATTTCCTGCCCATCGCCGTGCGCTACGACGGGCGCGCGGTGGCCGAGGGGCACGGATTCCAGGCCCATGTCGGGCCGATGCGGTCGAAGTCGCGGGGCTCGGTCACGCTGCGCTCGCCCGATCCCGCCGATCCGCCGGTGATCCGCTTCAACTACATGAGCCATCCCGACGACTGGGCGGAGTTCCGCAAGTGCATCCGCCTGACGCGGGAGATCTTCGCGCAGGAGGCCTTCCGGCCCTATGTCAGGCACGAGATCGCGCCGGGGCCGGGGGTGCAGACGGAGGCGGAGATGGACGCCTGGCTGCGCGACCATGTCGAGAGCGCCTATCACCCGTCCTGCACGGCGCGGATGGGACGGCGGAGCGACCCGATGGCGGTCGTCGATCCCGAGCTGCGGGTGATCGGGGTCGAGGGGCTGCGGGTGGCCGACAGCTCGGTCTTTCCCTCGATCACCAACGGCAATCTCAACGCCCCCTCGATCATGACCGGCGAGAAGGCGGCCGACCACATCCTCGGCCGGGGGATGCTGCCGCCGTCGAACCTGGAGCCCTGGATCAGCCCGCGCTGGCGCGAGGCCCAGAGGTAGCCCCGGCCGCCTGCAGGGGTGGCGGGGCCGGGGAAGCGGGGCCGGGGGGCTGCCTGCCCCCCGGGCCCCCCGGGGGGATTTCGGCCAGGATGAAGGGGGAGGGGCGCGGGGGCGCAGCCGGGGCGTCGGCGGTGCGCGGGGTGCGCATGCGGCGCCGGGTCGGGGGCAGGGACGGCGGGGCCGGAGGGCTGCGGGGCGCGCGGGGCGGCCTCAGGGCGCGCCGCCATCCGTGATCGGTGCGGGGCTTGTCGCGCCGGGGCGGGCACGCGATAGTCGCCCCATGCAGGTCCCGGCCGCGATCCTCCTGTCCCTTCTGGGTCTTCTGGCCGGCCTGCCCGCTTCGGCCGAGACGGTGGCGGGCCGGGCTGCGGTGATCGACGGCGACACGTTCCGCATCGGCGGCGAGCGGGTGCGGCTTTTCGGGGTGGACGCGCCCGAACTGGACCAGACCTGCCGGCGGCCGGACGGGCGGGTCTGGACCTGCGGGCAATGGTCGCGCGACGAGGTGGCGGCGCGGCTCTCCGGTCTGCGTCTGGTCTGCGAGGGGCGCGGGCGCGACCGGCACGGGCGCCTGATTGCCACATGCCGGGCCGGGGGGCAGGACATCGCCGAGGGCCTGGTGCGGGACGGCGTGGTGCTGGCCTATGCGCGCTATGCCACGGACTACACCGACGAGGAGAAGGCGGCCGCCCTGGCCGGGCGCGGGCTGTGGCAGGGCATGTTCGAGCGCCCCGAGGCCTTCCGCGCCGGCGCGCGGGCGGCGGCGGAGGCGGCAGAGGCGGCCGGGGCACCGGCCGGTTGCGTGATCAAGGGCAACATCACGCGCGACGGCCGGCGCCTCTATCATCTGCCGCGGAGCGCGAGCTATGCCGATACGCGCATCGACACCGGCCGCGGCGAGCGGTGGTTCTGCAGCGAGGCCGAGGCGCTGGCGGCGGGCTGGCGCCCGGCGGCGGACTGAACGGGGAGGGCGGGATGGAGGAAGGCGTGGGCGCGCTGGCCGAGCGGCTGATGAAGGCGGGCTATGACGAGCTGCCGGCGCGCGAGCAGCGCGTGCTGCGGCGGATCCTGCGGCGCAGCCACATCTCGCGCGACGTGGCGGCGGACTGGGAGGGACGGCTGACCCTGGGCGAGCGGGTGGCCGACCGGGTGGCGGCCTTCGGCGGGTCCTGGCCCTTCATCTTCCTCTTCGGCGCCTTCATCCTGGGCTGGGTTGTGCTGAACGTGAGGCTTCTTGCCCGGCCGCCCGATCCCTATCCCTTCATCCTGCTCAACCTCGTCCTGTCGATGGTGGCGGCGCTGCAGGCGCCCGTCATCATGATGAGCCAGAACCGCCAGGCGGCGAAGGACCGCCTGACGATGGCGCATGACTACGAGGTGAACCTGAAGGCCGAGCTCGAGATCATGGCGCTGCACGAGAAGATGGACGCCCTGCGCACGGAGCTTCTGCAGGAGGCCTTTGCCGACCTGTCGGCGCGGCTTGCCGGGCTGGAGGCGCGGCTGGCGCCGGCATCGGCCGGCGGGGCGGAGGGCGCGGCGCCACGCGAGGGGGGGGAGGCGGCCGGCCCGGGCGGGGCGCGCTGACGGGGCGCGCTGACGGGGCGGGAGGGGACAGGGCCGGCCGGGCGAGGCGGGTCAGGCGAGGCGGGAGCGGACGAGGCCGCGCAGGGCGAGGCGGGTCAGGCGAGGCGGGAGGGGACGAGGCCGCGCAGGGCGTTGCCCATCCAGAGGCGGGCGCGCGGAAGGTCCGCCGCCGGCAGGACCGCCTCGCGGCAGCGGCCGGCGGCGAGGAGTTCGGCGCGCAGCACGCCGGGCAGGCAGCCGCAGGCGAGGGGCGGGGTCGAGAGCCCCTGGCCGAGGTCGAAGAAGAGCGTGGTGATCGTGCCCTCGCAGGCCTCGCCGCGTTCGTTGAGGAAGACCATCTCGTCGATGCCCGCCGGAAGCGCCGCGCGGGCCGCGTCGTAGAGCGGGCGGAAGGTCGTCTTGTGGCGCAGGAGCGGATCGGTCGAGGCGAGGCGCGCGGGGGCGAGGGCGAGGCGCCAGCCCCCGGCGGGCGGGGGCGGCGGCAGGGGCGCCGTCCCGACCGCGGCGTCCCCCGCCGGCCCGAGCGTCAGGCGCACCCGCAGCGGCGCCCCTTCCGGCACCGCGAGCGCCCGGGCCACGGCGGAGGGGTCGTGGCGGAAGCCGAGGGCGCGGGCGCTGGCGGCGAGCCGGGCCAGGTGCCCCTCGAGGCGCGGGAAGTGCGCCCCGTCCCAGAACATGGTCTCGATCAGCCGGGTTCCGGGCGGGCAAAGCGGGCTTTCCACAGCGCCTCCTGGTATTCGCCTGCCGGCGTCGAATCGTGGACGATCCCGCCGCCGACATTCATCTCTGCCCGGCCGTCGGCGAAGAGCGTGAGGGTGCGGATGGCGACGTTGAATGACGACGCGCCGTCCGGCCCCATCCAGCCTATCGCGCCGCAATAGACCCCGCGCGGCCAGGGTTCGAGCGCGCGGATCACCTCCATCGCGCGGATCTTGGGCGCGCCGGTGACCGAGCCGCAGGGAAAGAGCGCCGCCATCAGCGCCGCGAGGCCAGTGCCGGGCGGCAGTTGCGCAGTGATGCGCGAGACCATCTGGTGGACGGTGGCATAGGTCTCGACCGCGAAGAGGGCGGGCACGGCGACGCTGCCGGGCCGGGCGATGCGGCTGATGTCGTTGCGCAGGAGGTCGACGATCATCAGGTTCTCGGCCCGGTCCTTGACCGAGTGCGCGAGATCGTCGCGCAGCCGGGCGTCGCGGGCGGGGTCGCGGTGGCGGGGGGCGGTGCCCTTCATCGGGCGCGCCTCGATCCGGCCCGCGGCATCGGTGGAGAAGAAGAGCTCGGGCGAGCGCGAGACGATGGCGGGAAGCCCCGGCAGCTGGACGAGCGCCCCGTGGCCGACCGGCTGGCGGCGGCGCAGCGCGGCCCAGAGGCCGGCGGGGCTGCCGGTCCAGGCGGTGTCGAGCGGGAAGGTCAGGTTGGCCTGGTAGATGTCGCCGGCGGCGATCCAGTCGAGAACGCGCCGTGTGGCCGCGGCGTGTTCGGCCGGGCCCCAGCGCGGGCGGGGCGGGGCGAGGCCGGAGGACGGGGCGAGGACCGCGGCCCGGGCGAGTGCCGCCTCGGCCGGGGCGGGGCCGGGATAGAGGCCGAAGGCGAGGAGCGGGACCGCCCCGGCGGGCGGGGCCAGGCGCGCGAGCCGGGGTTCGAGGGCGTAGCCCGCCTCGTAGGCGAGGAAGCCCGCGACCCAGTTCCCCGCCGCGCGGGCGGCATCGAGTGCGGCGAGCGCGGGGGCCACCTCGCCGGGCCGGTCGGCGCGGATCAGGCCGCGGGGGGCGTCGAACAGGGCGGGCCGGCCGCCGGGACCGTCTTCGAGGAGGATCATCTGGGCCGCGGGCGAGGCATTGCGCCCCGAGAGTGGGGCCCTTCGCGGCCCGCTGCAAGCGCCGGCACGGGACCCTTCACGGCAGGCCGATCGCCCGTTCGCGGCGCATCACCCAGAGGATGCAGAGGATCGAGGCGGCCGAGGTGGCGAGCATGAGCGCGACGAGCGGGCCGGCGCCCGTGCCCCGGGCGAGCACGGCCGGGGCGAGGGCCGAGAGCGCCGCCCCCCCGCCGATGGCGATGGCCCCGCCGAGGCCCGCGGCCGAGCCGGCGAGTGCGGGGCGGACGGAGAGCATCCCGGCATTGGCGTTGGGCAGCAGGATGCCGTTGCCGAGCCCGACCGAGACGACGAGGCCGAAGAACACCGGCGCCGGGGCCCGGCCGGCCGCGTCGAGCAGCCACAGGAGCAGGAGCCCCGCGGTGGTCACGAGGGCGCCGGCGAGGACCATGCGGTTGATGCCGGCCCGCACCGAGTAGCGGCCGGCGAGGAAGTTGCCGGCGAGATAGCCGGCGGCTGGGGCGCCGAACCAGAAGCCGAGCGTCGCGGCATCCATGCCGAAGACGGTGGTGCCGACGAGGGGCGCGCCGCCGAGGAAGGCGAAGAAGGCGCCGGAGGCGAAGGCGCTGGCCAGGCAGTAGCCCCAGAAGCGCTGCGAGCGCAGCAGTTCGGGCCAGGCGCGGATCTGGCCGCCGAAGCTGCTGGCGCCGCCCCGCACCGTCTCGCCCTGGTCGAGCCAGACGAGGGCCAGCACGGCGAGGCCCGACAGGCCGAGCAGGATGAAGGTCGCCTGCCAGCCGAAGGTCTCGTCGAGCGCCCCGCCGATGACCGGGCCGACCATCGGCACCAGCGACATCCCCATCGTGACGTAGCCGATCATCGAGGCGGCGCGGTCGGCCGGCACCATGTCGCGCACCGTCGCCCGCGACAGGGCGAAGCCCGAGGCGATGGCGGCCTGCAGGAGGCGGCAGGCGAGGAACAGCCCGAAGCCGGGCGCGAGCAGGGCGCCGAGCGTGGCGAGGCAGAACAGGGCGAGCGCGCCGACGAGCACCGGGCGGCGACCGAAGCGGTCCGAGACCGGGCCGATCAGGACCTGGATGACGGCGGTCATCGCGAGGTAGAGCGACACCGAGAGCTGCATCAGGTGGTAGTCCACGCCGAAATGCCGGGCCATCGAGGGCAGGGACGGCAGGAAGATGTTGAGCGACAGCGCCGCAAGGCCCGAGACGAGGACGAGCGTGGCGATGTGGGGGGGCGTCGTCCGGTCGAGGAAGCGGGCGGCGGGCAAGGGCGGGCGGGGGGCTTCGGTCACCCCGTCTGGCTACGGGGCGCGGGGCGGAATGTCCATCCCGCCCGCGCCCCGGCGCGCACGGCCGGCCCCGCCCGCGCCCCGGCGCGCACGGCCGGCCCCGCCCGCGCCGCGCC